>NZ_JBVJWV010000018.1:0-47245 GCF_055602105.1 Streptomyces sp. NPDC037421
CCCCCCCCCCCCCCCCCCCCCCCCCCCCCCCCCCCCCCCCCCCCCCCCCCCCCCCCCCCCCCCCCCCCCCCCCCCCCCCCCCCCCCCCCCCCCCCGCGGCCGTTACCGGGGCGAAGTCTCACCGGGGGCTCCGGGGGTGACTCCGCGCGGTAGCCGGGGGAGGAGCCCCGTCCCGGCGCAGGAAGGCGGCCGTGGCCGCGTAGAGCAGGGCCACGCTGATGAGCAGGGTGACGGACCGGCCGTCGGTGGGGAGCATGAGGGACGCCACGGCGGCCGCCCCGACGAAGGCGATGTTGAAGAGCACGTCGTAGACGGAGAAGACCCGTCCCCTGAACTCGTCGTCCACCCGGGACTGCAGGACCGTGTCGGTGGAGATCTTGGCGCCCTGGGTGGTGAGGCCGAGGACGAACGCGGCGACGAGCATGGGCCCGGGCGCGAAGAAGAGCCCGAGCGCGGGCACCAGCACGGCCGAGGCCGCCGAGCAGACGACGATCCAGCCCAGCGGTCCGAGACGGTTCACCAGCCAGGGGGTGACGAGGGCGGCCGCGAAGAATCCGGCCCCGGACACCCCGACGGCGATCCCCAGCAGGGCCAGCCCGTCGGACTCGTCGTCCGACCAGGAGTAGCGGCAGAGCATCAGCAGCATCACGGTCAGGGCGCCGTAGCAGAACCGCATCAGGGTCATCGCGGCCAGCGCCCGCGCGGCCTCCCGGCGGCCGGCGAGGTGCCTGAGGCCCTCGGCCATGCCCCGGACCGTGAGGGCGATCCCTTCGAGGAACGAGGGATGGTCGGGCCCGCCCCGGTGATCGGGCCCCAGGAGCCCGATGGCCAGGCGGAGCGAGACCAGGGCCGCGCACAGGTAGAGGGCGGCACCGAGCAGGACGACGAGGGCGTTGGACCCCGAGGCCAGCAGCCGGACGAGGAAGGCCAGCCCTCCTCCGGCGACCGCCGCGAGGGTGCCGGCGGTGGGCGAGAGGGCGTTCGCGGTGACCAGCTGGTCGGCACGGACGACATGGGGCAGGGACGCGGCGAGCCCGGCCAGGACGAAGCGGTTGACCGCCGTCACGGACAGGGCCGAGGCGTAGAAGAGCCAGTCGGGGACGTGGACGACGATCAGCACGCCGGTCACACAGGCGAGCAGGGCCCGAAGCAGGTTGCCGTAGAGGAAGACCTGGCGCCGGCGCCACCGGTCCAGCAGCACCCCGGCGAAGGGCCCGATCGCCGAGTAGGGCAGCAGCAGTACCGCCATGGCCGAGGCGATGGCCGCCGGCGAGGTCTGCTTCTCGGGGGAGAAGACCACGTAGGTGGCGAGCGCGACCTGGTAGACGCCGTCGGCTGCCTGGGAGAACAGCCGTACGGCGAGCAGGTTGCGGAAGTCCCTCAGGCGCAGGAGTACGCGCAGATCACCTACGACTGGCATGAGGGCAAGGGTCACACACACCGAGGGTCCCCGGACACATCGTCCGGGGACCCTCGGTGGAAGAACGGTCGAAGACCAGGTGTCCGGAGGACCCTTGGGCCGACTAGCGCTCGACCTCGCCCTTGATGAACTTCTCGACGTTGGCGTAGGCCTCGTCGTCGAAGTACTGGACCGGCGGGGACTTCATGAAGTAGCTGGAGGCCGACAGGATCGGGCCGCCGATGCCGCGGTCCTTGGCGATCTTCGCAGCGCGCACGGCGTCGATGATGACACCGGCGGAGTTCGGGGAGTCCCACACCTCGAGCTTGTACTCGAGGTTCAGCGGGACGTCGCCGAACGCGCGGCCCTCGAGGCGGACGTAGGCCCACTTGCGGTCGTCGAGCCACGCGACGTAGTCGGACGGGCCGATGTGGACGTTCTTGTCGCCGAGCTCACGGTCGGGGATCTGCGAGGTGACGGCCTGCGTCTTCGAGATCTTCTTCGACTCGAGGCGGTCGCGCTCCAGCATGTTCTTGAAGTCCATGTTGCCGCCGACGTTGAGCTGCATGGTGCGCTCGAGACGGACACCGCGGTCTTCGAACAGCTTCGCCATCACGCGGTGCGTGATGGTGGCGCCGACCTGGGACTTGATGTCGTCGCCGACGATCGGGACACCGGCCTCGGTGAACTTGTCGGCCCACTCCTTGGTGCCGGCGATGAAGACCGGGAGGGCGTTGACGAAGGCGACCTTGGCGTCGATGGCGCACTGGGCGTAGAACTTCGCGGCCTCTTCGGAACCGACCGGGAGGTAGCAGACGAGGACGTCGACCTGACGGTCCTTGAGGATCTGGACCACGTCGACCGGGGCCTCGGCGGACTCCTCGATGGTCTGGCGGTAGTACTTGCCCAGACCGTCCAGGGTGTGGCCGCGCTGAACGGTCACGCCCGAGTTCGGGACGTCGCAGATCTTGATGGTGTTGTTCTCGCTGGCGCCGATGGCGTCCGAAAGGTCGAGGCCGACCTTCTTCGCGTCGACGTCGAAAGCGGCGACGAACTCGACGTCACCCACGTGGTAGTCGCCGAACTGGACGTGCATCAGACCGGGGACCTTGGACGCCGGGTCGGCGTCCTTGTAGTACTCGACGCCCTGCACCAGCGAGGCGGCGCAGTTGCCCACGCCGACGATGGCTACGCGAACCGAACCCATTCCGGTTGCTCCCTGTTTGTTCTCGGAAACGAGGCCTGCGAGATACAGGCCTCACTTTGCAGTTTCGTCGGGCGGTCCGGATCGTCTCCGATCACGTCCCGCCCGCTCGCTCTCGATGAGCTCGTTGAGCCAGCGCACTTCACGCTCGACGGATTCCATTCCGTGCCGCTGCAGCTCGAGCGTGTAGTCGTCCAGGCGTTCCCGTGTACGGGCGAGCGAGGCGCGCATCTTCTCCAGGCGCTCCTCCAGCCGGCTGCGGCGGCCCTCCAGTACCCGCATCCGCACATCTCGCTCGGTCTGGCCGAAGAAGGCGAAGCGGGCGGCGAAGGACTCGTCCTCCCATGTGTCGGGGCCGGTGTGGGAGAGGAGCTCTTCGAAGTGCTCCTTACCTGCTGCCGTCAACCGGTAGACGATCTTGGCGCGGCGCCCTGCGAGTGAAGCGGCGAGAGCGTCTTCCGGGGCGTTCCCCGGTTCTTCGATCAACCAGCCGTTTGCGACCAGAGTCTTGAGGCAGGGGTAGAGAGTCCCGTAGCTGAACGCCCTGAACACCCCCAGCGAGGTGTTGAGCCGCTTGCGGAGCTCGTAACCGTGCATGGGGGATTCACGAAGCAGGCCGAGGACGGCGAACTCGAGGATGCCGGAGCGCCTGCTCATCCGCCTCCCTCTCTCTGCTTCGGAGTTTATGTCGAGCTGATGTATCGGCTCGATACATCCAGACGATAGAACGGGCTGCTCGAAGCGACAAGCGGTGACGTGGTGACCGGCGTCACATCACCGATTCGTACGACGCAAGTTGCCTGATTTGGGGTGAACTTCGGCACTGGTTGGGTTTTGGCCGTGCGTAGTCTGTGCGGCAGGACCACCGGGGGGGAACCGGAATCACCTGCCGCTTCCAGGCCACTCGCCTGCCCGAGGAGTAGTCGTTCGATGAGCGAGCACCGCCGTAAACCGCCGCAGCCCCAGGGCGGCGGCCGCGCCGCGTCCCGCAGGGCCGCCCCGCAGCACCCCGGCCGTGGTGCCGGACCCGGCCGTGACGTCCCCGCGGCGCCGCCCGGCGGACCGTATGCGGAACACGGGGCGCACGGGAGCCGCGCCGATGCCCGCCGGGCTGCCCAGCGGAGCCCAGCCGGCCGCGGACGCGCAGGTGGGAAGGGGGGCAGGGGCGGAAAGGGAGGCGGTCGGTTCATCGACTACCCCCGTGCCGGCAAGGTCGGCTGGAAGCGTTTCGTGCCGTCCTGGAAGCTGGTCGGCGGTACCTTCCTGGGCTTCTTCGCAGTGATCTTCGCGGGCGCCGGCATCGGCATCGCCAGCGTGGGCACCCCGGACGTGAACAAGGCCGCCAAGGCGCAGAACAACGTCTTCCAGTGGGCCGACGGAACCCAGATGGTCGCCACCGGCGGCACCACGAACAGGCAGATCGTCCCGATCGACCAGATTCCCCTGTCCATGCGGAATGCGGTGATCGCGGCCGAGAACGAGTCGTTCGAGACGGACAAGGGCGTCGACCCGATGGGCATCGCGCGGGCCGTGGTGAACATGGCCACCGGCGGTTCCACCCAGGGCGGCTCGACCATCACCCAGCAGTACGTCAAGAACAACTACCTCGACTCCGAGCAGACCCTCAAGCGCAAGGTCACCGAGCTCTTCATCGCGATCAAGCTGGGTGTCGGCGAGGAGAAGGACGTCGTCCTCGCCGGCTACCTGAACACCGCCTACTACGGCCGCGACGCCTACGGCATCCAGGCCGCCGCCCGCGCCTACTTCGGCAAGGACGCCAAGGACCTCAACCCGTCCGAGAGCGCCTTCCTCGCCGCCATGCTCAAGGGCCCGAACCTCTACAACCCGGACGGCGGCATCGGTACGGCCGCCACCCCGGAGGCCAACGAGAAGCGCGCCCGGCTCCGCTGGGCGTGGGTACTCGACCGCGAGGTCGCGGTGGGGCGCATGGCCAAGGCGGAGCGGGACAAGTACAGGGAGTTCCCCGCCCGGGTGGACTCCGAGCAGGCCCGCGGGATGTCCGGCCAGACCGGCTACCTCGTCGAGGTGGCCAAGCAGTACGTCATGAAGACCACCGGCATCACCGCCGAGAAGATGGCGCTCGGCGGCTACACGATCACCACCACCTTCGAGAAGCCCAGGGTGGACGCCCTGGTCAAGGCGGTGGAGGACACCCGCAACGACTTCCTCGACGAGAAGAAGCGGCCCCAGTACGACACCTTCGTGCAGTTCGGCGCCGCCTCCGTGGACGTGAAGTCCGGGGCGATCGTGGCCCTGTACGGCGGGCCCGGCTGGGACCACAAGTACTTCGCCAACAACGCCAACACCTCCGGCGTCCCCGTCGGCTCGACCTGGAAGCCGTACGTCCTCGCGGCCGCCATGCAGTACGGCACGCAGAACTCCAAGGGCTCGGGCATCTCGGTCGACAGCAAGTACAACGCCGACGACCTCACCGTGATCAACAACCGTGAGGGCAAGCCGCTGCTCGCCAACGACGGGACGCCGTTCCGGCAGAAGAACGAGAGCGAGTACCCCTACGGCTACGTGACCCTCAACGAGGCGATGGAGAAGTCCATCAACGTCCCGTTCGCCCAGCTCGTCTTCGACGTCGGCCACAGCAAGGTCCGCGAGGTCGCGAAATCGACCGGGATCCTGGAGGAGTCGATGGACAAGAACAACAACGCCTCCTTCGCCCTCGGCACCTCGACGCCCAGCGCCATCCGCATGGCCGACTCCTACGCCACCTTCGCCGCCTCCGGCACCCACCGGGAGCCCTTCTCCGTGAAGAAGGTCGTCAAGGACGGCAAGGAGGTGCCCGGCTTCGCCCCGCCCAAGGAGTCCCGCGCCATGGACGACTCCATCGCGGACAACGTCACCAAGGTCCTGCGCAACGTCGTCGAGAACGGCACCGGAACCAAGGCGAAGAAGCTGGGCCGGCCCGCGGCCGGCAAGACCGGCACCACCGACCAGAACAAGTCGGCCTGGTTCGTCGGCTACACCCCGGAGCTGTCCACCTCGGTCACCCTCTTCCGCAACGACCCGACCTCCAAGAACAAGGAGCTCATGTCCATGAACCACGTGGGCGGGGTCGACTCCATCCACGGTGGTGACATCCCGGCGGCCATCTGGACCGAGTACATGCGCGAGGCGCTCAAGGGCACCCCGGTCAAGCAGTTCCCGGAGGCCGAGGACATCGGCGTCATCGCGGACGCGGCCGGCGCCCCCCAGCCCACCCCCTCGGCCGTACCGTCGCCCTCCGTCCCGGTATCGCCCTCGCCCAGCACCTCGCCCTCGGTGTCCCCGTCGCCGTCCGGCAACGGCAAGCCGACCTGCAAGCCCAGGCCCTGGAACCTGAACTGCGACCCGACGGTCACCGGCGGCGCGAACGCGGGAGCCGACGGCGGCACCGGCTCCGGCGGCTCCCCCGACGGCGGCACCACCACGATGCCCTCCCCGACCACGCGCCCCGGCCGCCCGGGCGGATCGAGCAACTGGGGCAGCATCATGGGCGCCTCCGGCTGACCCGGACCCCGTACCGCGCCTGAGAGGGCCGTCGCACACCGTGCGGCGGTCCTCCCCCGTACACGGCGCGGTACGGCAGGATGGGCGCCATGACCAAGGTGCACGAGGACCGCCCCGTACCGCCCACCCAGCACGACGAGGTCGCCGCCGCCGGCAGCGAGTTCATCGGGGGACCGGTCGGACGCCACGCCCGGCTGGGAGGCCACTGGCTGAGCCCGGTCCGTGTCGTGGTCCTCGTGGCCCTCGGCATGTTCGCCCTGGGCATGGTGCAGAAGCTGCCCTGCTACGACTGGGCCTGGTTCCGGGGAGCGGGCTCGCAGTACACCCACGCCTGCTACTCCGACATCCCGCACCTGTACTCCGCCCGCGGCTTCGCCGACGGCCTCGTGCCCTACCGCGACGAGTTCCCCGACGTCGCGACCGACCCGAAGTACGGCGGCATGCAGTACCTCGAGTACCCGGTGCTCACCGGGGCCTTCATGCAGGTCGCCTCCTGGATGACGCCCACCGCCGGCTCCATCCAGCACCGCGAGCAGATGTACTGGATGGTCAACGCGGGCATGCTGATGGCCTGCGCCGCCGTCATCGCCGTCTGCGTCGCCCGCACCCACCGCCGCAGGCCCTGGGACGCCCTGCTCCTCGCCCTGGCACCGGCCTTCGCGCTCAACGCCACCATCAACTGGGACCTGCCGGCGGTGGCCCTCGCCGCCGTCGCGATGCTGATGTGGTCGCGCGGCCGGCCCCTGCTCGCCGGCGTCTTCATCGGCCTGGCGACCGCGGCCAAGCTCTACCCCGTCCTGCTGCTCGGAGTGCTCTTCGTGCTCTGCTGGCGGGCCGGGAAGTGGCGGGCGTTCGGCGCCGCCGCCCTCGGCGCGGCCGCCTCCTGGCTCCTGGTGAACGGCCCGGTCATGTACTTCGCCTGGGACGGCTGGAAGCGGTTCTACGAGTTCAGCCAGGAGCGGCCCATCGACTTCGGCTCCGTCTGGCTGCTGATCTCCCAGCGCACCGGCAACCCCCTCGAAGGGGCCAACACGTACGCGACCGGGCTCACCCTGCTGCTGTGCCTCGCCATCGGACTGCTCACCCTGACGGCCCCCAGGCGCCCGCGCTTCGCCCAGCTGGCCTTCCTGGTCGTCGCCGCGTTCATCCTGGCCAACAAGGTGTACTCGCCGCAGTACGTGCTGTGGCTCGTCCCGCTCGCCGTGCTGGCCCGCCCCCGCTGGCGGGACTTCCTGATCTGGCAGGCGGGCGAGATCGCGTACTACCTCGGGATCTGGTTCTACCTCGCCTACACCAGCAGCGGGGACAAGCACCAGGGCCTGCCCGTGGAGGGCTACCAGCTGGCCATCGCCGCCCACCTGCTGGCCACGCTGTACCTGTGCGCCGTCGTCGTACGCGACATCCTGCTGCCCGAGCGCGACGTCGTGCGGCGCGACGGCTCGGACGACCCCTCCGGCGGCGTGCTGGACGGGGCCGAGGACGTCTTCACCCTCTCGGAAAGGGCGAAGGCGCCGCGGTACGCGGCGCCTTCGGAGGGACAGCGGGTCGCCTGGGGCGTGGACCCCAGGGACTGACCGGGCCTGCTGGCCCGGGAACCGGGGGCCGGCTCAGGAGTCGAGCACCCGGTCGAACTGCGTCGTGGTGTGGCGCAGGTGGGCCACCAGCTCGTCGCCCACCTTCGGCTCGGTCGCGTCCGAGGGCACGAACAGGATCGACACCTGCATGTGCGGCGGCTCGGCGAACCAGCGCTGCTTGCCCGCCCAGACGAAGGGCGACAGGTTCCGGTTGACCGTGGCCAGACCGGCCCGGGCGACGCCCTTGGCGCGCGGCATCATCCCGTGGAGGGCCTTGGGGGCCTCCAGGCCCACGCCGTGGGAGGTGCCGCCCGCGACCACGACCAGCCAGCCGTCGGAGGCGGCCTTCTGCTGGCGGTAGCCGAAGCGGTCGCCCTTGGCGACCCGGGTGACGTCCAGGACCGAGCCCCGGTACTGGGTCGCGTCGTGGTCGCCCAGCCACAGGCGGGTGCCGATGCGGGCCCGGAAGCGGGTCTGCGGGAACTGCTGCTGGAGCCGCGCCAGCTCCTCGGCCCGCAGGTGGCTGACGAACATGGTGTGCAGCGGCAGCCGGGCCGCGCGCAGCCGGTCCATCCAGCCGATGACCTCCTCGACGGCGTCCGAGCCGTCGGGGCGGTCCAGCGGCAGGTGCAGGGCGAAGCCCTCCAGCCGCACGTCCTCGATCGCCGACTGGAGCAGGCCGAGGTCCTGCTCGGAGATGCCGTGGCGGCGCATCGAGCTCATGCACTCGATGACCACACGGGCTCCGACCAGGCCGCGGACCCCGTCCACCGAGGCCACCGAGCGGATCACCCGGTCGGGCAGCGGCACCGGGTCCTCACCCCGCCGGAAGGGGGTGAGGACGAGCAGGTCGCCGCCGAAGTGGTCCTTGATGCTCGCGGCTTCGTACGTGGTGCCGACGGCCAGGATGTCGGCGCCCATCCGGGTCGCCTCCTCGCACAGCCGCTCGTGGCCGAAGCCGTAGCCGTTGCCCTTGCAGACCGGGATCAGACCGGGGAACTGGTCCGTGATCTGCTTCTGGTGCGCACGCCAGCGCGCGGTGTCGACGTAGAGCGTGAGCGCCATGCCCGTCCGGAACCTCTCTCGAAAAACAGCTGGGTCAGCGGCGCGACATGTAGATGTCGAGCGCCTTGTGCAGCACCTTGTTGAGCGGGAAATCCCACTCGCCGACGTACTCGACGGCCTCGCCGCCCGTACCGACCTTGAACTGGATCAGGCCGAACAGGTGGTCGTTCTCGTCCAGCGTGTCAGAGATGCCGCGCAGGTCGTAGACGCTGGCACCCAGTGCGTACGAATCGCGCAGCATGCGCCACTGCATCGCGTTCGAGGGGCGGACCTCGCGCTTGTGGTTCGCGGATGCGCCGTACGAGTACCAGACGTGCTGGCCGACGGTGATCATCGTGGCGGCGGCCAGCGGCTCACCCTCGTGCTTCGCGATGTACAGGCGCATGCGGTTGGGGTCCTCGGAGTTGAGGGCCGTCCACTGACGCTGGAAGTAACTGAGCGGGCGCGGGCGGAACTTGTCGCGCTCGGCCGTGATCTCGTAGAGGTACTGCCAGGTCGGCAGGTCCTCGTAGCGGCCCTGGACGACCTCGACGCCGGCCTTCTCGGCCTTCTTGATGTTGCGGCGCCACAGCTGGTTGAAGCCCTTGAGGACGTCGTCCAGGGAGCGGTTGGCCAGCGGGACCTGGAACACGTAGCGGGGCTGGACGTCGCCGAAGCCGGCGCCGCCGTCCTCGCCCTGCTGCCAGCCCATGCGGCGCAGCTTGTCGGACACCTCGAAGGCGCGGGGCTCGATGTGCGAGGCCTCCACGTCACGCAGGCGCTTGACCTCGGGGTCCTGGATGCCGGCCTTGATGGCGGCCGAGTTCCAGCGGCGGATGACGACGGGCGGACCCATCTTCACGGTGAAGGCGCCCTGCTGCTTGAGGTGGGCCAGCATCGGCTGGAGCCACTCGTCCAGGTTCGGGGCGTACCAGTTGATGACCGGGCCCTCGGGGAGGTACGCGAGGTACCGCTTCACCTTGGGCAGCTGGCGGTACAACACGAGTGCGACGCCGACGAGTTCGCCGTTCTTGTCGAACCAGCCGAGGTTCTCCGACCGCCACTCGTTCTTGACGTCGGCCCATGCCGGGACCTGGCAGTGGCTAGCCGAAGGCAGGCTCTGGAGGTACGCCAGATGCTGCTCTCGGCTGATGGTGCTCAGGGACAGGCTCATGCGGGGTGTCTCCTCCGGCGGCTTCGCTGCTATGGCGCGAAGCCTACTGCGACGGTGGCGCCACCCATCTGGGGGACAGGCCGGTGCCTGGGCCGGAGGGAGGCCGGCGCCCCGTCGCGGAGGTCCCCCGGTCAGCCCAGCCAGCCGCCGAAGAGGCCGCCGTGCGCCATTCCGAGCATGAAGCCGATGGCAGACGCGCCAAGGCCGATGATCAGCGCGAAGCGCTCGCGGGTGGTGGCGGAGATGAACTGTCCGTACAGCCCGGTCCCGATCCCGATCAGCCCGGCCCAGGAACTGAGCAGGTGCAGATTGTGGAAGAACGCAGTGACGAACGCCACGGCGCCGAGGACCAGGGTGACCACCATCAGGGTGTCCTGGACCGGGTGGGGCTTGCCGTCGGTGGAGAGGAGCGAGATCGGCGGGCGCGAGGACTGGGGATGCATTGCCTGTGCCATCGGAAGGCACCTCCTGGCTGACGCAGAGCGGTGCGCGGCGCTGCCTCCGGCCTGGGGCGGGGGGCACGGCACCGGCACACCCGATGGATACAGATTGTGGCCCTCTCCTGCCGGATTTCAACCGGAAGGACGCGAGCAGGTAGTCTGTACAGCTGCGCGGTGTCTGCTCTCGGACGCCGTGCGCACGCATCACGACCCTCCTGCCACGGAACGACCGTGGCCGCTGAGTCCAAAGGAGGTGGGTTCCACATGCGTCACTACGAAGTGATGGTCATCCTCGACCCCGATCTGGAGGAGCGCGCTGTCGCCCCCCTGATCGAGAACTTCCTCTCCGTCGTCCGTGAGGGCAACGGAAAGGTCGAGAAGGTCGACACCTGGGGCCGTCGTCGTCTCGCTTACGAGATCAAGAAGAAGCCCGAGGGCATCTACTCGGTCCTCGACCTGCAGGCCGAGCCTGCGGTCGTCAAGGAGCTCGACCGCCAGATGAACCTGAACGAGTCGGTTCTCCGGACCAAGGTCCTCCGCCCCGAGACCCACTGAACTTCGGTTCAGCGGTAATCGGGACCGAGTAGCACAGCAGCCCAGCAGCAATCCCCGCCGAGAGGTTCATCCATGGCAGGCGAGACCGTCATCACGGTCGTCGGCAATCTCGTCGACGACCCCGAGCTGCGCTTCACCCCCTCGGGTGCGGCGGTCGCGAAGTTCCGTGTCGCGTCCACCCCCCGCACCTTCGACCGTCAGACCAACGAGTGGAAGGACGGCGAGAGCCTGTTCCTGACCTGCTCGGTGTGGCGGCAGGCGGCTGAGAACGTCGCCGAGTCCCTTCAGCGGGGCATGCGCGTCATCGTGCAGGGCCGGCTGCGGCAGCGGTCCTACGAGGACCGTGAGGGTGTCAAGCGCACGGTCTACGAGCTGGACGTCGAGGAAGTCGGCCCCAGCCTGAAGAACGCCACGGCCAAGGTCGCCAAGACCACCGGTCGCGGTGGCCAGGGTGGATACGGCGGCGGCGGTCAGCAGCAGCAGGGCGGTGGCGGCGGCTGGGGCGGAGCCCCCAGCAACGGGCCCCAGGGCGGCGGAGCTCCCTCCGACGACCCGTGGGCGTCCAGCGCGCCGGCCGGCGGCCAGCAGGGCGGCGGCGGGGGCGGCTGGGGCGGAAGCTCCGGCGGCTCCGGCGGTGGCTACTCGGACGAGCCGCCCTTCTAGGGCAGCTCCTTCCAAACTTCTTGATCACACAGGAGAGACACAATGGCGAAGCCGCCTGTGCGCAAGCCTAAGAAGAAGGTCTGCGCGTTCTGCAAGGACAAGACCGCGTACGTGGACTACAAGGACACGAACATGCTGCGGAAGTTCATTTCCGACCGCGGCAAGATCCGTGCCCGCCGCGTTACCGGCAACTGCACGCAGCACCAGCGTGACGTCGCCACGGCCGTGAAGAACAGCCGTGAGATGGCGCTGCTGCCCTACACGTCCACCGCGCGATAAGGAAAGGGTGACCGACTAATGAAGATCATCCTGACCCACGAGGTCTCTGGCCTCGGCACCGCCGGCGATGTCGTCGACGTCAAGGACGGTTACGCTCGCAACTACCTGGTCCCGCGTGGTTTCGCGATCCGCTGGACCAAGGGTGGCGAGAAGGACGTGGCGCAGATCCGCCGCGCCCGCAAGATCCACGAGATCGCGACCATCGAGCAGGCCAACGAGGTCAAGGCCAAGCTCGAGGGCGTGAAGGTCCGTCTGGCCACCCGCGCGGGTGACGCCGGTCGCCTCTTCGGTTCCGTCACCCCGGCCGACATCGCTTCTGCGGTCGAGGCTTCCGGTGGCCCGAAGGTCGACAAGCGTCGCGTGGAGCTGGGCTCCCCGATCAAGACCCTCGGTTCGTACCAGGTCTCCGTGCGTCTGCACGCCGAGGTCGTCGCGAACGTGGGCATCGAGGTCGTCGCCGCCTAAGGGCAGCGCGTGAAGGGCCGCACCCTCCGGGGTGCGGCCCTTCGTCGTTCCCGGCCCTTCGTCAGGGGCTGGGCGGTGTTCAGGGGGGATGTTTCACGTGAAACATCCCCCGGTCACCGGGTGGCTCCCGCGACCAGCCAGCGGCCGGAGCGGGCGCGGAGCTGGAGGGTGGCCATCCGGACCAGCATCATCAGCGTCATGGCCCACCAGAGCGCCGTCAGCCCGCCGCCCAGGGCGGGGACCAGGAGCGCGGCCGGGGCGAAGACGGCCAGGGTCAGCAGCATCGCCCACGCCAGGTAGCGCCCGTCGCCCGCCCCCATCAGCACTCCGTCCAGGACGAAGACGATCCCGCAGACCGGCTGGCTCAGGGCCACGACCAGCAGGGCGGGCAGCAACGCGTCCTCGACCACGGGGTCGCCGGTGAACAGCGGGATGAACACGGGACGTGCCAGGACGACCAGCAGGCCCAGGACGACGCCCGAGACCACACCCCACATCAGCATCCGCCGGCAGACCGTCCTGGCCTCCTCGGTGTCGCCGGCACCCAGGTAGCGGCCGATGATGGCCTGGCCGGCGATCGCGATCGCGTCCAGGGCGAAGGCGAGCAGGCTCCAGAGGGACAGCAGTATCTGGTGGGCCGCGATGTCCGCGTCCCCCAGCCGGGCCGCCACGGCGGTCGCGATCATCAGGATGGCGCGCAGGGACAGGGTGCGGACCAGCAGCGGCACACCGGCTTGGGCGCAGGCGCGGATGCCGGCCGCGTCGGGCCGCAGGGAGGCGCCGTGGCGCCGGGCGCCGCGGACGACCACGAAGAGGTACGCGCCGGCCATGGCGCACTGGGCGATGACCGTGCCCCAGGCCGATCCCGCGATGCCGAGGCCGGCGCCGTAGACCAGGGCCACGTTGAGGGCGCCGTTGAGGGCGAAGCCGCCGATGGCCACGTAGAGCGGCGTGCGGGTGTCCTGGAGGCCGCGGATGACACCGGTGGCCGCCAGGACCATGAGCATGGCGGGAATGCCGAGCGCGGAGATCCGCAGATACGTTTCTGCGTAAGGGGCGGCCGTCTCCGAGGCTCCGAAGAGGGAGACCAGGCCGGGCGCGGTGAGCAGGACGGCGACGAGGACCGCGGTGCCGAGCAGGAGGGCGAGCCAGATGCCGTCCATGCCCTGCCGGATGGCGGCCTGGAGGTCGCCGGCGCCGACGCGCCGGGCCACGGCCGCGGTGGTCGCGTAGGCGAGGAAGACGAAGACGCTCACGGCGGTGGTCAGGAGCGCCGCCGCTACGCCGAGGCCGGCCAGCTGGGGGGTGCCGAGGTGTCCCACGATGGCGCTGTCGGCCATCACGAAGAGCGGCTCGGCCACGAGGGCGCCGAAAGCCGGCACGGCGAGCGCGAGGATCTCGCGGTCGTGTCGTCTCGCAGTGGACTTCGCCGTGGTGGGGGCCTGTGTCATGTGCTCAATCTAATCTTCCACAGGTAATGGATACAAGGTTATTTGGGTCCTTACCAAGCCTCTGACTTGGGCGTTCTTTCCGGCCCGTTGGGGGCGATCTTGAGACAGTGGCCAAGAATTTTCTCCACCGCCGCTGATGGAGGAGAAAGTCGCAGGTCAGGCGGGGTGCCGGGAGGGGGTGGGTGATTTTGTCCACAGCGTCGTCCCCCGCTCTGTGCACAGCTTCGGGCGACTTACCCACAGCATTGGGTCCGTCGTCCACATCTCATCCACACAGCCTGTGGATAACAAGATTGGCTGACGTCGCTCGCGGCCCTACCGTTGTGCGTTGCCCGACGCGCCCAGAGCCGTTTCGGGTGTCCCAAATGTCAGAGCCGTGTCGTAGAAAGATTGCCACGGCGAGGTCCGCGTTGCGGACGGGAGGAGGTGGCCCGGTGAGCATGCCCGAGCCCATGGACGACCCCTGGGCCGACAGCGGTCCCAGTGACCGTCTGCCCGCCCGCTCGCGCCGGGGCGGCGAAGGCCGCGGCCGCGGGGACGACCAGCAGGACCGGGGCCGCGAGGGCGGCTCCTGGGACGGCGGAGGGGGCGGCTTCGAGCGCGTCCCGCCGCAGGACCTGGACGCCGAGCAGTCGGTGCTCGGCGGCATGCTGCTGTCCAAGGACGCGATCGCCGACGTGGTCGAGGTCCTCAAGGGCCACGACTTCTACCGGCCCTCGCACGAGACGATCTACCAGGCCATCCTCGACCTGTACGCGAAGGGAGAGCCCGCCGACCCCATCACGGTCGGCGCCGAGCTGACCCGCCGCGGTGAGATCGGCAAGGTCGGCGGCGCCTCGTACCTGCACACCCTGGTGCAGTCCGTGCCGACCGCGGCGAACGCCGAGTACTACGCGGAGATCGTCCACGAGCGGGCCGTCCTGCGCCGCCTCGTCGCGGCCGGTACGAAGATCACACAGATGGGCTACGCGGCGGACGGCGACGTCGACGAGATCGTCAACAGCGCCCAGGCCGAGATCTACGCCGTCACCGAGCAGCGGACCTCCGAGGACTACCTGCCGCTGGGCGACATCATGGAGGGCGCGCTCGACGAGATCGAGGCGATCGGCTCGCGCTCCGGCCAGATGTCCGGCGTGCCGACCGGCTTCACCGATCTCGACTCCCTGACCAACGGCCTGCACCCGGGCCAGATGATCGTCATCGCCGCCCGCCCCGCCATGGGCAAGTCGACGCTCGCGCTGGACTTCGCCCGCGCCTGCTCCATCAAGAGCAACCTGCCGAGCGTCATCTTCTCCCTCGAAATGGGCCGCAACGAGATCGCCATGCGCCTGCTCTCGGCGGAGGCCCGGGTGGCGCTGCACCACATGCGCTCGGGCACCATGACCGACGACGACTGGACCCGGCTCGCCCGCCGGATGCCGGACGTCTCGGCCGCCCCGCTGTACATCGACGACTCCCCCAACCTGTCGATGATGGAGATCCGGGCCAAGTGCCGCCGGCTCAAGCAGCGCAACGACCTCTCCCTCGTCGTCATCGACTACCTCCAGCTGATGCAGTCGGGCGGCTCGCGCCGGCCCGAGAGCCGCCAGCAGGAGGTCTCGGACATGTCCCGAAACCTCAAGCTGCTGGCCAAGGAGCTGGAGGTGCCGGTGATCGCGCTCTCCCAGCTGAACCGTGGCCCCGAGCAGCGCACCGACAAGAAGCCGATGGTCTCCGACCTGCGTGAATCCGGCTCGATCGAGCAGGACGCCGACATGGTGATCCTGCTGCACCGCGAGGACGCGTACGAGAAGGAGTCGCCCCGCGCGGGCGAGGCGGACCTGATCGTCGCCAAGCACCGAAACGGTCCGACGGCCACCATCACCGTGGCCTTCCAGGGCCATTATTCGCGGTTCGTGGACATGGCCAACACGTAGCATCCGATCATGGACGCGCTCTCTGAAGACCTGGAACTTCTCCCCGCCACCCGGCGTGCCCTGAGGCACCGGGTGGCCGTCGCCCAGCGCGAGGGCCGGTCCCCTTCGCTGGTGGCGGCCGTCGTACGCGGTGGCGAGGTGGTCTGGGAGGGCTCCCGGACCTCCGTGGAGGGCCATGGACCGGACGGGAACGTGCAGTACCGGATCGGCTCGATCACCAAGACCTTCACCGCCGTCCTTGTGATGCGGCTGCGCGACGAGGGCCTGCTGGACCTCTCGGACCCGCTGGGCAAGCACCTGCCCGGGAGCGGCGCGGACGAGGTGACCATCGCCCAGCTGCTGGCCCACACCTCGGGTCTCGCGGCGGAGACCCCGGGCGAGTGGTGGGAGCGCTCGTCGGCGGCGCTGCGGCCGGAGCTCGCCGACGTGCTCGGCGAGGAGCCGTTCAAGCACGTGCCGGGGACCCGGTTCCACTACTCCAACCCCGGATACACCCTGCTGGGTTCGCTCGTGGAGGCGCTCCGGGGCAAGCCGTGGGAGGAGGTGCTGCGCGCCGAGGTACTGGAGCCGCTGGGGCTCGGCCGTACGAGCGGTCTGCCGCAGGCTCCGCACGCGGGCGGCTGGGCGGTGCACCCGTGGGCGGACGTGATGATGCCGGAGCCGTCCGAGGACCTGGGGCTGATGGCGGCGGCCGGTCAGCTGTGGTCCACCACCGGAGACCTGGCCCGGTTCGCGCGGCTGCTGATGCGGGGTGACGACCGGGTGCTGAGTGCCGAGAGCGTACGGGAGATGCGTACTTCGGTGGCGCCCCCGGAGCCCGGCTCAGCCGACCTCGGGTACGGGCTGGGACTCCAGGTGGCGGACCAGGGCGGACGTCGGATCGCGGGGCACGGCGGTTCGCTGCCCGGGTTCGTCGCGGGCCTCTGGTTCAGCGAGGCGGACGACGTGGCGGCGGTCGTACTGGCGAATTGCACCTCGGGCCTGCCGGCCTCCACGGTGGCCGCCGACCTCGTCGCGATCGTCGCGGAGGCGGAGCCGCGCATCCCCGAGCCGTGGCGTCCGTTCAAGGAGGACGACCAGGTGCCGCTGGAGCTGTGCGGCCCCTGGTACTGGGGTACTTCGGCGCAGGTCCTGCGGCTGAACCAGGACGGCTCGCTGGAGCTGAGCCCGGTCGGCGCCACCGGCCGGACGGCCCGTTTCCGCGCCGGACCGGACGGCACCTGGACCGGCCTGACGGGCTACTACGCCGGCGAGACGCTGCGGGCGGTCAGGCGTGAGGACGGCTCCGTGAGCCACCTCGACCTCGCGTCGTTCGTCTTCACGCGCGAGCCGTACGACCCGGCGGCCCCGGTGCCCGGCGGGGTGGACCCGCAGGGCTGGCGCGGCATCGGCTGACGCCCGGCGGGCCCTGTGCCCGGCTCAGGCGATGAGCTCGCGCTCCAGCGGGGTGCGGAAGCGGGGCGTGATCCGGGCGTCGCCCACCCAGTCGGCGAGCCGGGCGGCCTCGGCGGCGACCGCCTCCTCGGCGGCCCGGCCGGGGCTGCCCAGCAGCCGCCAGACGATCCTCCCGTCGGAGCGCTGGGCCCAGCCGCCGACGATCTCGCCGTTCCACCACACGGTCGGCCCGATGTTGCCCGCGTAGTCGAACAGGGCGGGACGGTGGGCGGGGTCGAGGTGGAAGCCCCGGTCCGACCAGCCCATGGCACTGGGATCGAGGCCGGGCAGCAGCGCGGCCCAGGGTTCCGGGGCCGGCTCGGGCCCGGTGTCACCGGGGCAGACGAGCGCCGTGCCGCCGCCGTCGAGGCGGACCTCCTCGGGGCCCACGGCGGCCAGGGCCTTGCGTACGTCGGTGAGGCTCCAGCCGGTCCACCACTTGAGGTCGGCCTCGGTGGCCGGACCGTAGGCGTGGAGCCAGCGGCGGGCGAGTTCGGCACGGGCCTCGGCGGCGGGCACGGCGGACCAGGGCTGTGTGTGCACCCACCGGAACTGGCTGGACGTCCACGTCCCGCGCGGCCGGTCCCGCCGGATGCGGCCGTCGGCGGCCAGGAGACGGATGACGCGCGTGGCGACACCGGTCTCGGTCTCGTACTTCTTGCCCCGGCCGATGGTGATCTTCTGCCGCAGGGCGGGCACCGCCGCCGAGAGCTGGCTGCCCGTCGCGGCGCCCAGGGCGTCGAGCGCGTCGAGCGCGGCGGCCTCGGCGTGTTCCAGCCAGTCGGCGTCGAGCCCCTGGCCGTCCTCCGCGAGGTGCTTGAGGAGGGTCCGGCGTTCCTTCACCGCGATGCCCCGGGCGGTGGACGAGTCCACGTACGGGGCGAGTTCGGTGGAGACGGCGAAGAGGGTGTTGCGCATGCTGAGCATGCGGACGACGCTGACGTCCTCGTACAGGGCCTGCTCGACCGCGGCGGGCCCGCCGTCGGCCAGCCGGGCGCGGACGGAGAGGAAGACGGTCGCGGCGTCCGTGGCGTGCAGGGCGACCACGGCGTCCGCGGCCTGGCCGGTGGTGGCGGCGCGGACGGAGGGAGCCAGGCGGTGCCGCCGGCCCAGCCGGTGGCGACGCTCGGCGGTGGTGATGGCGGGGAGACTGGGGCTCATCCTCCCGATCGTAGGCCGGGCCGCCGACAGCGGCCCGGCCCGTGCCGGGACCGCTCAGAGCTGGAGCTTGAACCCCACGTGGGAGGCGGTGAAACCGAGCCGCTCGTAGAACCGGTGGGCGTCGGTGCGGGTCACGTCCGAGGTGAGCTGGACCAGCAGGCAGCCCTCCTGCCGGGACCGTTCGACGGCCCATTCGATGAACCGGGTCCCGAGACCGGTGCCGCGCTCGTCGGCGTGGACCCGGACGCCTTCGATGATGGAGCGGGTGGCGCCCTTGCGGGACAGGCCGGGAACGAACGTGAGCTGGAGGGTGCCCACGACGCGCTCGCCGCGGACCGCGACGACGACGTGCTGGTGGGGGTCGTCGGTCAGCCGCTTGAGTGCCGCGGTGTACGGGGCCAGGTCGTCCGGGGACTCGCGGGTCGCGCCGAGCGGATCGTCGGCGAGCATGGCGACGATGTCGGGCAGATCGGCCTCGGTGGCCGGGCGGATGGTCAGCTCGGGGGCTTCGGTCATGTGGGGTCTCCTCGTTTCAGCCGGCGGCGACGGTGAGCGGCGCCCAGCGGCGGGACCAGTCGCCGGGAAGGCCCGGGATGTCCCGGGTCATGACGGCGTTGAAGGCGACGGACTCCAGTCCGCGCTCCTTGAGCCACGCGAGGAGTTCCTCGTGGCGCACGTCGACGTCGGTGCGCAGGTCGCGTGCGGTGCCGGCGGCCAGCGAGGAAACCAGGGCCTTGGCGGTGGCGGTGTCGCGGGCGATCAGGGGGCCGACGACGTGGGTGTCCATGTTGGGCCAGATCGCGGCGTAGCCGATGAGGGCGCCGGAGCGGTCCTCGGCGACGAGCAGCCTGTCGGTGAAGGCCGGGAGCCGGGTGATGAGGTGGGTCCGGTCGGTGCCGAACACCTCGGTGTCCAGCCGGACGATCCCCTGGAGGTCCTCGGCGGAGGCCGGCCGCACGCGGACAGCGGCGGGGCCCGCGGCGGGGCCGTCCGGCTCGGGGCGGAAGGCGCCCCGGAGCATCTCGGCGCGGCCCGTGGTGTCGAAGCCGATCTCCTCGTAGAGCGGGCGGCCGTACGGGGTGGCGTGCAGGGTGAGCGGGACGCCGGCGAGCACGTCGTCGCACACGTGCCGCATGAGGCGCCGGCCCAGGCCCTTGCGGGCGTACCGGTCGGCGACGAGGACCATCCCGATGGCGGCGAGGTCGGGCTTCGCTGCGATGTCTCCGTACCGGGTGACGACGCAGGCGGCGGCGAGCCCCCGGCCGTCGGGTGCGTCGATGCCGTAGCCGTCGCCGGCGGCGAGGAGCAGCCCCCACTTGTGGTCCTCGCGCGGCCAGCCGCGGTCCTCGGACAGGTCGGCGCAGTGACGGAGGTCTTCCGTGGTCAGTGCGCGGATCGGCAGGTCGGTGAGCGGTGGTGGTGTCACCGGCCCAGAGTGGATCATCAGCTCATGGCGAGTCCAGGGAATTGAGGGATCCGGCCAGCGGATGTTTCACGTGAAACATCCGCTCCGTTCGACGGAGCGGATAGCCTCGGCAGCTATGACTTCGCTGCACCTGTTCGACCTCGACGGCACCCTGATGTACGGCTCGGCCGCGCCCGTGGAGATCTCCCGGCAGCTCGGCGTGGACACCGAGATCGCCGAGCTGGAGCGGGCCTTCAGCGCGCGGGAGATCGGCCCGCACGAGTTCTCGGTCGCGGCCCGCGAGCTGTGGGCGGACCTGACGCCCGCGCACGTCCGGGCGGCCTTCGACGGGTCGCCTTGGCTGGCGGGCATCCAGGAGGTCTGGACGGAGATCCGGGAGCGCGGTGACTACTGCGCGGTGATCTCGCTGTCCCCCTCGTTCTTCGTGGAGCTGCTGCTGGAGTGGGGGGCGCACGCCGCCCACGGCTCGGTCTTCCCGGCGGTGCCCTTCACCGGCCCCGTCGATGTGACCGGGATCCTGACGCCCGAGCGCAAGGTGGAGGTCGCGGACGCGCTGTGCGCGCAGTTCGGAGTGGGCCGGGCCGACTGTGTCGCGTACGGGGACTCCATGACCGACGCGGTGCTCTTCGAGGCGGTGCCGCGCTCGGTCGCGGTGAACGCGCGCCCCCATCTGGCGGAGCGGGCCACGTACGTCTACCAGGGCCGGGACCTCCGGGAGGCATACCAGCTCGTGGGTGCGGCGCGCCCGGGAGTCGAGGCATCTTAAGGGGAAAAGGGGGTTCGAAACCCCGTTTCTTCCATTCCTCCGCCGGGCTCTCGGTCGGCTGGCACGCTGTGAAACCCGGAACCACGGATTCGAGGCCGTGGCGTGTGAGACCCGACCGAGATGCTCGAAGCGAGGCACCGCATGGACGCTCCGCCCACCAGATCGGCCAGACCGACGGGCCGGATACCCACCGGGGGCGGTGCGATCGAGCCCTCCCCGGACGCCGTGCTCATCCGCCGGACCCTCGCGGAGATCGCACCCGTCGCGGACAAAGTGACCTCGTACTTCTACGCCCTGGTCTTCACGGGGCACCCCGAGGTCCGGGAGATGTTCCCAGCGGCCATGGACGTCCAGCGCGACCGGCTGCTGAAGGCCCTGCTGACCGCCGCCGAGCACATCGACGACCCGGCCGTGCTGACCCCGTACCTGCGCCGGCTCGGCGCCGGGCACCGCAAGTACGGCACCGTGTCCGCCCACTACCCGGCGGTCGGAGAGGCGCTGATCGGCGCGCTGGCCCGGTACGCGGAATTCACCTGGGGGCCGGAGACCGAGGCGGCGTGGGTGCGCGCGTACACCGCCATCTCGCAGACGATGATCGACGCGGCCGCGGAGGACGAGGCCAAGGCGCCGGCCTGGTGGCACGCCGAGGTGGTCTCGCACGACCTGCGCACCTCGGACATCGCCGTGCTGACGGTCCGCCCCGACCAGCCGTACCCGTTCCTCGCCGGCCAGTACACGAGTCTGGAGACCCCTTGGTGGCCGCGGGTCTGGCGGCACTACTCCTTCGCCTCGGCGCCCCGCGCGGACGGGCTGCTGTCCTTCCACGTCAAGGCCGTCCCGGCGGGCTGGGTCTCCAACGCCCTGGTACGGCACGCCCGGCCGGGCGACGTCCTGCGGCTGGGACCGCCGGCCGGTTCGATGGTGGTGGACCACAGCACCGACAACGGGATGCTGTGCCTGGGCGGCGGTACCGGCATCGCCCCGATCAAGGCGCTGATCGAGGACGTCGCCGAGCACGGTGAGCGGCGCCCGGTGGAGGTCTTCTTCGGGGCGCGCAGCGATCACGACCTCTACGACAAGGACACCCTGCTCGGGTTGCAGCGCTCCCATCCGTGGCTGTCGGTCCGCCCGGTGATCGGCGAGGGGCTGGCCGGGCAGCTGCCGCAGGCGGTCGGTGAGCACGGGCCCTGGAGCTCGTACGACGCCTTCATCTCGGGACCGCCCGCGATGGTCCGCAGCGGTGTGGACGCGCTCAAGCGGATCGGGATCCCCGGGGAGCGCATCCGCTACGACGCCCTGGAGGAGCTGGCGGGCGTGGCCGGCTGAGCACGGCTCGGCCCGCCGCTCTCCCGGCGTCGTCAGCCCAGGTCGGGGGCGTGCATGGCGCGCACCCCCTCGATGTTGCCGTCGAGGTAGTGGCGCAGTGAGAGCGGGACCAGGTGGACGGCGGCGATGCCCACCCGGCTGAAGGGCACGCGGACGATCTCGTATTCCCCCTGGGGCTCGTCGACTTCGGGGCCGTGGCGTAGGCCGGGGTCCATGGATTCGAGCCGGCAGACGAAGAAGTGCTGCACCTTCACCCCGGTCACTCCCCCGGAGTCGATGTGCTCGACGGTGTCGACGAAACAGGGCACCACATCGGTGACCTTGGCACCGAGCTCTTCGTGGAGCTCCCGGTGGAGGGCGTCGACGACAGTGCTGTCCGAGGCTTCCACACCGCCGCCGGGAGTGAGCCAGTACGGGTCGACGCCGGGCTTGGTGCGCTTGATGAGGATCAGGTCGCCACCGTCGAGCAGGATCGCGCGGGCGGTGCGTTTGACCACGGGACGTTCGGTCATGGGAGAAGAGTGGCCCACGCCCGCCCTTCCGAAACGCGCCATCGTCCGAAACCCGAGGGGCTCACCAGTGCACGGCGGCGCGCAGCAGGCGGTCGTGGGCCCGGGCGAGGTGGGCGAGCGCCAGGCTGCCCGCCCGTACGACGAGGAACCAGGTGCGCAGCGGGGGCACGGCGGGTTCCAGCAGGGAGACGACGTCACCGCGGTCGAGGGCGTCCTGGCACAGGTAGCGGGGCAGGACGGCGAGACCGGAGCCGGCCCTGACGCATTCCAGTACGGCCCGAAGGTCGGGCGCCACGACGGTGGCGGCGGAGTCGGGCACGGAGTCGAAGACGGCGGCCCAGTAGCGGGTGACCAGGGGCAGGCTCTCGTGGACCTCGACGACCGGGATCCCGTCGAGTGCCGCGGGGCCGGAAGCGCTCAGTGCGGAGGGGTCGGCCAGGGCGGCCCAGTAGGGAGCGGCGACCAGCACCTGTTCCTCGTCGCAGAGGACGGTCGTGGTGAAGGGGCCGCCGCGCGGCCGGGCGGTGGTGACGACCAGGTCGTGCTGCCCGGCGGCCAGACCGGCGAGGTTCTCCTCGGCGCCCGGCGCAAGAGCGGTCCGCAGGGTCTGGCCCTGGCCGACCAGGGGTGCGAGGGCGGGCAGGACGCGCAGGCAGAGGAACTCCGGGGGCCCGGCGAGGTGCAGGGTCCGCAGGGCTCCGGCGGCCTCCCGCTCGGTCTCGGCGATCCGGAGCAGCGCGTCGAGGTGCGGGGCGGCCTTGTGGGCCAGTTCGTCGCCGACGGCCGTGGGGGTGACGCCCCGGGCGCGCCGGTGGAACAGGGGCCGGCCGAGCTGTCGTTCCAGGGTGCGGATCTGCGAGGTGACGGCGGGCTGTGACAGCCCGAGGAGCGCGGCGGCCCGGGTGAACGAGCCGGCCCGGTGCACGGCGACGAAGGTGCGCAGCAGGGCCAGGTCCATGGCGGCCCCTCTCGGTGGGGGCCTTCAACTATAAATATGCCGATAGGCCCCTGTCGTTACCGTGATTGGACTCTGACGCTGAGTCAACTAGCCTTGTCGGCGTGGTTCTTCTCTCGGGGAACCCGGGGCGGTCCGAGCCACCAGGGGGGAGGCTCGGACCGCCCTGATGCTCCCTCGGCCGCTCAGGCCCCGGCGGCCGCGGAATCGAGGGCCCGGAGCACGTCGGCGACCAGGTCCTCGGGGTCCTCGGCCCCGGCGGAGAAGCGGATGAAGCCCTCCGGCACGTCGTCGCCGCCCCAGCGGCCGCGCCGCTCGGCGGTGGAGCGGACTCCGCCGAAGCTGGTGGCGTCCTCGACCAGGTGCAGGGCGGTCATGAAGCGTTCCGCGTGCGCGCGGTCCGGGAGGGTGAAGGAGACCACCGAGCCGAAGCCGCGCATCTGCCGGACGGCCGTCTTGTGGGAGGGGTCCGACGGGAGCCCCGGGTAGCGCAGCCCGGTGACCTCGGGCCGGTCGGCCAGCGCCTCGGCCACCATCAGCGCGTTGCCCCACTGGCGCCCGGCCCGCAGCTGGAGGGTGGCCAGGGAGCGGTGGGCCAGCCAGGCCTCCATGGGACCCGGGATGGCCCCGACGATCTTGCGCCAGCGGCGGACGGCCGCGGCCAGGTCCGGGTCGCGGCAGACGACGTAGCCGAGCAGCAGGTCCCCGTGGCCGGTGAGCCCCTTGGTGCCGCTGGCGACGGAGAAGTCCGCGCCCAGCTCCAGGGGCCGCTGACCGAGCGGGGTGGCGAGGGTGTTGTCGACGGCGACGAGGGCCCCCGCGGTGTGTGCGGCCGCCACGAGGCGGCGTACGTCGCAGACGTCGAGGCCCGGGTTGGACGGGGTCTCGATCCACAGCAGCCGGGCCCCGTCGAGGGCGGCCAGCTGCGCGTCCTGGCCGGTCGGCGCGGTGCGCACGTGGACTCCGTACGCTTCGAGCTGCTCGCGGACCAGGGGCAGCGCCTGGTAGCCGTCGGAGGGCAGGACGACGGTGTCGCCGGTGCGGGCCTGGGAGAGCAGGACAGCGGAGACGGCCGCCATGCCGGAGGCGAAGACGATGGTCTCCACCCCCTCCGCGCCGGGTGCCTCCAGTTCCCCGATGGCCCGTTCCAGCAGGGTCCACGTGGGGTTCGTGTCGCGGCCGTAGGTGTACGGGCCGGAGACCTCGCCGGGGAGGTGGAAGTGCGCGGCGAAGACCGGCCCGGGCAGCGGCGGTTCGTTCTTGGCGGGCTCGGGCAGTCCGGCGCGTACGGCGCGCGTGCCGTCGCCGTACCGGTCGGCCGGGGCCGGGGTCCCGGCCGTCTCGCCGGGGGTGTGCTGGTTCACGGGGCGTGCTCCTTCACGGCGGTGCGTACGGAGTCCAGCAGGCCGGTGCTCGCGGCCTCGACCAGGGCCAGGCACTCCTCGAACCCGTCGAACGGGCCGTAGTACGGATCGGGCACGTCCGCCGCGCCCGGTACGCCGGCCGGGGCCGACGGGTCGTACGAGCGCAGCAGCCGGACCTTGGCGGCGGCCTCCCGGGTGGGCGCGAGCTCGCGCAGGTCCCGCAGGTGGCCGGCGTCGAGGGCGATGACGAGGTCGAGGCGGTCGAACCACGAGGCCCGGAACTGCCGGGCCCGGTGGTCCTGCTCGTACCCGGCGGCCTCCAGTACGGCCACGGTGCGCGGGTCGGCGCCGTCGCCCTCGTGCCAGCCGCCGGTGCCGGCGCTGTCCACTTCGACCAGCCCGTCGAGGCCGGCCTCGACGACGCGGGCGCGGAAGACCGACTCGGCCATGGGGGAGCGGCATATGTTGCCGGTGCAGACGAAGCACACGCGGTACATGGGCGGTCCGCTCAGTTCTTGTCGGGCAGGGCCAGGTTCACGGCCCAGGAGACGATGGAGATGATCAGGCCGCCGAGGACGGCGGTCCAGAAGCCGTCCACGTGGAAGCTCAGCTCGAACTTCTCGGCCAGCCAGGAGGTCAGCATCAGCATCAGGGCGTTCACGACGAGGGTGAACAGGCCCAGGGTGAGGATGAACAGCGGGAACGAGAGCAGCTTCACCACCGGCTTGACGATGAGGTTGACCAGCCCGAAGACCAGCGCGACCAGGATCAGAGTCAGCGCGCGGCGGCCCGTGCTGCTGCCGTCGTCGAGCGTGATGCCGGAGACCAGCCAGATGGCGACGGCCAGGGCCGCCGCGTTGGCGAGCGTCTTGACTACGAAATTCGTCATGTGTCTGATCGTGGCAGAAGAGACCCGGGCCGGGCATCGGCAGATCAGCGGATCCCGGGGCACCACCGGGCAAGAACAAGGGGCACAGCGAAAGATGAAGGCCTTCCGGCTGGACGAGCTCGAAGCGGAGCGCGCCGCCAACAACGGCGCCTACCTGCAGTTCCTGCGGGAGCGGAACATGTCGGTCGGGCTCTACGCCCTCGATGCCGGGCAGAGCGACCCGCAGCAGCCGCACCGCCAGGACGAGGTGTACTTCGTGGTGAGCGGGCGTGCCTCCATCACGGTCGGGGAGGAGACGACGGTGGTGGCCAACGGCAGCGTCGTCTACGTGCCGGCGGGGGTGCCGCACAAGTTCCACCACATCACCGAACCCTTGAAGGTGATGGTGGTCTTCTCACCGCCGGAGGGCTGAGCACGGGCCGGGTACGGCCGGGTGGGCCGCCGGTCTGAGGGTCGTGCCCCTGATCCCCCTAGGGGGCGGGTCAGGGGGTTCCGAGGGCTCGCGGCCCCCTGTGCGGTGCCGTCGCCTCCTAGCATCGAGAGCGAGGAAAGAAACGGACCCACGGACTCGCGAAGTCACGAACCCACGGGGTCACTGACGAGGAAGAGGTAGGAAAATGGACGGGATCCGAGCGATGTTCGCGGGCATGCCCTGGTGGGTCAAGTGGGTCGCCGTTCCGCTGCTGGCGCTCTTCGTCTTCGGCGGAGTGGTCACCTCGATCCTCGGCGCGCTGATCTCGTTCGCCTTCAAGGCGCTGCTCTTCGTCGCCCTCGTCGGCGGTCTGATCTTCGTGGTCAAGAAGTTCACCGGCAGCGGCAGCGGAGCGAAGGCCTCCTCCAGCGACTGGTAGGACTGGGTCCGTCACCCTTCCCCCAACGGGTAAGGGGATTGACCCAGGCGGGGGAACGGGACCGGCGGAACCGCCCACGCGGCGGGAACCGGCCGATAGGTTGGCAATCTGCGCCGTTCCCTGGGGGCGGCCCCCGCAGAGCGGGCCACCCCGAGGCCCGCCGCCACGCCTGGGGGTGAGCTTTGCCTTCGGTTCACAATCCCGGTGTCCCGACCCTGATCGGTTCGGTGCAGCGGGCGTTGAGGCTCCTCGAAGCGGCGGGGTCCCATAGCGAGGGAGCCCCGGCGAAACAGCTGGCGCGCGAAGCCGGGCTCCCGCTCCCCACCGCGTACCACCTGCTGCGCACCCTGACGCACGAGGGATATCTGCGTCGCGAGAGCGGCGTGTTCGTACTCGGCGACGCGGCCGGCCGGCTGGCGTGCGGCGGACTTCAGCAGAAACGTCGCAGCATGATCCTCGACTCGCTCGCGCACTTCCGTGACGCGGTCGGGGCCCCCGTCTACTTCGCGGTCTACCGCGAGGGTGAGATCGAGGTCGTGGGTGTCTCGGACACCCCGGCCAACCCCGCCTGCCAGGAATGGGCCGACTTCCGAGCGACCGCCCACGCCCACGCCATCGGCCAGTGCCTGCTGGGCCAGCTCGACGAGAAGACGCGCAAGGACTACTACGACCGGCACCCGGTCGAGAGCATCACGCCCTACACGGTGCGGGACATGCACGCCCTGGAGCAGCGGATCGGCTCCCTGGAACGGATGCAGCCGGTTACGGAGCGTCAGGAGTACGCCCTCGGCACGGTGTGCGCGGCGATCCCGATCACGGCCGGCGATGCCGCCGCGACCATGGCGATTTCCCTTCCCGTGCACCAAGAGGACCGATTGCTCTATGCGGTTGATCGGCTACGGAGTGAAGTAGGCGCGCTGTTGAGCACCCTCTCGTTCTCTATCAGTATCTGAAAACTCACTCCTTGTGATCTGCTGGCGCTTCCACCACCCTTGTCAAGAGGGCCCTGGGGGACCATTCCTGGCCACTTCCACTACAGCGGGGTAGGCAATGCGCGAGTCGGTACAGGCAGAGGTCATGATGAGCTTCCTCGTTTCCGAGGAGCTCGCGTTCCGGATCCCGGTGGAACTCCGGTACGACGCCCGTGACCCCTACGCGGTACGCCTGACCTTCCACCTTCCCGGAGACGCCCCGGTGACCTGGGCGTTCGGCCGGGAGCTGCTTCTCGACGGCATCAACAAGCCGAGCGGTGACGGCGACGTGCACATCTCGCCCACCGATCCGGAGGAGCTGTCCGACGTCCACATCCGTCTTCAGGTCGGTGGCGACCGCGCCCTGTTCCGGGCCGGCGCGGGGCCGCTCGTCGCGTTCCTCGACCGGACGGACCGGCTCGTTCCGCTCGGTCAGGAGCGCAATCTCGGCGACTTCGAGGAGAGCCTCGACCAGGCGCTCGGCAAGATCTTCTCCGAGTCGCAGCACGACGAGCGGAAGGCGGGCTGAGGCCGGGGCCGGGAGACCGGCCGCCGGCCCGCCCTTCAGCGCTTGCGCCGGCGCCGGCCCCGGCCGCCGCGGGCCGGTGCCGCGGCCGGACCGGCGCCCGGGCTCCCGGCCGCTCCGTCCGCGGGACCGGGCCGGTCGGCGGAGACCACCAGCGCCGCCAGCGCCGTGGTCACCGGCACCGAGGCCACGAGCCCGATGGAGCCCACGAGGGTCCGTACGATCTCCTCCGCGACCAGCTCGCTGTTGGCCACCGTACCCATGCTGCTGTTCGCGATCGAGAACAGCAGCAGGAGCGGCAGCGCGGCGCCGGCGTACGCCAGGACGAGGGTGTTCACCACCGACGCGATGTGGTCGCGGCCGATCCGGATGGCGGCCCGGTAGAGGGCGCGCGGGCCCATGCCCGGGTCCGCCTGGTGGAGTTCCCAGACGGCCGAGGTCTGAGTGACGGTCACGTCGTCGAGTACGCCCAGGGATCCGATGATCACGCCTGCGAGCAGCAAACCGCTCATGTCGATGTTCGGGTAGAGCCCGTGGATCAGCCCGGTGTTGTCGTCCGTGTTGCCGCTCAGGAACGCCCAGTCGATGAACAGCGAGCCCAGCAGCCCGATCAGCAGCAGCGAGACCAGCGTGCCGAGGACGGCGACCGAGGTCCTCGCCGTCAGCCCGTGGCACATGTACAGGGCGATCAGCATGATCGCGCTGGCGCCGATGACGGCGACCAGCAGGGGGTTCGAGCCCTGCAGGATCGCCGGGAGGATGAACAGCGTCAGGACCCCGAAGCTGACGACGAGCGCGATGAGGGCGAACAGGCCGCGCATCCGGCCCACGACGATGACCGCGACGGCGAAGATGCCGGCCAGCAGGGCCAGCGGCAACTTCCGGTTCAGGTCGATCACCGAGTACTGGAGGTCCCGGGGCGCGTCCGGCGCGTACGCCACCACCACCTCCTGGCCCTTCTCCAACTGCCGGGGCGCGCCCGGCTGGACGATCTCGAAGAAGGCCCGGCCCTGCTCCGGTCCACTGGTCACCTCGACGGTGGCCTTCTTGCACTCGCCGGTCCGGGCCGCCTGCGCCTCGCGTCCCTCGGGGGTGGACGTGTCACCCGTGGGAGGGACCTGCGAGGCGTTCACCGATTTGCAGTCGACCTTCGCGAGAGCGACGACCTTTCCCTGCTGGGTCTGGCGGTCGAAGCCCACGCCGGTGCGTTCGTGCGAGGGGGCGCCGCCGGGCCAGAGCACGGCCATGCCGATGAAGACGGCGGCGGCGAAGGGGATCAGTACGGCGGCGATCACCTTGCGCAGGTGCTTGGAGACCGGCGCAGCCGGCCCGTGGCCGTGGCTGTGGCCATGTCCGTGTCCGTGTCCATGGCCGTGGGAGGGCCCGTGGGAAGAGGCTGCGGCATGCCCGTGGGACGCATGCTCGTGGCCGGTGTGGCCCAAGGGCTCTGTGGGCTCGTGGGGAGGCTGCGGCGAGGACGTCACCGGCAGATCATCGCAAGAGATGAGGGGGCCCACTGTTCAGCACGCCACACACGACGCTAACGTGGGGGCTACTTTGCACAACGCGGGAGCTCGGAGCACCGGGCTGAGAGGGCGCTGATCACCGTACGCGCATGAGAATGCGTACGGGAGGAGGCTGCGTCGACCGCCGAACCTGTTACCGGGTAATGCCGGCGTAGGGAGATAGGTCTCATGACCATTCAGGACGCACGCACGCCTGCCGTCAGCCAGAACGCCGACGGCCAGACCGAGCGCCAGCCGGGCTGGCACAAGGGCTACGTGGCGGGCTCCCGCCCCGACATCCGGGTGCCGGTCCGCCAGGTCCACCTCACCAACGGCAAGGACGTGACGCTCTACGACACGTCCGGGCCGTACACCGACCCGCAGATCGAGACGGACGTCCGCCGGGGCCTCGCGCCCCTGCGAGAGAACTGGATCATCGGCCGCGGCGACACCGAAGAGTACGCGGGCCGCCCCGTTCGTCCCGAGGACGACGGCATCAAGCACACCTCTCCGCGCGGGGGCCTCAAGAACCTCGACGCGGTCTTCCCGGGCCGCCCGCGCCAGCCCCGCCGGGGCCGTGGCGGCGCCGCCGTCACGCAGCTCGCGTACGCCCGCCGGGGCGAGATCACCCCGGAGATGGAGTACGTCGCGATCCGCGAGAACGTCTCCCCCGAGGTCGTTCGCGAGGAGATCGCCGCAGGTCGTGCCGTGCTTCCGGCCAACGTGAACCACCCGGAGATCGAGCCGATGATCATCGGCAAGAAGTTCCTGGTGAAGGTCAACGCCAACATCGGCAACTCCGCGGTCACCTCCTCGATCGAGGAGGAGGTGGAGAAGATGACCTGGGCGACCCGCTGGGGTGCCGACACGGTCATGGACCTCTCCACCGGCCGCAACATCCACACCACCCGTGAGTGGGTGCTGCGCAACTCCCCGGTCCCGATCGGCACCGTGCCGCTCTACCAGGCCCTGGAGAAGGTCGACGGCAAGGCCGAGGACCTGACCTGGGAGATCTACAAGGACACGGTCATCGAGCAGGCCGAGCAGGGCGTCGACTACATGACGGTCCACGCCGGCGTGCTGCTGCCCTACGTGCCGCTGACCGCCCGTCGCAAGACCGGCATCGTCTCCCGCGGTGGTTCGATCATGGCGGCCTGGTGCCTGGCGCACCACAAGGAGAACTTCCTCTACACGAACTTCGAGGAGCTCTGCGAGATCCTCGCGACGTACGACGTCACGTACTCGCTGGGCGACGGCCTGCGCCCCGGCTCCATCGCGGACGCCAACGACGCGGCGCAGTTCGCGGAGCTGAAGACGCTGGGCGAGCTGAACACCATCGCCAAGAGGCACAACGTCCAGACGATGATCGAGGGCCCGGGCCACGTCCCGATGCACAAGATCAAGGAGAACATCGACCTCCAGCAGGAGATCTGCGAGGAGGCGCCGTTCTACACGCTCGGCCCGCTGACCACGGACGTCGCGCCCGCGTACGACCACATCACCTCGGGCATCGGCGCCGCGATGATCGCCTGGTGGGGCACCGCGATGCTCTGCTACGTGACGCCCAAGGAGCACCTGGGTCTGCCCAACCGGGACGACGTGAAGACCGGCGTCATCACCTACAAGATCTCCGCCCACGCGGCGGACCTGGCCAAGGGCCACCCGGGTGCCCAGGAGTGGGACGACGCCCTGTCGGACGCGCGGTTCGAGTTCCGCTGGGAGGACCAGTTCAACCTGGCCCTCGACCCAGACACGGCCCGTGAGTTCCACGACGAGACGCTCCCGGCCGAGCCGGCCAAGACCGCGCACTTCTGCTCCATGTGCGGTCCGAAGTTCTGCTCCATGAAGATCTCGCAGGACATCCGCCGTGAGCACGGCGGTGACCTGAAGGCCGATGAGATCCAGGCGGGCATGGCGGAGAAGTCCGCCGAGTTCGCGGCCTCGGGCAACAGGGTCTACCTGCCGCTGGCCGACTGATCCGTGCGGTGAGGGCCGACCGACGGCATTCCGGGGGGAGCCGTCGGCCGGCCCTCACCGCTTCGGAAGAGCCCGTGGGCACGGGCGGATGTTTCACGTGAAACAGGCCCGGACGGGCGGAGTGCGGTGCCCGGAGCGCGACAGCCGGGGCTTCACTCCGGGCCTCACTCCGGGCCGTGGTCCGGGCCGCCGAAGTCCGGGCTGGTGAAGTCCGGCGAGGTGTAGCCGGGGCGCGAGCCCTGGGAGGACGGGCCAGGGCCGGTGAAGTCCGGGCGCGTGTATCCCAGGCTGGGGATCCGCCCGGCCCCCGGTGTGCGCGGCACCGGGTAGCCCGATCCCATGGTGGGGTCGGCCAGGGCGTCGCGCAGGAACGGCACGATGCCCCGCTCCAGGAGCGCGTTGCGCCAGGCCTCCCGGGCGCGGGAGAGCTCGTCGGGTATCGGCACGCCCTCCTCCGCCGTGACCTCCGTGGAGCTGTTGCGCAGGGCCGTCACGAGCAGCCCGATCACCGCGAACAGCAGGGCGGCCACGGTGAGCCCGCCGAAGAGCCAGCCCGCCGTCAGCATCGTCTCGGCGAAGGCGGGGGCGGGGTCGACCATCTTGAGGCCGTATCCCACCAGCAGGAAGATCAGCATGGCGGTGCCCGCCAGGACCGGTGCGAGGACGCCGACCACGGCGCTCACGCCGGCCCCGTCGTCCTGGTCCTCGGCGCCGTCTTCGGCGACTGCCCCGGAGGCGGACAGGGCCCCGTCGCGCAGCTCCTCCCGCACCTTCACGTAGTGGTCGTACTCGGCGGCCGCCGCGGCGGTCAGGAGCGTGGTGGCGGCCAGGGCCATGGTGCGCAGCTGTTCGGCGTTCAGCCGTTCGCCGAGGGTGGCGAGTTCGGGCCGTTCGTCCGCGGTGCGCAGCGCCTCGTCGAGGAGCCGGTCGAACTCCGGTCGGTCTTCGGTGAGCAGGTGCGGAGCGCTGGTCATGTGCATCCCCCGATGCTCCGTACATGCCGGTATGCCCGCGTAGATCCGGGGCTCCGGCACAAACGGAGGAGAGCCTGCTACGGATAGAGCGATGGTAGAGCGCCCCTGCCACGCCGTGACAGGGGCTTTGCTGAAATACCCCGCTCCGAGAACGCTCAGTCGCGCAGAGGTAGTTGAACGACGAGCAGCTTGCCCGCCATCGTCACGCCGCCGTCCATCGCGATGGCCAGTCCGTCCGCGTACACGTGCGGCCCGTCCACGGCCTCCGGGCCGTGGGAGTCGTCGCCGTCCTCGGTGCCCACCTCGCCGAGCAGGTACGGGATGGGGCTGTGGCCGTGGACGACGCGGCCGCCGCCGTAGGTGCCCAGGAGCTCCCGTACGGCCTGGGGTCCGGTCTCCTCGTCGCGGAAGGCGAACCGCTTGGTGAACTTGCGGAAGAGGTCCCAGGTGATGTCGGCGTCGTTGCGGTTGAGCAGCTCGTGGATGGTGTCGTTGACGTCCTCGATGGAGTCGCCGTAGTCCAGGTACGCCGTGGTGTCGGAGTGCAGCAGCAAGTGGCCGTCCTGCAGCGTCGCCGCGTCGAGGCGGGACATCCACTGGAGGTGGACGTCCTCCAGGCGCTCCATGTCGGTGCGCTGGCCGCCGTTGAGCAGCCAGGCGGCCTGGAAGGTGGCGGTTCCGGCGCCGGAGGACACGGGGGTGTCGCCGAAGCGCTTGGCGCCGATCAGGAGCAGTTCGTGGTTGCCCATCAGGGCCTTGCAGTAGCCACCGGCGGCGGCGGCCTCGGCGGAGAGCCGCATGACGAGGTCGATGACGCCGATGCCGTCGGGGCCGCGGTCGGTGAAGTCGCCGAGGAACCAGAGCCGGGCGTTGCCGGCGGACCAGCGGCACTCGGCGTCGATCAGGTGCTGGGCCTGGAGCTCCCGGACGAGCTCGTCCAGGTAGCCGTGCACGTCACCCACGACGTAGAGCGGGCCGGGGCCGGAGCCCGGGTTCTCCTGGGGGACGTACTGGACCTGCACGGTGTCCCCGGGGCCACCGGCCGAGCCGCGGACGATGATGGGCAGGTCGCGCTGCGTGGGCGTGTAGCCGTCGTCACCGCCGTCGTCGTACTCGCCGTCGCCCGCGGTGCGCTGCTGCGGGACGGTCTCCGTGCCCGGATGGCCGGGAGGGGCCGCGGCGGGGCGGTCGGGGGCGTACCCGGGCCGCGGGGGCACGGGCGCGCTCTCCTCGTAGTACGCGGGGTACTCGCCGTACACCGGGGGCTCGCCGGGCAGTGCGGCGGGCGGGGTGTACGGCGCGGGTTCGGCGACCGGCACCCGGAAGTCCCGCAGCGTGTCCGTCCGCATCGCGGGTCCCTGACCGGCCCCCTGAGTCATCGACCCCTCCACCACCGTCGCGCTGCCGTACACCTGCGGACCCTCCTCACCTCCAGGGTGGAGGGTCCGTGATGTCGTGCGCCCATCATAGGAATGCGGCTCGCGCTCTGTGACGCACCAGGGGTGGTGAATCCTGGCCGGAACCTCTCCTTCCTGCCCTTTTGTTCCGATTTCGGTGTTGTGGAAATCCTCGGTGGGACCGCCGGCCCCGCCCATGTGACGGGGTGGCGGTCAGTCCTGGGCCGGTGAGCGCGGCGGGCTGACGGTCGTGCGGGGCGTTCTGCGCTGCGAGGAGGTGCGGATGATCAGCTCGGTCGGCACGACCTGTTCGACGGGGCGTCCGGTGTCCACTCCCTCGATCGCGTCGATCAGCAGTTGTACGACTGCGGTGCCGATGCGGCGGGGCTTCAGGGACAGCGTGGTGATGGGCGGTTCGGTGTTGGCGTAGACGGTGGATTCGCTGCAGCAGACGAGGAGCAGGTCCTCGGGGACCCGCAGCCCGTAGCGCCGGGCGGCGGCGAGGAGGTCGGTGCCGTTGGGGTCGAAGAGCCCGTACACGGCGTCCGGCCGGTCAGGGCGGGCGAGGAGCCGGTCGGCGGCGACGGCGCCCGCGCACGGGTCGTGGGCGGGATAGGACTCGTAGACGGGGTCCTGGCCGACGCGCTCGCACCAGTTCAGGTAGGCGGTCGTGGAGAGCCGGGTGTAGGTGTCGGTGGTGGTGCCGGTCAGCAGCCCGATGCGGCGGGCTCCGGCGGCGGCGAGATGGTCGAGGAGGCCCAGTACGGCGGCCTCGTGGTCGTTGTCCACCCAGGCGGTGACGGGAAGGGTGCCCGCCGGCCGGCCGTCGGAGACCACGGGCAGGCCCTGGCGGACCAGTTCGCTGACGACCGGGTCGTGGTCGGAGGGATCGATGACGACGGTGCCGTCGAGGGCCACGTTGGACCAGACGTCGTGTCGTGAGGTGGCGGGCAGGATGACGAGGGCGTAGCCGCGGGCGAGTGCCGCGGAGGTGGCGGCCCGCGCCATCTCGGCGAAGTACGCGAATTCGGTGAAGGTGAAAGGTTCATCCCCGTACGTGGTCACGGTCAGGCCGATGAGGCCCGACTTGCCGGTACGGAGGGTGCGGGCCGCGGCGGAGGGGCGGTACCCCAGCCGGTCGGCGACCTCGCGGACGTGGCGGCGGGTGGCGTCCGGCAGCCTCCCCTTGCCATTGAGCGCGTCGGAGACGGTTGTGATGGACACGCCCGCCGCGGCGGCCACGTCCCTGATGCCGGCCCGGCCCTGTCGGCCGCCGACCCGCCGGGTGGTCTCGGTCCGGCTCACCTGATGCTTCCCTGCTGCTGTCATGGCGAGCCGATAGTAGGGCTCGGAGGGGAGGGTGGTTCGGGTGCATATGCACGCGTTGACAGGCACGATTCTGCATGGTTCGCCACCCCCAATGACCTTGGAATTGAAGGTACTTGCCGCCTCATGCTGAGAGTGGGGCTTGTCGGCGGGTACGAGCATGCCAAAACGGAGCCGTCTCGGGTCGTTCTCAACTCACCTGCACGAGGGACGCGCGCCACGGCGCAGGCCACCGGCGCGCGCATATATGCGTGCGCTCCCCCTGTGTTCCTGGCGCCCGCCATTCTCGGATCGGCGGAATCCTCATAAGGTGAGCAGTATTGAGTCGACGGAGACGTCGACGGGACGGTCGAGGAGGACCTGCGGTGAGCGAGAAGAGCCCGAAGCTGCGCGCCGAGCTGGACGGCATCCCCACCTACAAGCCCGGCAAGCCCGCCGCCGCGGGCGGGGCCGTCGCGTTCAAGCTGTCCTCGAACGAGAACCCGTATCCGCCGCTGCCCGGGGTCCTGGAAACCGCGGTGGCGGCCGCGGGCCGGTTCAACCGCTACCCGGACATGGCGTGCACCGGGCTGGTGAACGAGCTGGCGGAGCGTTTCGGCGTGCCGGTCGAGCACATCGCCACGGGCACCGGCTCGGTGGGCGTGGCCCAGTCGCTGATCCAGTCGACGGCCGGCCCGGGCGACGAGGTCATCTACGCCTGGCGGTCCTTCGAGGCGTACCCGATCATCACCCAGATCTCCGGGGCGAAGTCGGTGCAGGTGCCGCTGACCGACGGGGACGTCCACGACCTGGACGCGATGGCCGCCGCGATCACCGACCGGACCCGCCTGATCTTCGTTTGCAACCCCAACAACCCCACCGGCACCGCTGTGCGCCGCGCCGAGCTGGAGCGGTTCCTGGACCGGGTGCCCTCGGACGTCCTGGTGGTGCTGGACGAGGCCTACCGCGAGTTCGTGCGCGACGCCGACATCCCGGACGGCATCGAGCTCTACCGCAACCGTCCGAACGTGGCCGTGCTGCGCACGTTCTCCAAGGCGTACGGGCTGGCCGGCCTGCGCGTCGGCTTCGCGGTGGCGCACGAGCCGGTGGCCGCGGCACTGCGCAAGACGGCGGTGCCCTTCGGCGTGAGCCAGCTCGCCCAGGACGCGGCGGTCGCCTCGCTGCGGGCCGAGGACGAGCTGATGGGCCGGGTCGGGGCGCTGGTGTGCGAGCGCAACCGGGTGCACGAGACGCTGCTCGCGCAGGGCTGGACGGTTCCGGACACCCAGGCCAACTTCGTGTGGATGCGGCTGGGGGAGCGGACCGCCGACTTCGCGGCGGCCTGCGAGAAGGCCGGTGTGGTGGTCCGGCCCTTCGCGGGCGAGGGCCTGCGGGTCACGATCGGTGAGACCGAGGCGAACGACCTCTTCCTGCACACGGCGGAGGCGTTCTTCAAGGAGCTGTAGTCAAGCAGCCGTGGTCAGGACCGCGGCCGCAGGGCCGCAGTCCGGGAACCGGGGTCGCCGGACGCGGGAAGCCGCGGTCGTCAGACCAGTTCCACGCGGATGGGGTCGCCGTCGCGGACGGTGGACAGGAGGCGGGGGTCGCCGTCGAACGAGCCGAGCACGTTGCAGGGGCTCGCCAGGCGGCTCTCGCCTCCGCGCGAGATGGGCGTGGGGCCGTAGGGCAGGGCGAGTGCGTCGCCCTCGGTCCAGAAGGCGACCGTGCCGGGCTCGACGACCTGCTGGGCGTCGTCTTCCAGGGCCACGGAGACCCCGGTGTCGAAGTAGACCTCCTCGCCCCAGGTGTTCGCGGAGGCGGAGATCGGGAGGGCCGCCGCCAGCGCCTTGCTGGTCGGGGTCTCGTCGAGGGTCGCGGTGAGCAGGCCCGCAGGCCAGGAGATTCGAATCTGCATGGGCCACATTCAACAATCTGTTGAATTCCTTGGCTAGTGGCCGAGGCTAGTGGCCGAGGTCGGCGGTCGAGGTCGGCGGTCAATAAAGGGGACCCCGGCTGATTCGAGTCGCAGGCGGTAGGACATAATGCTTGTGAATGTGAACGCGTTCACAAGCGTGTCCTGCTTCCTCCCGATATGGGGAGGAACCCGCCAGGCAGACTGCCCGCTGTGACCACGGCGACGACAAGGAGAAGACGACGTGGACCTAGCTTTGGCGCCTGAGACATTGGCGCGCTGGCAGTTCGGCATCACCACCGTCTACCACTTCCTCTTCGTGCCGCTCACGATCTCGCTCGCCGCGCTGACCGCCGGCCTGCAGACCGCGTGGGTCCGGACGGAGAAGGAGAAGTACCTCAGGGCCACGAAGTTCTGGGGCAAGCTTTTCTTGATCAATATCGCGATGGGTGTCGTCACCGGCATCGTCCAGGAGTTCCAGTTCGGCATGAACTGGTCCGACTACTCGCGATTCGTGGGCGACATCTTCGGCGCCCCGCTGGCGTTCGAGGCCTTGATCGCCTTCTTCTTCGAGTCGACCTTCATCGGCCTGTGGATCTTCGGCTGGGACAAGCTGCCGAAGAAGATCCACCTGGCCTGCATCTGGATGGTCTCCCTCGGCACCGTCCTGTCCGCCTACTTCATCCTGGCGGCCAACTCCTGGATGCAGCACCCGGTCGGCTACCGCATCAACGAGGAGCGGGGCCGGGCCGAGCTCACCGACTTCTGGGCGGTCCTCACCCAGGACACGGCCCTCACCCAGTTCTTCCACACCATCACGGCCGCGTTCCTCGTCGGCGGCGCGTTCATGGTCGGCATCGCCGCCTTCCACCTCGCGCGCAGGAAGCACGTCCCGGTGATGCGCAGCTCGCTGCGGCTCGGCCTGGTCGTCATGATCATCGCCGGTATGGGCACCGCGATCAGCGGCGACCTGCTCGGCAAGGTGATGTTCAAGCAGCAGCCGATGAAGATGGCCGCCGCTGAGGCCCTCTGGGACGGCGAGGCGCCGGCTCCCTTCTCCGTCTTCGCCTACGGAGACGTGGAGAAGGGCCACAACAAGGTGGCCATCGAGATCCCGGGCCTGCTGTCCTTCCTCGCCAACGACGACTTCAGCTCCTTCGTCCCGGGCATCAACGACGTCAACAAGGCCGAGCAGGAGAAGTTCGGCCCCGGCGACTACCGCCCGAACATCCCCGTCGCGTACTGGGGCTTCCGCTGGATGATCGGCTTCGGCATGGCCTCCCTCGGGATCGGCATGCTCGGGCTGTGGCTGACCCGCAAGCGGTTCCTGCTGCCGCCGGCGCTGCGCACCGCCGAGGACGAGGTCCCCCATCTCGTCCTCTTCAAGAAGGCGCTCAGCCCCCGGTTCGCCCGGCTGTACTGGATCGCCGCGCTCTGGACCATGCTCTTCCCGCTGATCGCCAACTCGTGGGGCTGGATCTTCACCGAGATGGGCCGTCAGCCCTGGGTGGTCTACGGAGTGCTGCGCACCAGGGACGCGGTCTCGCCGAACGTCTCGCAGGGCGAGGTGCTCACCTCGATGATCGGCTTCACGCTGCTCTACGCCGTGCTCGCGGTGATCGAGGTCAGGCTCCTCGTGAAGTACGTCAAGGCCGGCCCGCCCGAGCTCACCGAGGCCGACCTCAACCCGCCCACCAGGATCGGCGGGGACGACAAGAACCCCGACCGGCCGATGGCCTTCTCGTACTGAGGCTGAGGAGACCACACCATGGAACTTCACGACGTCTGGTTCGTACTGATCGCCGTCCTGTGGACCGGCTACTTCTTCCTGGAGGGCTTCGACTTCGGCATCGGTGTCCTGACCAAGCTCCTCGCCCGGGACCGCACGGAGAAGCGGGTCCTGATCAACACGATCGGGCCCGTCTGGGACGGCAACGAGGTCTGGCTGCTCACGGCGGGCGGCGCCACCTTCGCCGCCTTCCCGGAGTGGTACGCGACCCTTTTCTCCGGCTTCTACCTGCCGCTCCTGCTCATCCTGGGCTGTCTCATCGTCCGCGGCGTCGCCTTCGAGTACCGCCACAAGCGGTCCGAGGAGCGGTGGCAGACCAACTGGGAACACGCGATCTTCTGGACCTCGCTGATCCCGGCCTTCCTGTGGGGCGTGGCCTTCGCCAACATCGCGCGCGGCGTGAAGATCGACCAGGACATGGAGTACGTGGGCAACGTCCTCGACCTGCTCAACGTCTACTCGGTCCTCGGCGGCCTGGTCACCCTCACCCTGTTCACCTTCCACGGCGCCGTCTTCGCCGCGCTGAAGACCGTCGGGGACATCCGGGACCGCGCGCGTGCGCTGGCCACCCGGCTGGGGGTGGTGACGGCCGTCCTGGCCCTGGCCTTCCTGATCTGGACCCAGGCATCGCGCGGTGACGTGTGGAGCCTGGCGGCGATGGCCGTTGCCGTACTGGCACTGGTCGCGGCCCTCGGGTTCAACCTGGCGGGCCGGGAGGGCTGGGCGTTCGCCCTGTCCGGGATCACCATCGCGGCGGCCGTCGCGATGCTCTTCCTGACGCTGTTCCCGAACGTCATGCCGTCCTCGCTGGACGCGGCCTGGAGCCTCACGGTCACCAACGCCTCGTCCACCCCGTACACCCTGAAGATCATGACCTGGTGCGCCGCCGTGGCCACTCCCCTGGTCCTGCTCTACCAGGGCTGGACGTACTGGGTCTTCCGCAAGCGGATCGGTACGCAGCACATCGTCGACGCGCATTGAGCCGCGCGCGTCACTCCTGCCCGACCCTGCCGAGGGGATGTTTCACGTGAAACCGATCGACCCGCGCCTGCTGCGGTACGCCCGTTCCACCCGCCTCTTCCTGGGGGCGGTGGTAGCCCTCGGGCTCGCCGGAGCGGGGCTGGTCGTCGGTCAGGCGATGCTCATCGCCGAGATCGTGGTCGGAGCCTTCGAGCGGGGACTCGACGGAGCCGCGCTCCGGACGCCACTGCTGCTGCTCGCGGCGGTGGCCCTGGGGCGCGGTCTCGTCGCCTGGCTCACGGAGCTGGCCGCGCACCGGGCGAGCGCGGCGGTCAAGTCCGAGCTCCGGGGCCGGCTGCTGGACCGGGCCGCCGACCTGGGGCCCGGCTGGCTCAGTGGACAGCGCACCGGATCCCTGGTGTCCCTGGCCACCCGGGGCGTGGACGCCCTGGACGACTACTTCTCCCGCTACCTGCCCCAGCTGGGGCTCGCCGTGGTGGTCCCGGCGGCGGTCCTCGCCCGGATCGTCACCGAGGACTGGGTGTCGGCGGCCATCATCGTGGTCACCCTGCCGCTGATCCCGTTGTTCATGATCCTCATCGGCATGGCCACCCAGAGCCGGATGGACCGCCAGTGGCGGCTGCTCTCCCGGCTGTCGGGGCACTTCCTCGACGTGGTGGTGGGCCTCCCCACGCTGAAGGTGTTCGGGCGGGCCAAGGCGCAGGCCGAGTCCATCCGCAAGATCACCGACGACTACCGCCAGGCCACCATGCGCACCCTGCGCATCGCCTTCCTCTCCTCCTTCGCCCTGGAGCTGCTGGCCACGCTGTCGGTGGCGCTCGTCGCGGTCACCATCGGCATGCGGCTCGTACACGGGGAACTGGACCTGTACACCGGGCTGGTCATCCTGATCCTCGCGCCGGAGGCCTATCTGCCGCTGCGGCAGGTCGGGGCGCAGTACCACGCGGCCGCCGAGGGACTGGCCGCCGCGGAAGAGATCTTCGAGGTCCTGGAGACCCCGGCCCCCGTACCGGGCGGCGGCGCCGACGTGCCGGCCGCGGGACTGCGGATTGCGCTCGACGGGGTCGAGGTGCGGTACGAGGGGCGCGGCGCGAGCTCTCCCGGACCCGTCTCGCTCGTCGTCGGACCGGGCGAGTGCGTGGCCCTCACCGGGCCGAGCGGGGCGGGCAAGTCCACGCTGCTGAACGTGCTGCTGGGCTTCGTCACCCCGACGGCGGGGCGGGTCCGGGTCGGGGACACGGACCTGGCGGAGCTCTCACTCGAACAGTGGCGGGAGCACATCGCGTGGGTTCCTCAGCGGCCGCACCTGTTCGCCGGGACCATCGCCGAGAACGTCCGCCTGGCCCGGCCCGGGGCGGATGACGAAGCCGTGGAGGCGGCCCTGCGCGACGCCGGGGCGTGGGAGTTCGTCTCGGCCCTGCCGCGCGGGGCGCGGACCCTGCTCGGCGAGGGCGGGGCCGGGCTGTCCGCCGGGCAGCGCCAGCGCCTCGCCCTGGCCAGGGCGTTCCTCGCGGACCGGCCGGTGCTGCTGCTGGACGAGCCGACGGCGGCCCTGGACGGGGAGACCGAGGCGGCGGTCGTGGATGCCGTGCGCCGCCTTGCGGTCGGGCGGACCGTGCTGCTCGTGGTGCACCGGCCGGCGCTGCTGGCGGTGGCCGACCGGGTGGTGGCGGTGGGCGAGGGCGCCGGCCCGGTCCGGCCGGTCGCGGCTTCCGGAACCGTCGCGGGTACGGCCCCCGGGGCTGAGGGGGTTGCCGGGGGGACGGCCCCGCACGGGCCGTCGCCCGTCTCCGGCCCCGGGGAGTGGATCCTCGGGGGCGGACCGGAGCGGACCGGACGCGGCTCGGGCCGCGGGAACACCGCCGGTGCCGGCCCGGCGGGCGATCCGCTGCGGCGGGTGCGGGCCGTGGCCGCGGCCTGGCAGGGCCGGTTCCGGCTCGGGCTGCTGCTCGGGGCGCTGGCCGTCGGGAGCAGCGTCGGGCTGATGGCCGTCTCCGGATGGCTCATTTCCAGGGCCTCCGAGCAGCCGCCGGTGCTGTACCTGATGGTGGCCGTCACGGCGACGCGGGCCTTCGGGATCGGCCGGGCCGTCTTCCGCTACGCCGAGCGGCTCGTGTCGCACGACGCCGTCCTGCGGATGCTCGCCGACCTGAGGGTCGCGGTGTACCGCCGGCTGGAGCGGATCGCCCCCGCCGGACTGCGCGAGCAGCGGCGCGGGGACCTGCTCTCCCGGCTGGTGGCCGATGCCGACGCGCTCCAGGACTACTGGCTGCGCTGGCTCCTCCCGGTGGGCACCGCGGTGCTCGTCGGCACCGGGTCGGTGGCGTTCACCGCCTGGATGCTGCCCGGGGCGGGGGCCGTGCTCGCGGTGGGGCTGCTCGCGGCGGGGGTGGGGGTGCCGCTGCTCAGCGGGGCCTGTGCGCGGCGCGCCGAGCGGCGGCTGGCGCCCGCCCGGGGCGAACTCGCCACCCGGGTGGCCGATCTGCTGACGGGTACCGCCGAACTGACGGTGGCCGGTGCGCTGGCCGGCCGGAAGGAGCGGGTGCGGGAGAGCGACGGCGTGCTGACCCGGATCGCCTCGCGCGGGGCCGCGGCCACCGGGCTCGGCGGCGGGCTGTCCGCCCTGGTGTGCGGACTCACGGTGGTGTGCGCCGCGTTCGCGGGTGCGGGGGCCGTCGCGGACGGCCGGCTGTCCGGGGTGGCCATGGCGGTGGTGGTGCTGACCCCGCTCGCCGCCTTCGAGGCCGTCAGCGGGCTTCCGCTGGCCGTCCAGTACCGCCAGCGGGTGCGCCGCAGTGCCGAGCGGGTGTACGAGGTCATCGACGCCCCGGTGCCCGTCTCCGAGCCGGCCGAGCCCCGGCCGCTGCCGGCCTCGCCGTTCCCGCTGCGGCTGAAGGGGATCGCCGCCCGGCACGGCGGGCAGGAGCGGGACGCGCTGCACGGGCTGGACCTGACCCTGGAGGCCGGCCGGCGCATCGCTGTCGTGGGGCCGTCGGGTTCGGGCAAGACCACCCTGGCGCAGGTCCTGCTGCGCTTCCTGGACCCGCGCCAGGGCGCGTACACCCTGGGCGGGACGGACGTCCGCGCCCTCGACGGCGACGACGTACGCCGGATCGTGGGCCTGTGCGCCCAGGACGCGCACCTCTTCGACAGCTCGGTGCGCGAGAACCTGAGGCTGGCCCGGACCGGGGCGAGCGAGGAGCAGCTGCGCGAGGCGCTCGCCGCAGCCCGGCTGCTGGAGTGGGCCGACGGACTTCCGGACGGGCTGGACACCCTGGTCGGGGAGCACGGGGAGCGGATCTCCGGCGGGCAGCGCCAGCGGCTGGCCCTGGCGCGGGCGCTGCTGGCGGACTTCCCCGTCCTCGTCCTGGACGAGCCGGCCGAGCACCTGGACCTGGCGACCGCGGACGCCCTGACGGCGGATCTGCTGGCGGCCACCGAGGGCCGGACCACCGTACTGATCACGCACCGGCTCGCCGGGCTGGCGGCGGTGGACGAGGTGCTCGTACTGGACGGGGGAGCGGTCGTGCAGCGTGGTGCCTATGCCGAGCTGGCAGCGGTCGAGGGACCGCTGCGGAGCCTCTTGGAGCGGGAGCGGGAGGCCGATCGGGCCCTCGTCGGCAACAGGGGCTGACTTTCCCTCCTAAACGGTACTAACTAGGCTCAAGGGCATGTCAGTGCAGGAGTCGCAGGAATCGCCGGAGTCGCCGGAATCCCGTGGGGGCGCACCGGATCCACTGGAGGCCGCCACCCAGGCCACCCGGAGCCTGCACGGGCTGTCCACGGAGCTGACCGCGCGCGTCCCGCAACTGCTGGAGGCCATGCGCTCGGTCGGTACCGGCCTCGAACTGCACTCCACGCTCGACCGCATCTGCGAGACGGCCGCCGAGCTCGCGGACGCCCACTACGCGGCGATCGGGGTCGTGGACACGGACGGCCCGGGGCTGTCGGACTTCGTGACCTTCGGCGTCAGCGGTGAGGTGGCGAGGAGGATCGGGCACCGCCCGGACGGGAAGCGCGGTCTGCTCGGGGCGCTCATCTCCCACCCGGACACCGTCCGGCTCGCCGACCTGACGAAGGACCCGCGCTCGTCGGGCTTCCCCGCGCACCACCCGCCCATGAAGACCTTCCTGGGCGTCCCGATCCGGGTCCAGGGTGAGATCTTCGGGAACCTCTACCTCGCCGAGAAGAACGGCGGCGGCGAGTTCAACGACTACGACGTCCACATGGTCCGGGTGCTGGCCACCGAGGCGGGCATCGCCATCGGCAACGCCCGGCTGTACGAGGCCGCCACCCAGCGCGAGCGCTGGATTGACGGCTCGGTGGCCGTCACCACGGCCCTGCTGTCCGGCGGGGACGCGGACGACGCCCTGTCGGTGGTGGCCGAACAGGCCCGTCGCCTGGCCGACTCCGCCGCCGGCATCGTGATGCTGCCGGCGGAGGAGGGCGGCATGGAGATCGTCGCGGTCTCCGCGGACAACCCGGCCACCTCGCTCGGCGTGGTCATTCCCGCCGAGAGCCCGGTGGTGGACAAGCTGCTGCGGGGCGAGCCGGTGTTCGTGGACGACGCCGCAGCCGACCCCCGCATGATCAGCAGGCTGACCAGCCAGTACGGACCCTGCATGATGCTGCCGCTGCACAGCGGCGGGCGGGTGCTGGGCGCGCTGGTCACCCCGCGCGCCCGGGGCAAGCGGCCCTTCACGGAGGCGGAGCGGACCCTGGCCACGCAGTTCGCCTCCCAGGCAGCCCTCGCGCTGATGATGGCCGAGGCCCAGCGCGACCGGGAGCGGCTCGCGGTCTTCGAGGACCGCGACCGGATCGCCCGGGACCTGCACGACCTGGTCATCCAGCGGCTGTTCGCCACCGGGATGATGCTGGAGGGCGCGCAGCGCAGGTCCATCGTCCCCGAGGTCCGCGACGGCGTGGGCAAGGCCGTGGACGAGCTGGACGTGACCATCCAGGAGATCCGCACCGCGATCTTCGCGCTCCAGCAGGGCCCGGCGGAGGCTCCGTCGGGGCTGCGTACGCGTGTGCTGCGGGAGATCAACATGGCGGCCGTGCCGCTGGGCTTCAAGCCCTCGCACCGCTTCGCCGGCCCGATCGACACGGTCGTCGGCGAGCTGGTCGGCAAGAACCTGATCGCCGCCCTGCGCGAGGCCCTGTCGAACGCCTTCCGGCACGCGGACGCGTCCCGGATCGAAGTGCTGGTCGACTGCACTGTCAGCCTGCCCGACGGCCGGCCCGGGGTGCGGCTGGAGGTCGCCGACGACGGGGTGGGCATGCCGGAGGGCGGTCGGCGCAGCGGCTTGCGGAACCTGCGCCGCAGGGCGGAGTCGCTCGGCGGCTCCAGCTGGTACGGATCCGGCATCGGGGAGGACGGCGGCGGGACCACCCTGGTCTGGGAGGCCCCGCTGTGATCCGTCGCGGCCGGCCCGGTCGGCGGCCCGTCCGGCGGGAGGTACTAGCCGCGCGCGGCGCGTTCGGCCAGGATCTGTTCGATGACCACGGCGACCCCGTCCTCGTTGTTCGCGACCGTACGGCCGGACGCGGCCGCGATCACGTCCGGATGGGCGTTGCCCATCGCGTACGAGGTGCCGGCCCAGCGGAGCATCTCCACGTCGTTGGGCATGTCACCGAAGGCGACGACCTCCGCGGGGGAGATCCCGCGTTCGGCACAGCACAGCTCCAGGGTGCTGGCCTTGGACACGCCGAGCCCGCTGATCTCCAGCAGTGCGGTCGGGCTGGAGCGGGTGATGGAGGCGTAGGCGCCGGCTGCGGACCGGGCCAGGGCGAGGAACTCGTCCGGGGTCATTTCGGCGTGGTGCGCGAGCAGCTTCAGCACCGGCGCCGCATGGTCGTCGTGTTCCTCGTGGAGCAGCTTCTCGGCGGTGGCGACCGTGGCACCCGGGTCCTGGAAGAACGGCGGGTAGGCCGGCTCGTAGTTGATGCCGGTGGTCATCTCGACCGCGAAGGAGGTGCCGGGAGCGGCTGTGCGCAGGGTGTCCACGACGGTGAGGGCCGTGGCCCGGGGCAGTGACCTGACCTGCACGAACTCCCGGTCGGCGTGGAGGTCGACGACGGCGGCGCCGTTCGCGCAGATCGCCAGGCCGTGGCCGTGGACGTGATCGCTGACCACGTCCATCCAGCGCGCCGGGCGGCCGGTGACGAAGAAGACCTCGATCCCGGCCTCCTCGGCAGCGGCGAGCGCGGCGACCGTGCGGAGCGAGACGGACTTGTCGTCGCGCAGCAGGGTGCCGTCGAGGTCGGTGGCGATGAGCCGGGGTGCGGGGGTCGGCCCGTCCGGGCGCTGAGAAGCCGAGGTCACCGCTCCATCTTCGCCCATGGGCCCCTGCCGCCGGACCATGATCGTCCAGACAGTTTCCCGCCCCCGCCGCGAGGCGCCCCCGGGGGACCCTCCAACCAGGCGCATGTTTCACGTGAAACATGCGCCGAACCGGACGAGCCGGGCCGATGGACGAGGCGTGGTTGGTGTACGCGCCACGGACCGCCGTACGCTCGACGGCATGACTCTGCGCCTGAGCACTGTGATCCTGCCGGTACGCCCGTGGCACGAGGGAGGCCGCGACCAGTGGGAGCGGGCCGAGCGCCTCGGGTTCCACACCGCCTACACCTACGACCACCTGAGCTGGCGGGGCTTCCGCGACCGCACCTGGTACGGCGCGGTGCCCACGCTGACCGCCGCGGCCTCCGTCACCGAGCGGATCCGCCTGGGCACCCTGGTCACCTCGCCGAACTTCCGCCACCCGGTGACCCTGGCCAAGGAGCTGATGTCGCTGGACGACATCTCGTGCGGACGCATCACCCTCGGCATCGGCGCGGGCGGCAACGGCTTCGACGCGACCGCGCTGGGTCAGGAGGAGTGGAGCCCGCGCGAGCGGGCGGACCGCTTCGCGGAGTTCGTGCCGCTGCTCGACCGACTGCTCACCGAGCAGGCGCTCACCCACCACGGCACGTTCTACTCCGCCGACGAGGCGCGCAACATCCCCGGGTGCGTCCAGCGCCCGCGCCTGCCGTTCGCCGTCGCGGCGACCGGCCCGCGCGGTGTGAAGCTCGCCGCGAGCCACGGCCAGGCCTGGGTGACCGCGGGCGACCCCAAGCACTCCGAGGGCACGCCCGAGGAGTCGCTGGAGGCCCTGCGCATCCAGCACGGGCGCCTCGAAAAGGCCCTGGCGGAGATCGGCCGGGACTCCGACTCCATCGAGAAGGTGCTGCTGACCGGGTTCACCCCGGAGCGCGGCACCATGCTGGAGTCCGTGGACGCCTTCGTCGACTTCGCGGGCCGCCACCGCGAGCTGGGCTTCACCGAGCTGGTCATCCACGCGCCGATCCCGGACTCCGACTTCGCCGCCGACGAGGCCGTCTTCGAGCGGATCGCCACCGAGGCGCTCGCCCAGCTGGACGGCTGACCCCCCCCAACGGCCCCGGGGGGGGGGGGGGGGGGGGGGGGGGGGGGGGGGGGGGGGGGGGGGGGGGGGGGGGGGGGGGGGGGGGGGGGGGGGGGGGGGGGGGGGGGCGTA
>NZ_JBVJWV010000018.1:47251-122504 GCF_055602105.1 Streptomyces sp. NPDC037421
TCCCCCCCTCCCCCCCCCCCCCCCCCCCGCCTCCCCCCCCCCCCCCCCCCCCCCCCCCCCCCCCCCCCCCCCCCCCCCCCCCCCCCCCCCCCCCCCCCCCCCCCCCCCCCCCCCCCCCCCGGGTCGGTCAGTCGCTCAGGCCGTCAGGTTCGTGATGATCCGCCGCGCCTGGGGGACCACCCACTCCGGAGCCATGCCCTCGGGCAGGGTCTCGACCTCCTCCAGCAGCGCCGACATCCTGGCGGCGCCCGCCTCCGGGCGGCCCAGCTCGTGATCGGTCCACGCGGCGTTGTTCAGGCACTGGAAGCGGTCCTGGAGCGACTCCAGCCCGAGCCTCGCGTACAGCTCGGCCGCGCGCTCCCACAAATCGATCTCCTCCAGCCGCAGGGCCCGGGCGGCGTCCGGGCTCAGGACGCCCCCGACCGGGGACTCCCCTTCCCCGTCCTGGCCGGGGCCCCGGGAGCTCACCAGCCGGTCCAGCACCTGCGCCAGCTGGTGCCAGGTCTGCGCCAGTTCGGAGAGCAGTTCCGTGACCTCGGCGCCGCCGGCCGCCAGGGCCGCCTCCAGGACTTCGGCAGCCTCGTCCATCAGGGCCCGGGCGGCTGCCACGGTCTCCTCGGTGACCTCCTCGCGCATCCCCAGCCAGGCCAGCGAGCGCAGGATCCGGACCTCGGAGACCACCGCGTCACCGGTCAGCCGGCGCAGTTCCAGAGCCCGCCGGTACGCGGCGACGGCCTCATCGGCCAGACCGGCGTCGGAGAGGCTGTCGGCGGCCGCCTGGGCGAAGCCCGCATGCGGCCGGGGGTCCTCCCAGTCCTTGACCAGTTCGGCGGCGAGCAGGAACTGCTCCGCGGCGGCCCGGGACTCGCGCAGCTCACGCAGCAGGTTCCCCAGGAGGTCCCGCGCCGAGACGGCCTGTCCCTCGCCGTGCTCCAGGAGGTCCGGCAGCGCCGACTGCAGCACCTCCGCCGCGTCGGCGGTCCGGCCGTCCCGGGCGTAGGCCTGGGCCAGCATCCGCCGGGCCTGGGCCCCGCCGTCGGCGGCCAGCCCCGCCTGGTCGAACCAGTGCGCCGCCGCGAGGGCGTGCTCGGCGGCCTCCGCAGCCGTGCCCTGCCCGCGCAGCAGGACGTCCGCGAGGGTGAGGCGTACGAGGCCCTGCTCCTCGGGGTCGGTCACCTCGGCGGAGTGCTCCAGGCCGGACCGCGCGGCCGCCTCGGCCTCCTCGGGACGTCCCAGCGAGAGCAGCACCCCGGCCCGCAGTACGAGAGGGTCCGCCGCCTGCCAGGGCCGGCCCGCCTCGACGGCCCGGTCCGCGGAGGAGGCCAGCAGCTCCAGGGCCCGTTCGGTGTCGCCCTGGGAGAGGGCCAGTCGGCCGAGCATCTCCTCAGCCTCGGAGGCCAGGTCCGGGAGGGCCTGCTCGTAGGAGGAGACGAAGGAGGCGAGTCCGGCCATCAGCAGCCCGTGGTCGTGCTCGTGGCCGTCCCCGTGCTCGCGGGCGTGTTCCTGCGCGGCCTCAGCCGAGCGCAGGTACGGCTCCAGCCGGAGCGCCGACAGCTCCGCGACCGCGATGCGGCGGGCCCGCAGCGGCTCCGTCGCGTCCAGTGCCTCGGCGGCGCGCAGGCCCGCTGCCAGCAGCGCGCGGACCTCTCCCGGCGCGGCCCCGGCCTGCGCGGCCGCGCTCGCCAGCCGCAGTTCGGCCAGGGCGGCGCGCTCGGCCTGCCCCAGCGTCCGGTAGCCGTCGCGTACGGCCGCCAGCAGCTCCGCCGCGTCCGGTGCTCCGGCCCGCGCGGCCGTCAGGGCCCGATGGTCGGCGACCTCGGCGCGCAGCAGCGGGTGCACGTCCGGCTCCGGCAGCGCGGAGACCCGTACGGTGACCTCCGCCCAGAGCCGGTCCGAGTCCGGGTGCCCCGTGTCGCGGGCGCCACGGGCCTGCTCCACGAGCACGCTGAACTCGACGGCGCTGACGGGCACGGGCACGGGCGCCGGCGCCGGCGCGGGCGCGGGGGCCGGCGCCGGGGCCGCCCCGGCCGGCTGCGGCAGCGCGGCGCTGCGCACGCCCAGGGGCAGCGCGTCGGCCAGCGGGGCCCGGGAGATCCGTTCCGTGAGCCGCTCGGATACCCGGGTGGTGCCGTTGCGCACGTCGAACCGCCCGGCGATGCCCAAGGCCTCCGCGCGCAGGATGCCGTGCAGTTCCTCGACGGTGTGCGCGGAGCCCTCGTACGGCACGGCCGGGTCGGCGCCGTGGCCGAGTTCGACGAGCCGCCGGAGCAGGACGATCACCCCGGCGTAGAAGTCCAGCTGCGTCTTGACGTCCACGAGCGGCCGCAGGTGCGCCGCGTGTTCGGCGAGGATCTCCACGCCGCGGGCCTCGTTGCCGGTGAGCGCGCAGAACTCGATGTGCTGGCCGATCGCGCGCAGCAGGCTCTCCTTGCCCCGGGCCATCCGGTAGCCGCGCAGGTGGTGCGAGCGGGCCTCGTCGGTGCGGCCGAGGCGCAACAGGGGGAGCAGCGACCGGGCGAGCACCCGGTGCGGTTCCTCCATGCAGGTCTGCTCGCCCGTCAGCACGGGCTCCCAGACCTCGATGGCCTTGGCGTGCTCGTCCTTGGCCGCCCAGAACACACCCTGGGAGTTGGTCTCGCAGGCGTGGCAGTCGCTCATCGCGTCGCGGTCGGCCACGCGCCACTGCGCCATCGCCCGCTCGGCGCGCTCGTCGTCGCCGATGGCGTCGGCGAGGAAGTACTCGGACTGGCGTACCGCCCGCTCGCTGTAGCCGGCGATCCGGTAGCGCTTCTCCATGTCGTCGAGGTAGCCGGTGACGGAGGAGATCGGCACGTCGGGGGAGCTGATGATCTGGCCGGAGACCCACTTGAAGCGCCAGAAGAGGGAATGGGCGTCGCCGGAGTCGAAGGCCGACGGGTCGCGGTCGTACTCCTGGAGCAGGCGGGCGAAGGGGACCACCATGCGGCTCCGCTCGGCGCTGTACTTGTACGCGTCGATCTGGTTGAGCAGCGCCATTCGGAACACCCCGGTGTCACCGCAGACCTCGGCGGCGGCGGCAAGCGCCTCGGCCTGGGTGTTGCGCGCGGCACCGTGGGGCAGGCCGCGGTTCTCGTGGAGGGCGCGCCGGATCTCGTCGGCCGTCAGGGTGCTCACTTCTCGTCCTCCTCGAACGTGGCGGTCGGGGTGTCGACGGGATGGGTCGCCCATTCCAGGAGCCCGAGGAAGGCCCGGTTGAGCAGGGCCGAATCGGCGGGGCGGAGCGGCCGCTGGGACATCAGCAGCGCCTGCCCGTACAGCGATTCGACGGCGGTGCCGGCGAGCGTCGGGTCGGGAAGACCCGCGATCCGCCGGATCAGCGGGTTGTTGTGGTTGAGGACGAGGCGGGCGCGCGGGCCCGAGCCGCGCAGTGAGCCGAGGATGCCGCTCCACAGCGAGTCGGCTGATTCGAGCGCGGCGGTCCGGTCCCGCTCCTGGCGGGCCTGGCGGTCGTCGAGGTAGAGCGCGGGGACGGCCACGGGCTGGAAGGCGCGCAGCACGACGTCGCAGCTCTGGGGCTCCAGCCGGGTGCGGGCGGTGGAGAGGAACGCGGCGAGGGAGAGTTCGACGGCGGTGGGGACCGGGTCGAGGCGGTCGGTGACCGCTCCCGCGTCCAGCTCGGTGACCTTCAGGTCGGGGCGTACGGAGGGCAGCAGGGCCAGCAGGTCGGCGTCGTAGGTGTAGCCGGCGTTGACGACGCCGAGGCCGTGGGCCGCCGCGATCGGGGCGATCTGCCGGAATTCCTCGACGGTGCGCGTGAAGTGGATCTCGGAGTGGGCCGCCGTGAACTCCTCCAGGTTCATCGAGCCGTCGCTGGTCTCGAACGGCAGCCACGGCAGCATCAGGCCGAGCAGCTCGGCGTCGTGCCGGGCGAGGGACTTCACTCCGAGGTGGTGGACGCTCAGGAAGGCGGCCAGACGGTCCGGTTCGCTCGCGGCGAGCTCGGCCAGCCAGGACCGGATGCGGGCGCCGAGGGCTTCGCGTACGGCGGCGAGCGTCTCGTCGTCGTAGAGGTTCTCGCGGGAGGCCGTGGGCCGCAGGGTGTCGGTGTCGAGGACGGCGCGGACGAAGAAGGCCCAGTCGGGCAGCAGGTTGTCGGCCTGGTCGGTCAGCAGCATGCCCTTGAGATGGACGCGGTGGCCGGCCCGGTGGGCGGGGCTGGTCGGTTCGGGCAGTACGTACGCGACTCCGCGCACCCCGGCCACCGGCAGGTCGAGCTCGATGCTGTCCAGCGGGGTGAAGCCGAAGAGCTGCGCGCAGTGCCCGGCGAGCGCGACGCGCCGGGCTGCCGGGGTGGGGAAGGCGCGGTCCCACACGGCGGGCCGGTCGGTGACGGGACGGGGGGCGCCGCCGAGGCCGTCGTCGAAGGTGATCGGGTAGGGGAGCAGGGAGCCGTAGTCGTGCGCGAGGCGTTCGACCCGGGCGGGCTCGGTCCACTCCTCGGCGCCCGGGCGGGCTTCCAGGTGGACGGTGGTGCCGGGGTCGGGGCGGGCGTCGTGGGGCAGTTCGCGCACGGTGTACGAGCCGTCGTCCGTGGCGAGCCACTCGACGGGCGCGGCCTGGGGGTCGCGGGCGGACCGGGTGACGACCCGGATCTGCCGGGCGACGACGAAGCAGGCGAGCAGGCCGATGCCGAACTGGCCCAGGAACTGCTGACGGGTGGTCTCCAGGCCCTGCAGTTCGGCTGCGGAGGCGCCTTCGCCGCGGCGCTTGGAGCTGCGGCCGATGGTGGCGAGGAGGGAGTGGGCCTCGGCGGCGGTCAGGCCGATGCCGGAGTCCTCGATGGTGATGCGGCCGGCTGCCGCGGACAGGCGGATGCGGACCTCGGCGCCGGGCTCGTGCGCATGACGGGCGGTCACGGCGTCCACGGCGTTCTGGAGGAGTTCGCGCACGTAGACGCGGGGGCTCGAATAGAGGTGGTGGGAGAGCAGGTCGACCAGGCCGCGCAGGTCGACCTGGAAGTTGTTGACGGCGCCCTCGGCCGGGGAATCGGCGGGGAATTCGGACGGGGACGGGGACACGGATGTCATCAGGCATCAGCTCGCTTGCTCGCGTGGTCGGTCGGCGATCGCGAGGTACCCCCCTCACTGATCCCGGAACGAGGAACAGAGTAGGTGGACGATCCGACAATCACTCCGTGAATTCCGCCCCGGCCGACAGCCCCCGGCGGGCTACTGGAAGCGGAGAAATTCCGGCGGTACGGCGTCCGCCAGCCACACCCCGTTGGCGCTGACCCGGAACACGTGCCCGGCGGCGCGCATCGCCCCGGCGTCAACGGCGAGGACCACCGGCCGGCCCCGGCGGGCGCCGACCCGGGTGGCCGTCTCGCGGTCGGGCGACAGGTGCACGTGGTGGCGGGCCATGGGGCGAAGGCCCTCGGCGCGGATCGCGTCCAGGGCGGCGGCCACGGTGCCGTGGTACAGGTACGCGGGCGGTTCGGCCTCCGGCAGGTCCAGGTCCACCGCGACGGTGTGCCCCTGGCTGGCCCGGATGCGGGTGCCGTCGACGGCGAACCGCTGCTTGTCGTTGGAGGCGACCACGTGGTCGAGCTCGGCCCTGCCGAACGGGAATCCGTGTTCCGCGGCGGCCCGCAGGAGATCGTCGATCTCCACCCAGCCCTGGGGGTCGAGCACCAGACCGATCCGTTCCGGCTGGTGCCGCAGGTGTTTCGAGACGTATTTGGACACCTTCACGGTGCGTCGGTCATCCATGTCCCCAGCTTGACGGCTCGCAGGGGCCTGGGGCAGTGATTTTCCGCCCCTCGGACGGGCGGGACACCCCTCTATCGCTTTTCCAAGATACGGAATACATTTTCCGCATCACGACTTGTCCAGTGGGAGAAACTATGACAAATAAGGCTTCACTGCTTCGGCGTGTGGCTGCCGAGCTCATCGGCACCGCAGGCCTGCTCGTGGTGGTGATCGGCTCGGGCATTCAGGCCGCGAACCTCAGCCGCGACACCGGTGTCGCCCTCGTCGCCAACTCGCTCGCCTCCGCGATCGGCCTCGGCCTGATCATCACCCTGTTCGGCCCCCTGTCCGGAGCCCACCTCAACCCGGTCGTCACCCTCACCGCCTGGTGGGCCCGGCGCACCGGCGGTGGGGGACTCGACGCGCGTGAGGCCTTCGCGTACGCCGCCGCCCAGACCGCCGGCGCCATCGGCGGCGCCGTACTGGCGGAGACGATGTTCGGCCGCACCCCGGGAACCTTCTCCACCCAGGTCCGCGACGGGGGCCACCTGCTGATCGGCGAGATCGTCGCCACCGCCGGACTGGTCCTGGTCATCCAGGGGCTCGGCCGCATCGGCCGGCCCAGGCTGATCCCGGCCGCGGTCGCCGCGTACATCGCCGCCGCGATCTGGTTCACCTCGTCGGGGTCCTTCGCCAATCCCGCCGGCACCATCGGGCGGGCCTTCAGTGACTCCTTCACCGGCATCGCCCCGCAGTCACTGCCCGGGTTCGTCGCGGCGCAGCTGCTCGGCGGCGTCCTCGGACTCGCCCTGGCCGCGCTCCTCTACGGCCGCGAGCGCCGTGACGGTGGCGCCGTGGCGCCGCGCTCCGGGCAGCCGGAGAGGGAGGCCGCAGTGGCCGATATCCCCCGTACGGGCTCGGCGTTCGAGGCCATCGTCTAAGCGATCACCCATGTTGCCCACAGGCGGACGGGAGTTGTCCACAGCCGTTTCGGCGGGTTTCGGCGACATCTGAGCGATTCGCCCCGGGGGTCCCTGTGGACTACCGATCGAGCATTACCGGCCGCCCCGGCTGGCCAGATCGTTCATCGTCCGGGCCTGGAGCTCCCGCTCCGTCGCGGCCCGGACGAACTCCGCCACGTGCTCCGGCCCCACCAGTTCCTGTACCGCCCGTACCGTCCCGGCGGGCAGGGCCACCGGGGCGGGGCCCGTCGGCTGCGCCGCACCGGGCGCACCCAGATGGCGCTGGAGGTGCCGGGTCGCGAACAGCCGCATCGCCCGCGCCAGCTCGGCGTCGACCGTCTGCTGGGCCAGGGGCCGCAGCCTGCGCACCATCGTCGCCGCCTCGGCCGCGTCCGCGTCGGTCGGCGGCACCTGTCCGAGGTAGCGGGCGAAGACGTGCTCCGTGGTGAACTCCAGGAAGCGCGAGGCGATGTGCTCCACCTGCCCGCGCAGCTCGCGCAGGTGCCCCGTGATCGCCCCGAGGGGCACACCCGCCGCGTACAGCTCGGCCGCGACGGTCAGCTCCTGCGGCGAGGGCACGAGGAACTCGTCCGGGCGGCCGGGGATCCGTTCCAGCACCCCCAGCTCGCAGGCCTCGTCCACCGCGTCGTCGTCGGGCAGGCCGCCGAACCGCGCGTTGAGGTCCTCCCGGCTGATCCGGTCGGCCTCCTCGTCGGTCCAGGGCCCGTGCACCTCGGCGACCAGGCCGAGCACGCCGCCCAGTCCGCGTCCCGCGTCCCAGGCCTCCAGCAGCTCCTTGATGGAGGCCAGGGTGTAGCCGCGGTCCAGCAGGTCCGCGATCTGGCGCAGCCGTGCCAGGTGCGTGTCCCGGTAGACGTTGGACCGGCCCCGCCGCTCCGGCTTCGGCAGCAGGCCGCGGTCCTGGTACGCACGGATCGTGCGCACCGTCGCCCCGCTGTGATGGGCCAGATCCTCGATCCTGTACTCGGCTACCGCCTGATCGGACAATCCCGGCTCCCTACGACATGGCGGCTCGGCCGACCGCGCCCGCCGCGGTCCGGGCGGCAGGAGACGCCGCCAGGTACTCGACCGCCGTGAGCAGCGAGCCCTCCTGCGAGGGATGGTACGACCGCGGGCAGGAGCGGGGTATGGCCGTGCCGCGCATGCCGTCGCACCGCTTCACAGCCGGGGCTCCAGCCGCGCGATCCGGCGCAGGGCGTTCGGCGTGAAGCGGGACATCCACAGGGCGGCCTTGGACTCGGGCGTCACCGGGACCACTGCCCGGTTCTTCACCACGGCCAGCAGGATCGCGTCCGCGACCTTCTCCGGGGGGAAGTTGCGCAGTCCGTACAGCCGCGAGGAGCGCTCCTGGCGGCGCTTCTCCTCGGCGGCGTCCACCCCGGCGAACCGGGAGGTGGCGGTGATGTTGGTGTTGACGATGCCCGGGCAGATCGCCGAGACCCCGATCGACCTGGACGCCAGCTCCGCGCGCAGGCACTCGCTCAGCATCAGGACCGCGGCCTTGGACGTGCTGTACGCGGGCAGTGTCCGGGAGGGCAGGTAGGCGGCCGCGGAGGCGGTGTTGACGATGTGGCCGCCCTGCCCGCGCTCGGCCATCTGCTTCCCGAAGATCCGGCAGCCGTGGACGACCCCCCACAGGTTGACGTCCAGGACCTTCTTCCAGTCCTCGGAGCCGGTCTCCAGGAAGGGGCCCGACAAGCCGATCCCCGCGTTGTTGACCAGTACGTCGACGATCCCGTACTCGGCGGCGACCTTCACCGCGAGCTTCTCCATCGCCTGCTCGTCACTGACGTCGACGCACTCGCCCCAGGCCTCCGGGGCGCCGACGAGCCGTGCCATCTCGGCCGTGCGGGCCGCACCCTCGCCGTCCCGGTCCACCGCCACGACCCGGGCCCCGGCCTCGGCGAACGCGAACGCGGTGGCCCGCCCGATCCCGCTGGCGGCGCCGGTGACCAGCACCAGCTGCCCCCCGAACCGGTCCGCGTACTTGCCCGGAGCCCGCTGCTCCGGGGCCCGCGCGGCAGGCTCCTCGCGTGCCGTGACGAAGTCGGCGATCCACGCCGCCACCTGGTCCGGCCGGGTCCTGGGGATCCAGTGCTTCGCGGGCAGGGTCCGCCGCACCAGCCCCGGCGCCCAGCGCTCCACGTCGTCGTAGAGCCGCTCGGACAGGAAGGCGTCCCCGGTCGGGACGATCAGCTGCACCGGTACGTGCGCGTACGCGTCGGAGCGGGGCCGGCTCATCCGGGCCCGCACGTTGTCCCGGTAGAGCCAGGCGCCGTGCGCCGCGTCGGAGGACAGCGAGGCCGTCGGATACCCGCCGGCCGGGATCCCCTCGCTGCGCTCGATGAGCTTCGGCCAGTGCTTGCCGAGCGGTCCGCGCCAGGCCAGCTCCGGCAGCACCGGAGTGTGCAGCATGCCCACGTACCAGGAACGGACGCCCTGGCCCAGGAGCTGGGCGGTCCGGCGCGGGGAGGGCCGCCTCATCCGCTGCTTGATCCAGTGTCCGAAGTGGTCGAGGGAGGGCCCCGACATGGAGGTGAAGGAGGCGATCCGCCCCTCGGTACGGGCGACCGTCGCGAACTCCCAGCCCTGCACGGAGCCCCAGTCGTGGCCGACCAGGTGCACCGGACGGTCCGGACTGACCGCGTCCGCCACGGCCAGGAAGTCGTCGGTCAGCTTCTCCAGGGTGAAGCCCCCGCGCAGCGGCACCGGAGCCGAGGAGCGCCCGTGGCCGCGTACGTCGTAGAGCACCACGTGGAAGCGGTCCGCGAGCCGCTCGGCGACCTCCGACCAGACCTCCTTGCTGTCCGGGTACCCGTGCACCAGCAGCACGGTCGGCCGGTCCGTCTCACCGAGCTCGACGACGCACAGCTCGATCCCGCCGGTGCTCACCCAGCGCTCGCGCGCACCCTCCAGAGCCGTCCCGCTCATCCCGCTCATGCCGCCTTCTCCTCAGCCCAGCGCCGCACGTGCGGCAGGTCGTCGTCCAGCCAGAACGCGCTCTCCTCGGGGTCCCCGGAGTCGGTGACGACGAGGATCTCCTCGAACTTCGCGCCGGTGCCCCGGAAGCCCAGGTGCGGCTCCACCGCCCACAGGCCGGGCTGCGGCGGGTGGTCGGAGAAGTGGTACGGACTCCACAGCGGCGACCAGCCCTCCCGGTGCCCGTGCAGTGCGTCGGAGGCCAGCCCCTTGAGGGACTGGGTGCCGAAGCCGAACGCGGTCGGGGACCAGCGGCGCTCCTTGACCCGGTCTATCTTGTGCGCGATGACGCCGAAGGGGTAGGCCCGGTGCCGGTTGGCGTACCCCTGCCGGGTCATCAGCCGCTCGACGTTCTCGTAGATCTCCCGCAGCGGCCGGCGCTCGCGCACCTGCTCCAGGATCAGCTCCCGGTGCGGCCGCAGATCCGACATCAGCCGGTCCTGCACCGGATTGAGGCCGAGGCTGCCGGAGTAGCCGATGTCGGCCGCGTAGCCCCGGTACACCGGCGCCATGTCGAGGATGAACGGCATCCCCGGCTCCAGCCGCCGCGAGGTCGGGAAGAACTGGAGGGGGATCTTGAAGTTCGCGAAGGCGGTACGGTCCCCGAACCAGGCGAAGGGCAGGTGGAACCAGTCCCGCACCCCGCGCTCGCGCAGCCAGTCGCGCTGCATCCGCGCAGCCTCGCGCTCGGTCACTCCCGGGCGCAGCTGCGCCGCCACGGTCTCCGCGCACTCGTACGCGAGCCGCTGGACCTCCCTGAAGCCGCGCAGCCCGGCGGAAAGCTGCCCGGAGTCGTGCGCGGTGCGCTGCTTGGTGTCCCCAGTCATGCCGGCCGTCCGTCCCTGTCGCCCAACGCTCCCGAAACCTGCCACTGATGAATGTGACAATGGGCGGAGATCGCGTCAAGGCCCCTGCACGGACCTGTGGACAAACTTCGGCGGCATCAGCCTTCCGTCAGGGTCCGTAGTCCTCAAGGCGGATACGCGATCCCGCTCCAGGTCTGACGATCCGCGGCCCCCGCGCCACTAACGTCGAACCCGTGACTGTCATCGCGACCGAAAGCCTGAGCAAGCGGTACCCCCGAGTGACCGCCCTCGACCGGCTCTCCCTGGACATCGGGCCCGGCGTGACCGGCCTCGTGGGTGCCAACGGAGCCGGCAAGTCCACGCTGATCAAGATCTTGCTCGGACTGTCCCCCGCCACCGAGGGCCGCGCCGCCGTGCTCGGACTGGACGTCGCCACGCATGGCAGCGCCATCCGCGAACGGGTCGGCTACATGCCCGAACACGACGCCCTGCCGCCCGACGTCTCGGCCACCGAGTTCGTCGTCCACATGGCGCGGATGTCCGGCCTCCCGCCGACCGCCGCCCGTGAGCGCACCGCCGACACCCTGCGCCACGTCGGGCTGTACGAGGAGCGCTACCGCCCCATCGGCGGCTACTCGACCGGCATGAAGCAGCGGGTCAAGCTCGCCCAGGCGCTGGTCCACGACCCGCAGCTGGTCCTCCTCGACGAGCCGACCAACGGCCTCGACCCGGTCGGCCGCGACGAGATGCTCGGCCTGATCCGCCGCGTCTACACCGACTTCGGCATCTCGGTCCTGGTCACCTCCCACCTCCTCGGCGAGCTGGAGCGGACCTGCGACCACGTGGTCGTCGTCGACGGCGGCAAGCTGCTGCGCTCCAGCTCCACCAGCGACTTCACCCAGACGACGGCCACCCTCGCGGTCGAGGTCACCGACTCCGACGCGTACCCGGACGGCACCGCCGCCCTGCGCAAGGCACTCACCGCTGCGGGCGTCACCCTGCACGCGGGCGAGGAGCAGGGCCTGCCCGGCGCCGGCCACATCCTCCTCGTCGAGGCCACCGGCGAGGAGACGTACGACACCGTCCGCGACACCGTCGCCGACCTCGGTCTCGGCCTGGTCCGCATGGAGCAGCGCCGCCACCACATCGCCGAGGTCTTCCGCGACAGCGACCGGCCCTCGTCCCACGCCCACCCGAAGGGAGCCGGCCCCGATGGCGCCTGAGACCTCGACCCAGATCCACAACATCGGCTACCGGTCCTACGACGGACCCCGGCTCGGCCGCGGCTACGCCCGTACCTCGCTGTTCTCGCAGTCCCTGCGGGGCGCGTACGGGCTCGGCCGCTCCGCCAAGTCCAAGGTGCTGCCGATGATCCTCTTCGCGGTGATGTGCATCCCCGCACTGATCATCGTCGCGGTGGCCATCGCCGTCCCCGGCTCCAGCGACCTGCCGATCAAGTACACGACGTACGCCCTGACCACGCAGGTGGTCATCGGCCTCTACCTCGCCTCGCAGGCGCCCCAGTCGGTCTCGCGCGACCTGCGCTTCAAGACGGTGCCGCTGTACTTCTCGCGGCCCATCGAGCGGGTCGACTACGTGCTGGCCAAGTACGCCGCCATGGCCTCCGCCCTCTTCATCCTCACCGCCACCCCGCTGCTGATCATGTGGATCGGCTCGCTGCTGGCGAAGTTCGACTTCGGTCACCAGACCAAGGGATTCGGGCAGGGGCTGGTGTCGGTACTGCTGCTTTCGCTCCTCTTCGCCGGCCTCGGCCTCGTCATGGCCGCACTCACCCCGCGCCGCGGCTTCGGCGTGGCCGCCGTCATCGCCCTGCTGCTCATCCCCTACGGAGCCGTCTCCACCGTCCAGGCCGTCGCCTACTCCACCGGGAACACCGGGGCCATCGAGTGGATGGGCCTGTTCTCCCCGATCTCGCTGATCGACGGGGTGCAGACCGCCTTCCTCGGCGCCACCTCCGCCTTCCCGGGCGGCGAGGGCCCCTCCGCCGCCACCGGAGTGGTGTACCTGCTCGTCGTACTCGGCCTCATCGTCGGCTCCTACGCCGCCCTGATGGCCCGCTACCGGAAGGCCGGGCTGTGACCATCATCGACATCGACCACACCTCCCGCTGGTTCGGGAACGTCGTCGCCGTCAACGACGTGACCATGCGCATCGGTCCGGGCGTCACCGGACTCCTCGGCCCCAACGGCGCGGGCAAGTCCACCCTCATCAACATGATGGGCGGCTTCCTCGCCCCCTCCACGGGCACCGTCACCCTCGACGGAGCGCCGATCTGGCGCAACGAGCAGGTCTACAAGCAGATCGGGGTCGTGCCCGAGCGCGAGGCGATGTACGACTTCCTGACCGGCCGGGAGTTCGTCGTCGCGAACGCCGAGCTCCACGGGCTCGACGACGCCGCGGCCCAGCGGGCGCTCGCCACGGTCGAGATGGAGTACGCCCAGGACCGCAAGATCGCCACGTACTCCAAGGGCATGCGCCAGCGCGTGAAGATGGCCTCCGCCCTCGTCCACGAGCCGTCCGTGCTGCTCCTCGACGAGCCGTTCAACGGCATGGACCCGCGCCAGCGCATGCAGCTCATGGACCTGTTGCGGCGGATGGGCGACGAGGGCCGCACCGTCCTGTTCTCCTCCCACATCCTGGAGGAGGTCGAACAGCTCGCCTCCCACATCGAGGTGGTCGTCGCCGGCCGGCACGCCGCCTCCGGCGACTTCCGCAAGATCCGCCGCCTGATGACGGACCGCCCGCACCGCTACCTCGTCCGTTCCTCCGACGACCGGGCCCTCGCCGCGGCCCTGATCGCCGACCCGTCCACGGCCGGCATCGAGGTCGACCTCCAGGAAGGCGCGCTGCGCATCCAGGCCGTCGACTTCGGGCGCTTCACCGAGCTGCTGCCGCGCGTCGCCCGCGAACAGGGCATCCGGCTGCTGACGGTCTCGCCCTCCGACGAGTCCCTCGAGTCGGTCTTCTCCTACCTCGTCGCGGCCTGAAGGAGCTGGCACCCATGTACAACCCCACCGTCGCCCGGCTCACCTACCGGGCCCTGCTCGGCAGGCGCCGCGCGCTGATCCTCTTCGCGCTCCCCGCGCTGCTGATCGTCATCTCCCTCGCCGTCCGCTTCTTCACCGGTGTGGACGACAAGGTGGCGGCCGACCTCCTCGGCGGCTTCGCCCTCGCGACGATGGTCCCGCTGATCGGCGTCATCGCCGGCACCGGCGCCATCGGCCCCGAGATCGACGACGGCTCGATCGTCTACCTGCTCTCCAAGCCGGTGAAGCGGCCGACGATCATCATGACCAAGCTGATCGTCGCGATCGCGGTCACGATGGCCTTCTCCGCGATCCCCACCCTGATCGCGGGCTTCATCCTCAACGGCAACGGCCAGCAGATCGCCATCGCCTACACCGTGGCCGCCCTCGTCGCCTCGATCGCCTACAGCGCCCTGTTCCTGCTGCTGGGCACCGTCAGCAGGCACGCGGTCGTCTTCGGCCTGGTCTACGCCCTCATCTGGGAGTCCCTCTTCGGCAGCCTGGTCTCCGGAGCCAAGACGCTCAGCGTCCAGCAGTGGGCCCTGGCCCTGGCCGAGAAGGTCGCCGGACAGGGGTACGTCGACGCCAGCGTCGGCCTGCCCACCGCGGTGGTCCTGCTCCTCGCGGTCACCGTCGGCGCCACCCTGTACGCGGGCCAGAAGCTGCGCCGGCTCACCCTCGCCGGCGAGGAGTAGGAACCCGCCGGCAGCGTCCACGAACGTGCCCCGCCCGGCCCACCGGCCAGGCGGGGCACAGCTTCGCGGGGCATCATCGGGTGCATGATCCAGCATCCCGAGCCTGAGCCGTCCAGGCCCTTGCGGTCCTGGATACGCTCCTCGCCCGGTACGCACATATGGCTGCTGATCGTCGCCGTCACCAGCCTCGTCGTCGCGATCGCCCCGGACCGGCTCGACCACGTGCTGCTCCACCGCAGCAGCAGCAATATCCACCAGCTGGTCAAGTACCCCGTCCGGGCACTGCTCAGCAGCGCCTTCTGGATCGAGAACCCGGCCTCGCTCGCCCTCTACGCGGTGCTCTTCGAGTTCTTCCACGCCCCCGTGGAACGCTGGCTCGGCACCCTGCGCTGGCTCCTGATCGTCGCGACCGCGCATGTCGTCGCCACCCTCGTCAGTCAGAAGGTGCTCCTGATGGCCATCCAGGACCACCGTGCGCCGCACAGCATGACCCACGTCGTCGACATCGGCGTCAGCTACGGGCTGGCGGCCTCCATCGGCGTGCTGACCTACCGGCTCCCGAACCCCTGGAGATGGTTCTACCTCCTCGGCGTGGTCGCCTTCTTCGGACTGCCCCTGCTCACCGGGGGCACCATCACCGACCTCGGCCACGCCATCTCGCTGGCCGTCGGGCTCCTCGCCTGGCCGCTGACCCTGCACCGCGATCCGCACGGGCACGGGCCGACGGCCGATGTTTCACGTGAAACACGAGCCTGACCCCTTGTTTCACGTGAAACACGAGCCCGGCCCCTCGCCGGCACCTACTCGGGGCCGACCACTCCGTGCTCCCAGGCCCACGCGGCGATCCCCACCCGGTTCCGGGCCCCCAGCTTGGCCTGCACGTTCGCGATGTGCGTCTTCGCGGTACCGGCGCTGATGAACAGCTCCGCCCCGATCTCCGCGTTCGTACGCCCCCGTGCCACCAGCCGTACGATCTCCAGCTCGCGCCCCGTCAGTACCTGTTCGGCCCGCACGGGAGCCGCCGAGGTCCCGGGGGCCGACAGCCGGCTCAGCAGCCGTACGGTGATCTGAGGGCTGATCAGGGTGTCACCGGCCATCGCCGCCCGCACCCCCTCGATCAGCAGCGTCGGGCCGGACCGCTTCAGCAGGAAGCCGCAGGCCCCGTTGCGCAGCGCGGTGTGGACGTAGTCGTCCTGGTCGAAGGTGGTCACCACCACGACCCGGGTCTGCGGGGACAGCAGCCGGGTCACCTCCAGCCCGTCCAGGCGCGGCATGCGGATGTCTGCGAGCACCACGTCGGGGCGCAGGCGCCGGGCCAGCTCCACGGCGCTCTCCCCGTCGGCGGCCTCCCCCACCACGGTCATGTCCGGCTGGGAGTCGAGGACCAGCCGGAATCCGCTCCGGATGTCCTCTTGGTCGTCGGCTATCAGGATGCTCGTGGTCACGCTGCCATGATCACCCCTGAAGGGCGCCGGCCGGCGGGAAGACCGCCGAAACCCGCCATCCGCCGTCCTCGTCAGGCCCCGCTCCAAAGGTGCCGTCCGCCGCCTCCACCCGCTCCCGCAGGCCCGCGAGCCCCGTCCCGCCGCGTCGGCGGCCGAGGAGGGTCCGGGGTCCGCGTGGCGGCGCGGTGTTCGCCACGCTCAGCTCTATCCCCGCCGGGGCCCGGCGGACGCTCACCCGTACCGAGTCCGCTCCGGGCGCGTGGCGGCGTACGTTCGTCAGCGCCTCCACCGCGACCCGGTACGCCGTGGTGTCCGCCTCACGCGAGAGAGCGGCCAGGGTCTGCTCCTCGGCCTCCAGCACCCCGCCCTCGAACCGGGCCACCAGCTGCGGCAGTTCGGCGAGCCCGGGTGCCGGGGTGGCGGGGCCGCCGCCCGCCGCGCGCAGCGCGTGCACCGTCCGGTCCATCGAGGCCAGCGCGCTCAGACCGGCCGCCTCGATGCGCTCCAGGGCGAGGACCGCCTGGCGGGGGTCGTTCCCGGCGACGAACCGGGCCGCCTGGGCCTGCACCACGATGGCGCTCACGTCGTGCGCGACGAAGTCGTGCAGATCGCGGGCCAGTTCGAGCTGCTGGCCGCGCCGGGCGTCCCGTACGGCACGCCGCGTCCTGCCCTCCTGCCGGCGCAGGTGGCCGCCGAGGGCCAGCGCCGCGAGAGCGGGCGCCGACCAGAACGCCGCCGCCCCGCTGCACTCCAGCCACGACGCCCCGTCCGCCCACAGCAGCGGTACCGGCCAGAGCGAGACCGCCGCGACGCCCAGGCTGCCGGCCACGGCCCGGGGCCGCACCGGTGACCACCGGGCCACGAGCGCCAGCAGGGGCAGCAGCAGTGCCATCCCCGCCAGGGTCCACGCCCCGGGCGCCCGGGCGAAGGACCCGGCGAGGGACAGCCCGGAGGCGCAGGCCAGCGCCGGGGCGTACAGGGCACGCGGATTGACGGTCATGCCGCCGACCCTACGAGCCGGGGCGGGGGCGTTCCATCTGCCGTTCGGCAGAGGCGGGTCCGGGTCCCGGCGGTCCTGAACCTGCTGATCGGGCGATGGTTCCGCGGCCCCCGCCGGACGAGGCTTGGAGCACCACCAGCCGCCTCCGCAAAAGGACTTGAGCCATGACCCTCACCGCCCCCGCCCCCGCCCCCGCCGCCTCCGCGGTCTCCGTGGTCCCCGGTGTCTCCCGCCCGGTCCGCTGGGCCGCGAAGGCCGCGGCACTGACCCTGCTCCCGAGCGGGCTGTGGCGCGTACTGATCGCCGTCGGTATCCCCGTCGGCTGGAAGGCCGGCGACGCGCTGCACGCCGACAACTTCCCGGGCGTCGGATCGCTCTACCTCATCGCGCTCAGCACCCTCGCCGAATGCCTGGGCCTGCTCACCCTGGGCCTCGTGCAGCGGTGGGGCGAGGAGGTGCCGCGCTGGATCCCCTGGCTGGGCGGCCGCCGCGTTCCGCCGCTGGTCGCGGTGGTTCCCGCGGCCCTCGGCGCCGCCACCGTCACCGCGGTCACGGTGCTCTCCTCGTTCGGATGGAACACCAACTTCACCCAGAGCCCCACGGCGCCCAGCGGGGCCGCGTACTGGTTCATGACCCTCTGCTACGCCCCCCTGCTGCTGTGGGGGCCGCTCCTGGCGTTCGTGACGGCGGCCTACTGGCGGCGCCGCGGGCTGCACGGCTGACGGGCGGAAATTCGCTGGTACGGCCCGTGCGGCCGGGGCACAGTGAGTGGTGCGGGGAGTAACAAAAGGTCCGGGACGGCCACTTCGAGCGCGCCTTGCGGCGCGGGCCGTCCCGGACCTCTCGTACGTCCGGTCCCGGGTGCTGCGTCCCGGGTACGCCGCGTCCCGCTCTGCTACGCGGCGCCGAGCAGGCGCTCCAGCACCACCGCGATGCCGTCCTCCTGGTTGGAGGTCGTCACCTCGTCGGCCACCGCCTTCAGCTCCGCGTGGGCGTTGGCCATGGCGACGCCGTGCGCGGCCCAGCCGAACATGGGGATGTCGTTGGGCATGTCGCCGAAGGCGATCGTCTCCGCGGCCTTCACCTTCAGCCGGCGCGCGGCGAGGGACAGGCCGGTGGCCTTGCTCAGGCCCAGCGGAAGGATCTCCACTATGCCCGGGCCCGCCATGACGATGTCGACCAGGTTGCCGACGAGCTCCCGGGCCACCCTGACGAGCTCGTCCTCGCCCATCCCCGGGTGCTGGATGTAGAGCTTGTTCAGCGGGGCGGTCCAGACCTCGGCCGTGTCCTCCAGGTAGAGCGCCGGCAGGCCCTCCTGCACCTGGTAGCCGGGGCCGAAGAGGACCTCGCCCTCCACCCCGTCACGGCTGGCGGCCAGCGCCAGCGGACCCACCTCGGCCTCGATCTTCGACAGGGCCAGACCGGCGAGCTGCCGGTCCAGAGTCACCGAGGTCAGCAGCCGGTGCGCTCCCGCGTCGTAGACCTGGGCGCCCTGCCCGCACACCGCGATCCCCCGGTAGCCGAGGTCGTCCAGCACGTGCCGGGTCCAGGGCACGGCGCGGCCGGTGACGACGATGTGCGCCGCGCCCGCCGCGGTGGCCGCGGCGAGCGCTTCACGGGTGCGCTCCGAGACGGTGTCGTCGTCACGCAGCAGCGTGCCGTCGAGGTCCGTCGCGACGAGCTTGTACGGGAACGGAGCGGGGCTCACTTGGTGATCGGCTCCAGGACCTCGCGGCCGCCCAGGTAGGGGCGGAGCACCGGGGGAACCCGCACGGAGCCGTCGGCCTGCTGGTGGTTCTCCAGGATCGCGACGATGGTGCGCGGGACGGCGCACAGGGTGCCGTTCAGCGTGGAGAGCGGAGCGGTCTTCTTGCCGTCGCGGTAGCGGATCGCCAGGCGGCGGGCCTGGAAGCCGTCACAGTTCGAGGCGGAGGTCAGCTCGCGGTACTTGCCCTGGGTCGGGATCCAGGCCTCGCAGTCGAACTTGCGGGAGGCGGAGGCGCCCAGGTCGCCGGTCGCGACGTCGATGACCTGGAACGGCAGCTCCAGGCTGGTCAGCCACTGCTTCTCCCACTCCAGGAGCCGCTTGTGCTCGGCCTCGGCGTCCTCCGGTGCGACGTACGAGAACATCTCGACCTTGTCGAACTGGTGGACGCGGAAGATGCCGCGGGTGTCCTTGCCGTACGTACCGGCCTCGCGGCGGAAGCACGGGGAGAAGCCGGCGTACCGCAGGGGCAGCTTCTCGGCGTCGATGATCTCGTCCATGTGGTACGCGGCGAGCGGGACCTCGGAGGTGCCGACCAGGTAGTAGTCGTCCTTCTCCAGGTGGTAGACGTTCTCCGCGGCCTGGCCGAGGAAGCCGGTGCCCTCCATGGCGCGCGGGCGGACCAGGGCGGGGGTCAGCATGGGGATGAAGCCGGCCTCGGTGGCCTGCGCGATCGCCGCGTTCACCAGGGCGAGCTCCAGCAGGGCGCCGACACCGGTGAGGTAGTAGAACCGCGAGCCCGACACCTTGGCGCCGCGCTCCATGTCGATGGCGCCCAGCGACTCGCCGAGCTCCAGGTGGTCCTTGGGCTCGAAGCCCTCGGCACCGAAGTCGCGGATCGTGCCGTGCGTCTCCAGGACGGTGAAGTCCTCTTCGCCGCCGACGGGGACGTCCTCGTGGACGATGTTGCCGAGCTTGAGCAGGAGCTGCTTGGCAGCCTCGTCCGCCTCGTTCTGCTCGGCCTCGGCGGCCTTGACGTCCTGCTTGAGCTGCTCGGCCTTGGTCAGCAGCTCGGCCCGCTCCTCCGGGGAGGCCTTGGGGATGAGCTTGCCGAGCGACTTCTGCTCATTGCGCAGTTCGTCGAAGCGCATGCCGGAGGACCTGCGGCGCTCGTCGGCGGAGAGCAGTGCGTCGACGAGTTCGACGTCCTCCCCACGGGCGCGCTGCGAGGCGCGGACACGGTCAGGGTCTTCACGGAGCAGCCGGAGGTCAATCACCCCTCCAGGCTACCGGGCTGGGCTTCCGGGACTCACACCGATATCACGCTGCGTGTCGCTATGTCCCAATTGGGGCGAATGGAAATGGCTCGACCCGGACTTGTCCCGCACTCGCCCGACGGCTGGATCCAGCCCCTCAGGACCGGACGATAAAATCGTCCCCTTTCACCGAAAAGGGGCACAACGGCGATCGGTGCGCGGGGCCTGAGCAGGGCCGGAGGGCCGGGAGGCGGCGGCCCTTGTCCACAGGAATTCCTCCCGGGCCACTCTTATCCACAGGCTGTGTGCCGCATCTGTGGACATCGAATTAGATCAATAGGCACCCCGGACCGGTCCGGGCCGATCAGGGTTCAAACCGCCCTCACACACTCATTCGGGTGGGAATGGCTCGCTCCAAAGAGTTGATCGGCGATACGGGGGTGACGCCGTTCACCTGGCGCTCCCCAGCGCGAAACCTGGGCCACCCGGCCGATATGTCGACCTTGTCGTGCCGCTCTGTCGACTTGTCCCCAGGTCGCCATCTCGGCCTGTGGATAACTCTGTGGACAGTGGACGGAGGACTACGCCCGGCCGTCGAGGCAGCGCGTCAGCCAGTCGGCGGCCTCGGTGAAGTCGCCATCGGAGGTTCCCGGCCGTGCGGCCCGCACCTCACTCAGCGCGACACCGGCACGCGGATAGGAGCCGAGGAAACGCACCTGGGGGCAGGTCCGCTTCAGGCCCATCAGGGCCTCGCTGACCCGGCGGTCGGAGATGTGCCCCTCGGCGTCGACGGCGAAGCAGTAGTTGCCGATGCCCTCGCCGGTCGGGCGGGACTGGATCAGCATCAGGTTCACCCCGCGGACGGCGAACTCCTGGAGAAGCTCCAGCAGCGCGCCGGGGTGGTCGTCGCCCAGCCACAGTACGACGGAGGTCTTGTCCGCGCCGGTGGGCGCGGCCGGCCGGGCGGGCCGCCCGACGAGCACGAAGCGGGTCTCGGCGTTCTGGGCGTCGTGGATCTCGGTGACCAGCGCCTCCAGCCCGTAGGTGGCGGCGGCGAACTCGCCCGCGAAGGCCGCGTCGAAGCGGCCCTCCTGCACCAGCCGGGCACCGTCGGCGTTGGAGGCCGCCGACTCCCACACCGCGTCGGGCAGGTGCGTCCGCAGCCAGTTGCGCACCTGCGGCTGGGCGACGGGATGACCGGTGACCGTCTTGATGTCCGACAGCGCGGTCCCGGGCCGCACCAGCAGCGCGAACGCGATGGGCAGCAGGACCTCGCGGTAGATCATCAGCGGCTCGCCGGAGGCCAGCTCGTCGAGCGTGGCGGTGACCCCGCCCTCCACCGAGTTCTCGATCGGCACCAGTGCCGCCGCGGCCTCACCGTTGCGCACGGCGTCCAGCGCGGCCGGGACCGACACCATCGGGACGAGCTCCCGGGTGGCTGCTTCCGGCAGCGTGCGCAGGGCGGCTTCGGTGAAAGTGCCCTCGGGACCGAGATACGTGAAGCGGGTGGCCGACATGCGGTCAGCCTAATGCCGGGCCACCCGCCGGTGCGGTGCTGTTCACCCTTCGAGCAGGCGCTGCCCGACGTACTCCCCGTCGCGCGGCCCGGGCGGGACGGCGTACAGCCCGCTGGACTCGTGGCGGATGAACTCCGACAGGGCGTCGCCGCGGTCGAGCTTGCGCTGGACCGGGACGAACCCGCGCAGCGGGTCGGCCTGCCAGCAGATGAAGAGCAGGCCGGCGTCGGGGGTGCCGTCGGGGCTGATGCCGTCGTGGTACGAGAAGGGCCGCCGGAGCATGGCGGCGCCGCCGTTCTGGGCCGGGGCGGAGATCCGCGCGTGGGCGTTGGACGGGATGACCGGCTTGCCGTCGGGGCCGAGCTTGTCCAGGGCCATCGCGGTCTTCTCGTCGCCGCCGGTCAGCGGCGCACCGGTGGCCTTGGTCCGGCCGATGACCTGCTCCTGCTGGGCGGGGGACTGCTTGTCCCAGTCGTCGAGCAGCATCCGGATCCGGCGGACGACGGCGTACGAGCCCCCGGCCATCCAGGAGTGTTCGGCGGGGCCCGGGCCGGCGCCCGGCACGAAGATCCGCTTGTCGAAGTCGGGGTCCTTGGGCCGGGGGTTCGCGGTGCCGTCCACCTGGCCCATCAGGTTCCGGGCGGTCATGGGCGAGGCCGTCGCGCCGGGGGACCGGTTGAAGCCGTTCATCTGCCAGCGCACGCGGGCTGCCTCCCCGGCGTCCTTCTGCACGGCGCGCAGGGCGTGGAAGGCGACCAGCGCGTCGTCGGCGCCGATCTGGACCCACAGGTCGCCGTTGCTGCGCTGGGGGTCGAGCCGGTCCGAGGAGAAGTCGGGGAGCGGGTCGAGGGCCACCGGACGCCGGGCGGTGAGGCCGGTGCGGTCGAAGAAGGAGTGGCCGAAGCCGAAGGTGAGGGTGAGGGAGGACGGTCCCGCGTCCAGGGCGATCCCGCTGTCGGCGGTCGGCGCCGTCTCGCCCGCCATGAGCCGCCTGGCCGTGTCGGACCAGCGGCGCAGCAGCGCGGCGGCCTCCTTGCGCCCGGCGCCCGGCGCCAGGTCGAAGGCGAGGACGTGGCCCTTGGCCTGGAGCGGGTCGGTGATTCCGGCCTGGTGGTCCCCGTGGAAGGCGAGGCGGGTGGCGCCGAGGGAGGCGAGGGACCCGGCGGCTCCGGGGGAGCCGGCCGGGGAGTCGGAGACCGCTGACTGCACGAGCGCGCCGCCCGTGGCGCCGAGTGCGAGCCCCGCGGCGCCCGCGGCGCCGACGGTGCCCAGCAGTCGGCGCCGGGAGATCTCGATGTCGGGGGTGCTACCGGTGCTGTCGGTCACGCTGTTCAGCCGATCTTCACGTTCTTCTGGACGGTCGTCTGGTCGATGTCGGAGGTGCGTACGGTCACGTCGATGCGCCATTCGCCCGCGAGCGGCAGCTGGACCCCGGACGCGGTCCAGTGTCCGGCAGCGGCCCGGTCAGGGGCGAGCGGCAGCGGGCCGATCTCCTTGGCCGGCAGGGTGAAGGAGATCTTGACCTCGGGGAGGTCGAGGGGCTTGCCGTCGGGGCCGTCCGCCCACAGGTGGAGGGTGTTGGCGCCGACCCGGCCGGGGTCGAGCTCCAGCCGCACGTTGCCCTTGCCGTTCTGGCCGCCGGTGTCGAAGGGCAGGGTGATCTTGACCGGGCGGTTGGGGACGGCGGGGGCGGACACCCCGCCCCGGCCGGCCTCCTGCTCCACGGCGCGCCCCGGTTCGGTGCTGGTCAGGACGGTGGTGACGGCCAGCAGTACGACGGCCACGCCGGCTTCGGCGAGTACGGAACGGCGCAGGCCGGCACGGCCCGGATCGGCATCGCGGACGCGGGTCTCGCGGGCCTTCTCACGGGCCGCGCGCTGCCGGGCGAGCTGGGCGGCCCGCTTCGGGTCGGCGTCGGCGTCGGCGGCTTCAGTGTCGGCTTCGGCCCCGGTGTTTTCGTCGGCCCCGGCGGAATCGCCCGAGGTGTTTCCGGCCGATGTTTCACGTGAAACATCGGCTCCCGCGAGCACCTTCGCCGGCTCCTCGGCCCGGACCTCCCCGAGCCGGGCGGTCCACCTCCGCGAGAGGTAGGCGATGCCGACGAGGACGGCGACGAGCGCGACCTTGATGAGCAGCAGCCTGCCGTAGCTGGTGCCGGTGAGGGCGGACCAGCTGCCGACCTGGCGCCAGGACTGGTAGACGCCGGTGACGGCGAGGACCAGGACACTGATGAAAGCGACCCGGGAGAAGCGCCGGACGGCTTCCCGCTCGATGTCCGGCACCTTGCGCAGGGCGACCAGCAGCGCGGTGAGCCCGCCGAGCCAGGTGGCCATGGCAAGCAGGTGCAGGATGTCGGCCGGCATCGCGATCGCGGGCTGGATGCCGGTGGAGGCGTGCTCTGAAAGGGCCCAGGTGGCGGCGATGCCGCCGGCCACGACCGTGCCGCCGATGCCGAGCCCGAAGGCGAGGTCGCTCGTCTCCTTCTTGTCCTCGGCCCGGTCCTCGGCGCCGTCGGCCCCCGTCGCGTCCACGGCGGCCTTCTGGTGGCGGGCGTAAGCGCCGAAGAGCACCGCGATGAACAGCGCGGCCGCACCGAGCAGCAGCAGCCGGGAGAGGAAGGAGGCACCGGTCTTGGTGTCCAGGACGGCCTTGAGCCCGTCGAGGTCGAAGGCGTCGGCGAACTCTCCCGACCCGGTGTACGGGGTGCGCAGCACCAGCATTGCCAGGGTGGCCGCGGTGAGGGTGACCCAGCCGCGCACCACCAGCTTCTGCAGCGGACGCTCCGCGGAGCCCCGGCGCCAGCACAGCAGGATGAAGGCGGCACCGCCGACGAGGACGGTGAACCCGGCGTAGGCGGCGTAGCGGGCGATGCCGTACGCGATGCCGACGGGGCCGCCGCCCACCTTCTGGTCGGGAAGGGCGACGCTGGTCGCCGAGGGGGCTCCGATGGAGAAGGTGAAGGCACCGGAGATCGGGTGGCTGTCGGCGGAGACTGCCTGCCAGGCGACGGTGTACGTGCCGTTGGGCAGGCCCGGGTGCAGGGCGGTGCCGTACCGGATGGTCGATCCGCTGCACATGTCCCTCAGCTCGCCGGTGTCGACGCGCTTGCCCTGCGGGTCCATGACGCGGATGGAGTCGTCGCCCATGGCGACCTGCTCCGAGAAGGAGAGGGCGACCTGGGCGGGCGCCGTGGCGACCACCGCCCCGTCCTGGGGGTCGCTCGCCGTGAGTGCCGCGTGTGCCGTGGCCGGGGCGGCCGCGGTGAACAGGGTGGCCAGCAGGGCTGCGAGAACCAGCGCGAGGCGCGGCAGGAGTGCCGAGGCGCGGACGCGGGCCGAAGGAGGAGCGGGGGCGGTGGCCGTCATGGCGTGTCAGTTCCTCGGTCCGTCAGTGGGCATTGGAGTTCTGTGCGTTGTACGTCCGTTCCTTGACGTCCAGCTCGACCTTGACCGGGTCGGCCTTCTCGAAACGCAGCTCGATGGTGATCTTGTCACCGACCTTGGGCGTGCTCTTGAGCCCCATGAACATGATGTGGTTGCCACCGCGCTCGAGCTTGAGCTCGCCGTTGGCGGGCACGTCCATCGACTGGACCTGCTGCATCTTCTGGTCCTTGGTCTCGTGGATCTGCAGATCGTCCGAGAGTGGGCTGGTGGCGGAGAGCAATTTGTCGGCGGTCTTCGAGTCGTTCTTGATGACCATGAAAGCGCCGGCCATCTTGTCGTTGACCGGCTGGGGCATGAAGGCCCCGCTGACCGTCATCTCCGGCTTGGCCGCTTCGTCGGAGGAGCAGCCGGATATGGCGAGCGCTGCCGTCAGGGAGAGGGCGGCGGCGATGGTGCGGGTGGTGCGGGCGTTCACGGGTTCTCTCCCTTGATGATCTTCGGCAGGTCCTTGGTGTAGTCGTCGACGGTCGTGCCCTCGCCGTAGAGGACGTAGCCCTCGTCGGTCTTGGGCGAGAACGCGATGACCTGGGCCCCGTGCATGGAGACGACGGTGCCGTCGGCCTCCTTCTTGGGGGCCTCGATACCGATGCCGAGAGATCGGGCGGCGGCCTGGATGGTGGCGAAGTCCCCGGTCAGTCCGGTGAAGGCCGGGTCCTGGGCCCTGAGCCACGCGCCGAGGGAGTCGGGGGTGTCCCGCTCCGGGTCCGTGGTGACGAAGACGACCTGGAGCTTGTCCTGGTCCCCCTTGGGGAGTGCCTTCTTGGCGACGGCGATGTTGCTCATCGTCAGGGGGCACACGTCGGGGCAGTTGGTGTAGCCGAAGTAGATGAGCGTCGGCCGTCCCTTGGTCTGCTCGCGCAGGTTCCACGGCTTGCCGGTGGTGTCCGTGAGGACGAGGTCCGGCTTGTCGAAGGGGCGGTCGAGTACGGTCGCGGATCCGGCCTTCTTCTGGCCCGTGATCTGGGTGACCGAACCGGTGTTCTTGGCCGTCTCACTGCCACAGGCGGTGAGGGCGAGCGCGGTCGCCACCGCGAGGGCGGCGACCGTCACACGTGTGGTGCGCATGAGGAAATGTCCCTGGGATCGGGGATGGTGCGGATGTCGTGCGTACGACGGTGGAGCGGCGGGCCGGGGCCCGTCGCGTCAGTTGGCGGCGCGGCGGCGCGAGGTGATGCCGAAGGCGACGCCGGCGAGACCGACGACGATGCCCACGATGCCGAGGGTGCGGGCGGTCGTGTCGGAGGCGCTCTTGGCGGCCTCGTCGTGCCCGCCCTTCTCCTCGCCCTTGTCGTTCTTGTCGCCGTTCTTGGCCCCGTCGGCGGCCGGCTTGGCGGCGGCGCCGTGGTCGTCCCCGCCCTTGGCGGCGGTCAGCTTCAGCACGGGCGCCGGGGTCTGCGGCTCCGGAGCGCCTTCCTTGGGCTCCTCGATCCAGCGGACGACCTCGTTGTTGTCGTACGTCTGGATCGCCTTGAAGACCATCTTGTCGGCGTTCTCGGGGAGCTTGCCGACGGAGACCGGGAACTGCTGGAACTTGCCGGGCTCGATCTTGCCGCCGGTCCAGGTCACCTTGGTGACGACCTCGTTGATCTGCTTGCCGTGCACGGTCAGCGGCTTGTCGAGCTTGGTCTTCTCGACGGTGGACGTCCAGCCGGGGAGTTCCTGCGGCATGACGGACGTGAGCGGCTGGTCGGCCGGGAAGTTGACCTCGAGCTGGGTGGTCGAGGCGTTGTCCCGCTCGTTGGGGACCTTGAAGTTGATCGTCGCGTAGCCGCCCTTGGCGGCCTCCCCGGCGGGCTGCACGCTGACGTGCGCGAAGGCGGTACCGGACAGGGCGAGGACGGTGCCGGCGGCGAGGGCGGCGGCGAGGGAGACGCGAGAGGTCTTCATGGCAGGAACACTCCACGGAAGCAGTGGTGACGTCGGCTCCGCACACGGGCGCGCGCGGAGGTCGCGGCACCGGTGCTCCCGCCGGGTGTTCCGGGGAGCGGGGTGCCGCGTCAGGCTGCGAGGACCAGCGGTGCCGTCGGAGGACCGCGCCGGACCACGGTGTGCTGCAGAGCGCCCCGGCCGGTCGAGGCGGCGGGCGGGGCAGCGCTCCGGCGGGCCCGGGGGCCGCGCGCGGGTGCGCCGGGGAGCCCGGCCGCGAGGGCGCGTACGAAGGCCAGCGCGGCGCGCAGCGGACGTACGGGGTCGGCTTCGGCGGAGAGCCGGGACAGTTCGACGAGCCGGAACAGCGCCGCGTCGCCCCGGGCCAGCAGCCAGCCGGCCGCCAGCGCGGCCAGCAGGTGGCCGATCAGCATGGCCGGGCTGAACAGGCCGGTCGCCGGTGCCGCGGTGCCCCCCGCCAGGTGGGCGTGGGCCATGTGGCCCTGAGCGGCGGCCTGGGCGGCCACGGCGGCCGGGTCCAGTCCGGCGGCCTCCAGGATCTGCCGGGCGTCGGCCGCGCTCATCGGTACGGAGTTGCCCCCGCAGACCAGTTGGGCGGCGAGTGCCGCCAGGGAGGCGTCCGTGCCGTCGGCAGGTGCCTGCGCGGCGGCGGCGCCGTGCTGGCCGAGGCCGAACAGCGTGTGCAGCCCGAGCTGGCCGACGGCCAGTCCGGCGGCGATGCCGGGCAGCGGGCGCCGGCGTCCCGCGAGGGGGGCCGCGACCGCGAAGACGGCTATGAAGGCCAGGGCCAGGGCCCACCACGGCACGGTCGCGCAGGAGGCCACGGCGTGGCCTGCTGCGGACAGCACGACGCAGACAGCGGTGAACACCGCGGCCCGGGTCATCCGGAGACCTGCTCCGGCGCGTGTCGTGTGGGTGGCAGTCATGGCCGGGCAATCATCGCACTGGGCCCGGGCCCTGCCTACGGCAGGTGCTGGAGGGACCCTTGGGTTCCGGTCGCCGGCCGGCGACCGGTCCGTACCGGGTCAGCCCGCCGTCAGCCACGCACCCCGTACCGACCGGGCCCTGACGGTGGGCTGACGGGGCCGTGAGGGGACCCCGGCGGGGGCGGAGCCCCGGGTCCCGCCGGGTCTGCCGACGGTCCCGCACCCCCGCACAAGACGGCCACGCGCCCCGCATACACCGCCGCCCGGGAAACGCACATCGGCCGAATGAGGGCTGTGCCGGCCGCCGGGGGCTTACGGCCCGGTGCGGGCGGCAATAGGTACCCGTATGAGCATCTGGTGGTCTCTCCACTTGAGGCGCGAAGCCGCGAGCGTGCCGCTCGCCCGGCGGCTGCTGCTGGGGACGATGGAGACCGCGGGGGTGGACCCGGACATCTGCCACGACCTGTCGGTCGCGCTGAGCGAGGCCTGCGCGAACGCGGTCGAGCACGGCGGCCGCACCGGCCGTTCCGGCGCGGACCCCGGCGGGAGCTCCGCCGGCGGCGCCGCGGACGGGACCGAGGCGTACCGCGTCACGGCCTATCTGGACGGGGACCGCTGCCGCATCGAGGTGGCCGACTCGGGTCCGGGATTCCCGCCCTCGACGGTGGCCCGCCCCAGATCCGCCGGCTCCTGCCTCGCCGAGAACGGCCGGGGCCTGCACCTGATCGAGCAGCTCTCCGACCACGTCCGCTTCCGCAACCGGCCGGGCCGCGGTGCCGTGGTGAGCTTCGACAAGATGCTGAAGTGGCGGGACGGCGCGCTGCTGAAGGCGTCGTAGCACGACGGCGGGCGGGAACCGCGTCCGGTTCCCGCCCGTCCGTACGCTCACGCGCCGGCGTCAGCCCTTCAGCCGCGCCATCCACGCCTCGACCTCGACCGAGGTCCGGGGCAGCCCGGCCGACAGGTTCCTGTTGCCGTCCTCGGTGACGAGGATGTCGTCCTCGATCCGGACGCCGATGCCGCGGTACTCCTCCGGCACGGTCAGGTCGTCGGCCTGGAAGTACAGACCGGGCTCGACGGTCAGGCACATGCCCGGCTCCAGCGTGCCGTCGACGTACGCCTCGGTGCGCGCGGCGGCGCAGTCGTGGACGTCCATGCCGAGCATGTGGCCGGTGCCGTGCAGGGTCCAGCGGCGCTGCAGCCCGAGCTCCAGGACCCGCTCGACCGGGCCCTCCAGCAGGCCCCACTCGACGAGCTTCTCCGCCAGGACGTGCTGCGAGGCGTCGTGGAAGTCGCGGAACTTGGCGCCCGGCTTGACGGCGGCGATGCCGGCTTCCTGGGACTCGTACACCGCGTCGTAGATCTTGCGCTGGATGTCGCTGTACGTGCCGTTGATCGGCAGCGTGCGCGTGACGTCGGCGGTGTAGAGGGAGTCGGTCTCCACGCCGGCGTCGAGCAGCAGCAGGTCGCCGGAGCGGACCGCGCCGTCGTTGCGGACCCAGTGCAGGGTGCAGGCGTGGGCGCCGGCGGCGGCGATGGTGCCGTAGCCGATGTCGTTGCCCTCGACGCGGGCGCGCAGGAAGAAGGTGCCCTCGATGTAGCGCTCGGAGGTGGCCTCGGCCTTGTCGAGGACCTTCACGACGTCCTCGAAGCCGCGGACGGTGGAGTCGACGGCCTTCTGCAGTTCGCCGACCTCGAAGGCGTCCTTCACCGCGCGGGCCTCGGAGAGGTAGACGCGCAGCTCCTCGTCGCGCTCCTTGGTCACCTTGTCGGTGAGGGCGGACTCGATGACGGAGTCGTGGGCGCGGACGACGCGCACCGGGCCGGTGGCCTCGGTGAGGGCCTCGGGGAGCTGGCGCACGTCCTTGGCGGGGATGCCCAGGAGCTGCTCGGCCTCGGCGAGGGAGTGCCGGCGGCCGACCCAGAGCTCGCCCTGGCCGGACAGCCAGAACTCGCCGTTCTCGCGGTCGGAGCGGGGCAGCAGGTAGATGGTGGCCTGGTGGCCGCTCTCCCCGGTGGGCTCCAGGACCAGGACGCCGTTCTCGGTCTGGTCGCCGGTGAGGTACGCGTACTCGGTCGAGGCGCGGAAGGGGTATTCGGTGTCGTTCGAGCGGGTCTTCAGACGGCCCGCCGGGACGACCAGGCGCTCGCCGGGGAAACGCGCGGACAGCGCGGCGCGGCGGTCGGCGGTGTGGCCGGCCTGGGCGATGGGCTCCAGGCCGTGCAGCTCGGTGTCGGCCCAGCCGGTGCGCATGTTCTCCGCGAGTTCGTCGCTGACGCCCGGGTACAGCCCGTTCTTGCGCTGCTTGTGCTTCTTCTGGGGCTGCTCTTCTTCCGGGGTCTCCGGGGTGAGCTCGTCAGCCACGTCTTCTCCTCAGCTCTACGACATGCAAGGACCGGGTGCGGACCCCGTCCATCGTATGTGCGAAGGGAAGGCCCCCGGCTCGACCTGTGACATATCAGTCAAACCGGGCGCATGCTTCCGTGGCGGCCCAGGGGAGCGGGCCTCAGTCGAACCGGGCCGCGAGCAGTACGACGTCCTCGGACTCCTCGCCCGCGCCGGGGCCCTCCGGCGGGAGCACCGTCTTCAGGATGTGCTCGCAGATGGCCGCCGGGTCCTCCCGCGCGGCGCGCGGAACCCCCGCGGCGGCCGCGTGCAGCCGGGCGTAGGCCCGGTCCATGGGGTCGCCGGTGCGGCGCAGCAGCCCGTCGGTGTAGAGAAGCACCGTTTCTCCGGGCGCGGGCTCGATCTCCACGCTCGGAGCCTCCCAGCACGCCAGCATCCCCAGCGGAGCGGAGAGGGAGGTCTCCACGTACTCGGTCCGGCGCTCGCCGATGAGCAGCGGCGGCGTGTGTCCCGCGCCGGCCAGGATGATCTTGCGGGCGGCGGGCTCGCAGTACGCGAAGAGCGCGGTCGCCGAGCGCGCGGGCTCGGTCAGGCGCAGCAGCAGCTCCAGGTCGGACAGGACCGCGACGGGGTCCTCCCCCTCCATCACGGCGTACGCGCGCAGCGAGGCCCGCAGCCGCCCCATCGCGGCGACGGCGCTCGGGCCGGAGCCGGTGACCGATCCGACGGCCAGCCCCATGGCGCCCTCGGGCAGCGGCAGCGCGTCGTACCAGTCGCCGCCGCCGCGCGGCCCCGTGCGGTGCCGGGCGGCGAGCTGGACCCCGGGGATCCGGGGCAGCCGGCTGGGCAGCAGTTCCTCGGCGATGGTGGCCAGCCGGTCGCGCGAGCGCGTGACCTCCACCATCCGGGCCAGGTGCTCGGCGGCGTGCCGGACGTACAGCCCGACCAGGTCGCGCTGGCGGTCGCTCGGCTCGGCCTGCTCGTCGTACAGCCAGACGGCGGCCCCGAGCCGGCCGGTGGCGTCGGCGGTCACCGGGAGCGCGTAGCTGGCGGCGTAACCGAGCCGCGCCGCGACCTCCCGGTGGCGCGGGTCGACGGGGGGCTCGTGGCCGCCGGAGCCGGCGACCGCCGCCGCGCCCGGCTCGGGCAGCACCTCGGAGCCGCCGTGGGCGTCGGGGAGCCCGTCGAGGATGCGGCCGTAAGAGGTGGCGCTGCGCGGCACCGTCTCGATGTGCCCGAGGTCCGCGCGGCCGAGCCCCAGGCCGATGGTGGTGGCGGGGCCGAGGCCGTCGGAGGGCTCCAGGACCACCAGTCCGCGGCGTGCGCCGACGAGCGCGGCTCCGGCGCGCAGGAACTCCTGGAGGGAAGAGTCGAGGTCGCCGGTCCGCGCGAGGCGCTCGGTGAGCTCGTGGAGGGTGGTGAGGTCGGAGACCATGCCCGCCAGCCGGTCCTGGATGACGCTGCTCGCCGCGGGTGACGCGCCCTGGGCGGGGGCGGTCCGGGTGGAGCCGGCAGAAGGTCCCGGCGCGGCCGTGGACGTGGACGTCGCGGAAGTGGAGCCGTGCGCGGGCGCCGCAGTGTGCGCTGACGCTGTAACCACTGGATCGATTCCAGCCACTTTCGGCAGATGCGGGGCGCTCATGGCGTCCGCCTTTCCACCTGGTGCGATTCGCCATATAGCATCGCAAACCCCCAGATCGTGCTGCGCCGCCATCAATGGATCCACATCTACACGCACACGAGGAGCGATGTCCAGCATTGCCCAGGCGGGAATACTGGTGTCCGTGGGACGGCAACTCACTGTCCAGCCGGGGCTAAAACTTGGCCGGAAAAAGTGCCATGCAGACGGTTTTTGCGATCGACTGGACAGGCGCTCCAGGGGCTCCGGGTACGTAATCGATGGTGCCCGGGGTCAGTTGACGCCCTCCCGCGCACCGCCGGGGAACCACCCGGCGCGGGTGGCCGTCCTTAGCGGCGGCAGCCGGTTTCGAGACCGGCGCGGGTCGCCCGGACCGCTCGCTCCGGGTCCCCGCCGGACGTTTGACGGACCCGTAAGAAAACTGCACGAACCGTGTGAACCTGCTTCTGGCGGACAGTGACGCGAAACGTGTACGTGTGGTGAAACACCGGATACATGGTGTGATGTGGCCCTTCGACGTTCAACGGAAAGGAACGAGCGCTCATGCGCGAGATCCTCGGAAGGCGTCTCCAGCGGCTCCGCGATCGCTTGAAATTCCCGCGGGCCGCCTCCCGCCCGGCCGTGGCGGGTGCGGACGGCGCGGCGGCCGCTTCCCTTCTCGACGGGGCGCTGACCTGCGCCGGCGTCTGGAACTGGCCCGTACTCCCGGGCGTCGGCCGGGCCGGCGCCGACAGTGCGCGGTGTGCCTGCCCCGACCCCGACTGCGTGGTGCCCGGCGCGCATCCCTTCGACCCCGGGCTGCTCGCCGCCACGACCGACGCCCGGATGGTGGCCTGGTGGTGGGCACGGCGGCCCGCCGCCCCGGTGCTGCTGGCCACCGGCGGGAAGGCGCCGTGCGCGGTGAGCCTGCCGGCCGGTGCTGCCGCGCGTGCCGTCGGGCGCCTGGACGCGCAGGGCATGCGGCTCGGCCCGGTCGTCGCCACCCCCACCCGGTGGTCCCTGCTGGTGGCTCCGTACTCGCTGGAGCGGCTCGGCGAACTCCTCTACGCGAAGGACCACGTGCCCTCCTCGCTGCGCTTCCACGGCGAGGGCGGCTACCTGCTGCTGCCGCCGTCCACGGCCAGCGGTGGCGGGCAGGTCCGCTGGGAGCGGGAGCCCGCGGCCGGGCCCGGGCCCGACGGGCTGTGGCTGCCGGAGGTCGAGACGGTCGTGGACGCGCTCGTCGAGGCGAGCAGTGGTGCGCCGGGCGGCGGCAGCCGGCTCGCGTACTGAACGTCAGGCGGCGGCAGAGGGCCGCCGCATCACTCGTACGGGTGCCAGCGCGACGGGTTTCCAAGGGAATTGGGCGCGGGGATCTCCGCGCCCCTTTCCCGCGTCGCTATCTTCGGCGAATGAATCTCCGCCTGATCGGTATCGGCGCCGGTGTGCTGATCATCTTGTCGCTTCCCCTGGCCGGAGCGATCGCCGGGCCGGATTTCGCCGGTCAGGGTGACGGAAAAGGCGGGGGGCTGCTCTCCTCGCTGGGCCTTTCCCACGCTTCCGGTGCGCCCGGCGGGGCGCGGTCCGCCGCGGCGCCCGCGGGGCCGGGACCGGCCGAACAGCCGCGTACCGACTCCCGGTGCGGACCCGAACTCTCCGCCCCGCAAGGGCTGGAGGCGCAGACGTGCGTCCTGGAGAGCGCGGGGCAGACCTGGGGCCGCAGCTACTACCGCAACACCAGCGGGCGCGCGCTGGACGCCGTACTGACCGTGATGGGGCCGGCCGGCCGGACGGTGCAGATCCGCTGTGCGGTGGGCGCGGGGGACGAGCCGGGGCTCTGCGAGACGCCCCGGGGTGATTCGGCGGGGGCGCCGCAGGACTACTCGGCCGTAGCGGAGTTTGCAGTTCCGGATGAGGAAGGGCGACTGCTCCTGCGGTCCGGGAGCAACTCACCGGGCCCGGGCGAAGGTTGAGCGCCACCGGAAAGACAAGGGCCCGGTCGCTGGCGACGGGGGATGCACCAGCGACCGGGCTACAAGAACGGTAACAAGAGATCGCCTGTTCGCAAATTCGATCTCTGATATTCAGACATCGATTTGCAGGCGATTAGCGGGAGTTGTGACCCCAGTCACCGGACCCGTGCGTGTCCGTCCGTCAGCTGAGCGTGATCTGGCGGTTGGTGAGGCCACCGCGCGCCCGGCGCTCCTCGGCGGTCAGCGGGGCCTCGGCGGACAGGGCCGCGGCCAGCCGCTCCGCGAACTCGGCGGCGGGCTTCTCCACGTCCTCCGCGGAGACCCCGGTCGGCAGGTCCCAGACCGGGACCACGAGGCCGTGGGCGCGGAAGGAACCGACGAGCTTGGTGCCCTCACCGAGGGAGGACGTGCCCGCCGCGTGCAGCCGCGCGAGGGCGTCGAGCAGCTTCTCCTCGGGGTGCGGCATGACCCAGCGCAGGTGGTTCTTGTCCGGGGTCTCGCACCAGTAGGCCGCGTCCACGCCCGTCAGCTTGACGGTCGGGATGGCGGCGGCGTTGGCGCGTTCCAGCGAGGCGGCGATCTCCGGGGAGGCGTTCTGGGCGTTTTCCGCCTCCGGAATCCAGAATTCGAAGCCCGTGTGCACAACCGGCTCGAAAACGCCGTCCAGGTCGAGGAGATCCTGAAGTCGGGGACCCTCGGCCGGCACCCGGCGGGCCGGGACCGGAGTGCCGGGCTCGGCGACGAGCGCGCGCTCCAGGGTGTCGGCCATGTCGCGGGCCAGGTCGCCGGTGGTCGAGTCGTTCTGGAGGGCGAGCAGGACCGAGCCGTCCTCGCGCCGCAGGGCCGGCCAGGCCATGGGCAGTACGGTCACCAGCGTGACGGACGGGACGCCCTCGGGCAGGGCGCCCTTGAGGGTCAGCGGGATGGTGGCCGCGGGGACGAGCTCGCGCAGCGCCACCCAGTCGCACTCACCCGGCAGTCCCTCGAACGGGCGCCGCACGTGCTCGGTCGCGGCGTGCGAGGCGGCCGCGCCGTGGCAGGCCTTGTAGCGGCGCCCGGAACCGCAGGGGCAGGGCTCGCGCGCGCCGACGACCGGGATCTCCCCGTTCTCGAGCTGGGGCTTCGCGGTCTTCGCGGCGGGGCGCTTCTTGGCCATCGTGGGTGTCTCCCGGTTGCGGCGGTACGGCGGTGTCTCTGGGCGCGAGCCTAGCCGTTCGTACCGCCGGAACCGGTGGGGTGCGGCCGGGAGCACGGTCGGCGTGCGCTCCCGGACGGCCGCCTGTGCGGATGGCCGGTGCTACTGGTCGTGCGGTCGGACCCGCTTCACGGATCCAGGTCGTCGAAGGCCGATGCGAAGTCCATCGCCGGGGCGGTGACGCGCGTAGCGAAATCCTCGTGCCGGGGCCCCCGGGCGACGATCACCCAGACGGTGACCTCACCCGCCGCTCCGTCCCGGACACCCCAGTCCTGGGCCAGGGCGCTGATGATGTTCAGCCCCCGCCCGCCGTGCGCGGTGACCGAGGGCGTGGCCGGGATCGGGCGGGTGGGGCCGCCGCCGTCCGTGACCTCGACCGTCAGTCGCCCCGCGGTGTCGACGCGCCACGCGGCGCGTATCTCCCCGTCTCCGATCTCATGCCGGCCCAGCGGCCGGCCGTGGCGGCAGGCATTGCTGAGCAGTTCGGAAAGGATCAGTACGGCATCGTCCACGACCGATTCGGACAGGCCGCTCATGCGCAGCTGTTCGCGCATCCGGCGCCTTGCCTCGCCCACGCCCGCAGGACCATGGCGTATGTCCATGCAAGACGACGTGGGCACTTCCTGTGCCATCACCAACGCCACCCCCGGAACCTCCTTAGCCCCACGCCATGGTCTGGATGCCCCAATGGCCTGGACCGGAAACCGCCATGACGAGGCCCTCTGACACCGTCCTGACGCATTCGTGACCGGCGGATGCGGAGCGGATGCGCCGGTGCACTCCCTGTCACGCACGGGGCGTGCGTGACGGGTGGGCAAAAGGGGACGTCAGCGTCCGAGTTGTGACAGAACCTGACGTGGCCTGTTCGTGATGATCGCTTCTACACCCAGATCAGCGCATAGCTGAACATCTTCGGGAGCGTTCACCGTCCATACGTGTACGGAGTGCCCGGCGGCCTGGAGCTTGCGGATGAAGCCGGGGTGGTTGCGCACGATCCGCATGGCGGGCCCGGCGATCCGGACCCCCGCGGGCAGCCGCCCGTCGCGCATCCGGGGGGAGATGAACTGCATCAGGTACACGGTCGGGACCGTCGGCGCGGCCGCCCGGACCCGGTGCAGGGAGCGGGCGGAGAAGCTCATGACCCGGACCGGATGCGGGCCCCGGGCGGGCGGGGCGTCCAGTCCGAAGCGCTTGAGGAGGAAGAGGAGGCGCTCCTCCACCTGTCCGGCCCAGCGGGTGGGGTGCTTCGTCTCGATCGCGAGCTGGACGGGCCGGCCGGCGTCGGACACCAGTTCCAGCAGCCGTTCCAGGGTGAGTACGGAGGTGCGCTCGGGGTCCGCGTCCCAGTCGGGGGACTCCTCGCGGTCCTTCCAGGAGCCGAAGTCGAGGGCGGCGAGATCGGCGAGCTCCAGGGCGGAGACCGCGCCGCGGCCGTTCGAGGTGCGGTTCACGCGGCGGTCGTGGACCAGGACCAGGTGTCCGTCGGCGGTCAGCCGGATGTCGCATTCGAGGGCGTCGGCGCCGTCCTCGATGGCTTTCCGGTACGCGGCCAGGGTGTGCTCGGGGGCGTCCTCCGAGGCGCCGCGGTGGGCGACGACCTGGATGGGGCTCGGCGATGCGTGGGTCACCCGGTCATGGTGCCACCGAGGAGGCCTGGCGCGTCGGGGTGAGTCCTGTGGGTGCGTCTGATATGTCGGATATAAAGGATGGGGGGAGATGCACAGGTCCGGCTTACAGTGCCCTGACGGGTCATGGGAAAGGCTTCGCCCTGGAACTTGTACGGCACCTCGAACGTTCAGTCGGACCGATGCCAGGTGGGTGTCGGGCCGGTTTCGCCCGATATGCCCAGTACCTGAGACGCCCAGAGCCTGTGCAGCCGTGTAAGCCTGTAAGCCGTGTGTGACGAGGAGAGAGCGCTGTGAGCACCGAGAACGAGGGCACCGCGGCCCCGACGCCCCCCGCGGCCCCGTCCGTACCCCCCGCGCCGGCCGCCTCCACCCCCGACCTGGCGAAGGCGCCGGCCGCTCCGGCTGGGCCCGTCGCGCCCGCCGCTTCCGCTGGGCCCGCCGCGGCGCCGGCGGATCAGGGGTACGCGCCCGGCGAGCCCGGGGCACCGGCCGCGCCGGCCCCGGCCCCGGCGTCCGCCCCGGCCGCCGAGCAGACCCAGCAGCTGCCCCCCGCCCCGGCGGCGCCGCCCGCCGCGCCCCCGGCCTACGGCTACGGCCAGACGCAGGCCCACGCCCAGAACCCGGCTCAGCCCCCGGCCCCCGCCGCGCAGACGGCGTACGGCGCCGAGGCGTGGCCCCCGCCTCCTCCCGCGGTTCCCGCGTACGGCGGCCAGGGCGGCCACGGCGGTGGCGCTTGGGGCGCCCCCCTCACCACCGACGGCACCCCGCCGCCCAAGCCGAAGGGCAGGGGCGGCATGATCGCGGCCGTCCTGGTGGCGGCCCTGCTCGCGGGCGGCGTCGGCGGCGGCGTCGGCTACTGGGCGGCCGAGCGCAACAGCAGCGGCGGCTTCGGCTCCACCACCATCACCGCGGGCAACACCCCTAAGGACCTCAAGCGCGACGCCGGCTCCGTCGCGGGCCTCGCCGCGAACGCCCTGCCCAGCGTCGTCACCATCGAGGCCTCGGCCGGGGACGGCGAGGGCGGCACCGGCACCGGCTTCGTCTACGACCAAGAGGGCCACATCCTCACCAACAACCACGTGGTGGCCTCCGCCGCGAACGGCGGCAAGCTCTCCGCGACCTTCTCCGACGGCAAGAAGTACGAGGCCGAGGTGATGGGCCGGGCCCAGGGCTACGACGTCGCCGTGATCAAGCTGAAGAACCCGCCCGCGGGCCTCAAGCCGCTGCCGCTGGGCGACTCCGACAAGGTCGCGGTCGGCGACCCGACCATCGCGATCGGCGCCCCCTTCGGCCTGTCCAACACGGTCACCACCGGCATCGTCAGCGCCAAGAACCGCCCGGTGGCCTCCGGCGACGGCTCCGGCGGCAAGAACTCGTACATGAGCGCCCTGCAGACGGACGCCTCCATCAACCCGGGCAACTCCGGCGGCCCGCTGCTCGACGGCCGCGGCGCTGTCATCGGCATCAACTCGGCCATCCAGTCCGCGGGCGGAGGCGGCGGCTTCGGCGGCGGTCAGGCCGGCTCCATCGGCCTCGGCTTCGCCATCCCGATCAACCAGGCCAAGAACGTGGCGGAGTCCCTGATCAAGACGGGCAAGCCGGTCTACCCGGTGATCTCCGTCTCCGTTGACCTCCAGGCCAAGACGAACGGCGCCAAGATCTCCGAGCAGGGAGCCCCCGCCAACGAGCTGGTCGACCCCAACGGCCCGGCCGGCAAGGCGGGCCTCAAGCCCGGCGACATCATCACCGAGTTCGGCGGCAAGCAGGTCGACAGCGGCCCGACCCTGATCAGCCTGATCTGGACGTACAAGCCGGGCGACACGGTGAAGATGACCTACCTGCGCGCGGGCAAGCCGACCACGGTCGACATCACGCTCGGCTCGCGCGTCGGCGACAAGTAGCGGCGGGCCGGGCCGCGGGCGCAGTGGTGAACAGGCGCTCGACAGTGGCTTGATGGAAGGGGCCGTGGGCGGGATTCCGCCTACGGCCCCTCCCAATATCTGCTTATGCTTCGCTCGTGTTCGATTCACGGCACATACGGACATTCCATGAAGTGGTCGCAGCGGGTTCGTACTCGGCGGCCGCACGCGTCCTGGGCTACACCCAGCCCGCGATCACCCAGCAGATGAAGGCGCTCGAACGCGCCGTCGGCACACCGCTGTTCACCCGCGTCGGCCGCCGTATGAAGCTCACCGAGGCCGGTGAGTCCCTGGCCAGGCACGCCGAGTCCATCCTCGGGAGCCTCTCCGCCGCCGAGGCCCAGCTGAAGGCGTACACGCGGCTGCGCACCGGGCGCGTACGGGTCTGCGGATTCCCCAGCGCCAATGTCACGCTCGTCCCGGAAGCCCTCAGCGGTCTGGCCAAGGACCATCCCGGAGTCCAGGTCGAGCTGCTGGAGGGCGAGCCGCCGGAGTCCCTGCGCAGGCTCCAGCGCGGCGAGTGCGACATCACCCTCGCCTTCACCTACCCGGGCCTGCACGAGGAGATCCCGGAGGAAGTCGCCGAGGTCAGGCTGCTGGAGGACCAGCTCACGGTGCTGCTGCCGACCGGCCATCCGCTGGCCCGGCGCCGCGCCGTGCACCTCGCCGACCTCGCCGAGGAGCGGTGGATCGCGGGTTGTCCGCGTTGCCGGGCGAACCTGCTGCACGAGTGCGCGGAACTGGGCTTCGTACCCGACATCCGCTTCGCGACCGACGACAACCTGGTGGTGCAGAGCCTGGTCGCGCAGGGGCTGGGCGTGGCGATGATGCCCGCTCTGGTGCTGCCCTCGCTCTCCCTCAGCCGGGTCTGCGGGCGGGCGCTGGAGCCCGCCGCCCGCCGCCACATCGCCGCCTACGTCTACCGGGACCACCTGCGGATCCCGGCGACGGCGGTGGTGCTGGACGAGCTGAAGAAGGTCGCGTCGAACCGTGTGGGCTGCTGATCCGGCAGCTCTTCGCGGTCCTCGATCCATAAGCGCTGCTTGGGATTTCAGGTCATAACTGTCGTTGGACGTGATGGATGCGCCGACGGACGCTGCTTGTATGACCACCACCACGCCGGCCCGTACGACCACGAGGATGGCCGCCCTCGTCACCGAGATCCGCAGCGTCGTGGACCGGGGCCTGGCCCCCGACCTGACCTCCTACCTGGTCGGGGAGCGGCTCGCCCCGCACCTGGGCGCGGCCGACCTGCTGACCGCGGAGCAGCAGGAGGGCGACCCGGAGCACTACCGGCAGCACATCCTGCACGCGGAGCCCGACGGGAGCTTCTCCATCGTGGCCCTGGTCTGGATGCCCGGCCAGGAGACCTGCATCCACGACCACGTTTCGTGGTGCGTGGCCGGTGTGCACCAGGGCGAGGAGAGCGAGCGCCGCTACCGGCTCGCTCCCGGCGCGGACGCCGCCCGCCTCGTGGCCACCGAGGACGTGGTGAACGCCCAGGGCGAGGTCTGCGGTTTCGCGCCGCCCGGGGACATCCACAAGGTCCGCAACTCCTGTACCGGCAAGGCGATATCGGTCCACGTCTACGGGGCCGACGTCTCCCGCCTGGGCAGCAGCATCCGCCGCGTCTACACGCTCCCCGTCGACTGATGGCCCTCCTCCACCGCCCCCAGAGCGAGGCGGTCCGCCATGTTTCACGTGAAACACCCACCCCTTGGCCCGGGTTGGGGATGGCTGCCGCCGGCGCGCTGGTGGCATGGGGCGTGCACCGGCTCGTGCCCGGCGTGCCGATGCTGACCGCCTCGGTGGTGCTCGGGATCGCCGTGGCCCACCTTCCCGGCGTACGGACCGTCGTACGCGGGCCGGCCCGCCCGGGCCTGTCGCTGGCCGGGCGGCGGCTGATGCGGATCGGCATCGTCCTGCTGGGCCTCGGCCTCGGGCTGGACCAGGTGCTCCGGCTGGGCTGGGCGACGGTGGCGATGGTGTGCGCCGTGGTCGCGGCCACCTTCTTCGGCACGGTCTGGCTGGGCCGCCGCCTCGGGCTCCCGGGGGACCAGCCCCTGCTCATCGCCACCGGGTACTCGATCTGCGGGGCCTCGGCCATCGGCGCGGTGAGCGAGGTTTCCGGCAGTGACGAGGAGGACGTGGCCGCCTCGGTGGCGCTGGTCACCCTGTGCGGGACGCTGGCCATCGCGGTACTCCCGCTCCTCCAGGGCCCGTTGGCGCTCTCGGACCCGGCCTTCGGGCGGTGGGTGGGGGCGAGTGTCCACGACGTGGGCCAGGTGGTGGCGACCGCCCAGACCGCGGGCCCCGGAGCCCTCGGTGAGGCGGTGCTGGTCAAGCTGATGCGGGTGGCCCTGCTGGCCCCCCTGGTGGCGGCGGTGGCCCTCTCGATGCGGGCCCGGCGGCGCGGCGTACGCACCTCCTCGGGGCGGCGTCCGGCTCCGGTGCCGCTCTTCGTCGCAGGGTTCCTGGCGGCGGCCGCCCTGCGCGCCACCGGCCTGCTGCCCGGCGTGGCGCTGGACTGGGCGCACACGGCGCAGGAGGCCCTGCTGGCGGCGGCCCTGTTCGGGCTGGGCAGCGCGGTCCACCTGCCGACCCTGGCCCGCACCGGCGGCCGCGCCGCACTGCTCGGGCTCGGAGCCTGGGTGGTGGTGGCGGGGGTCTCCTACGCGGGTGTGCTCGTGACCACATGACGGTTAGACACAAGGCGAGTTGGCCATTTCCTGGCCGGAACCGACCGAACGTCCGGACTGCCCCCTGACATCTCCGGGCCCCCGTGCGACTCTGCCCCCGCAAGCCGAACAGCCGATCCGCACCGACAGCTCTTCACCCCCACCCCTGCCCGGGTCACTCCGGCACGGGCACGGCAGAAGGAGTCCTGCGTGAATCGTCATCGCACGGCGGTGTCCGTCCTCCTGGCCGCGGGCGCCCTGCTCGCGGGGGCCCTGACGGCGGCCTCCCCCTCGGCGGCGGCCGAGTCGCCCTCCTCGTTCCGGCCCCGGCAGACCCCCGGCTTCTGGACCGCGGAGCGGATGCGCCAGGCCACCCCGCTCGACCTGGAGGCGACCCCGGGGGGCGCGCGCACGGCGCCCGCGAAGGCGGCCCTCCCCACCCGGGTGCCCCCGACCTCCCCCACTTCCGTCATGGCGTTCCCGCAGGCGGGCGGCGCCTGGACGGGCGGCGGGGCCGTGGTGAAGACCTCGGGCCGGGTGTTCTTCACCTTCCAGGGCCGCACCGCCTCCTGCTCGGGCGACTCGGTCACCAGCCAGAACGGCAGCACCGTCATCACGGCCGGCCACTGCGTGAAGTACCAGGGCACCTGGCACACCAACTGGATCTTCGTGCCCGCGTACGACAACGGCAACGCCCCGTACGGCCAGTGGCCGGCGGTCAAGACCTTCGCCACCGACCAGTGGGCGGCGAGCGAGGACATGAACACGGACGTGGGGCTCGCCGTCGTCGCCCCGCTGAACGGCCAGAAGCTCAGCCAGGTCGTCGGTGCCCAGGGCCTGCTGTTCAACGGCGGCTACAACAAGCGGATGTACTCCTTCGGCTTCCCCGCGGCGGCTCCGTACGACGGCACCAAGCTCGTCTACTGCAGCGCCAGCACGGGCAAGGACTTCCTGCTGACCAAGGACCACAGCATGGCCTGCAACATGACGGGCGGCTCCAGCGGCGGCCCCTGGTTCCAGGACTTCAACGAGTCCACGGGCCTCGGTACCCAGGTCTCGGTGAACAGCTTCGGCTACAACTTCCTGCCCAACACCATGTTCGGCCCCTACTTCGGCAACGAGGCCAAGGCGGCCTACGACAAGGCCCAGACCTCCTGACCCGGCCGACGGAAACTCCAACCCCACCCACCCCCACATCCCGGTACTCTGTACCGGCCAGGTGGGTTGCCCGAGCGGCCTAAGGGAACGGTCTTGAAAACCGTCGTGGCAGCGATGTCACCGTGGGTTCAAATCCCACACCCACCGCACCAGGTCAGACAACGTGCTGATCAGAAGGGGTGTCCCGACCAGGGGCACCCCTTCGTCATGGGGTCCTGTCTCACCCCGATCCGCCCGTGTGTCGCTTTGGATCACGGTGTGTGGACCAGGCGTGGACCATGGTCCGCAGCGGGCGGAGTAGGCAGACGTCCTGCTGGCAGGGCTGTTGTGCGTACAGGGGATCGTTTCTGCGATTCCTGTTCGGGCGTGCCGGGAGAAGTTGCGCAGGGGTGTGTGGAAGCGTCCCAGCCGTTCCCGGGCCGAGGTGGCATTGCCCCGCTGCCCTGCCCCACTCTCCAAAAGGACGACAAGTCATGCGCAAGCGCAGGTTCTCGCTGCTCGCCGCCGTGTGTGCGGCGGTCCCAATCGTGTTGGCCGGCGCCTCACCGGCGTCGGCGGATTCGCTCATCAACCAGGACCTGGTGAACAAGATGCACGGCAGCCGCCTGGCGCTGGGCGGGGACAGTACCGCGGAAGGGGCGGAGGTGATCGCGCTCCGCGGTACCCGCTGGGACAGCTACATCACGGAGGCATGGGACTGGGAAGGCACCTACGACAGCACCAACCAGCTGTGGACGGCGACCTTGCGCAACCGTGCCGCGAACCGGTGCATGGAACCCGAGTCGACCAACCCGGCCCGCGGGAACCGCATCGTGGTACGGGCCTGCGATGGCTCGGACCAGCAGAAGTGGAGCCTGCGCCTGGAGACCAAGGGCGGCAACCCGGAGCGCTGGTGGGTCTGGCGCCCACTGAAGAACGTGAACGTCGCCATGGCCCTTCAGAACACCAACGGCGACCAGTGGGACACCGTCCGCCTGGACTACTCCTACCCGAGCGACGACCGCCTGTGGCAGACCGGGCCCAACAACCAGTCCTGGTGGTAGGCGGCAGCCGAGACAGGGTCGATCCCCGAACCGTGTGCTCCACGGGGCATATGGTTCTTGACCTGCACGAATGAAGGCACGCCAAAGGGGCGTCCCGTGATGGGACGCCCCTTGAACTGATCGGTGATCTACTGGTCGTCGGCCTGTTCGAGGGCCTGTTCGATCTGCTGGTTCGCGTGGTGCTGGTTGCGGCGGACGGCCTTCGCGTAGAAGCGGAACAGCGCGGCGATGCTGTGACCGGCGCGGCGGGCGACTTCAGCCGGGGAGACCCCGGAGTCCAGCCAGAGGGAGACGCCAGCGGCGCGGAGGCTGTACGGGACCTCAGCAAGAGGGGTCTTGATCTCGTGTGGGATGAGGACCGCGAGGCGCGCGTCCTTCCAGAGGTCGCCGTACTCCTTGCTCGGCCGGCCGCCGCCACGTGCGGCGCGGAAGAGGCGGCCGTCCTCGGCGGCACCGCCGACACCGTGGCGGAGGCCCGGGCGAACGGACTGCCGGTCGAGGTCGTCTGGCCTGACGGCGCCGCTCGGAAGGGCGGAGACGCGGAAGGCGGTCCGAGGCTGCTGCCCACTGCCCGTGGACCAGGTGTGGACCGCCGCGGGCGGCGAGGAGCCGGGCAATCGGGAAACGAGCAGGTCAGTGACGGCAGAGACGCTTCCCACAGCACTCTCTTGAAAACCGTCGTGGCGCGAGTCGCCGTGGGTTCAAATCCCACACCCACCGCCACACCTCAGCGCACTCGCTGACCCGAAGGGGCGTCCCGATTCCGGGGCGCCCCTTCCGCGTGCCCTGGCGCCCGGCGCCCGGGCGAGGGCCCCGGTGCGGGCGGCGTTCAGGGGCCCTGGGCCTTCCGGGTGGTGTTTGTCGGAAGATCGGCGCGCGTGGCGGGGGTCGTGCGGTTGCGGCCACATCATGACGAATGTATGCAGATCCGCCCGTCGGAACATCGCGAAATGAGGGGCCCGTCATGACCCACCGCAGCATCACCTCGATCTGGACCACCCTCCTCGCCGCGCTCGTGGCGCTCCTGGCCGCCCTCGGCCTCGGTGGGAAGGCGGCCCCGGTGGCCGCGGGTGAGGCGGTCGCCGCCCCGGTGGCTCCCGCGGTGCGTCGCCGGCCGGCCGTGGTGGCGCGGCGGACCTGGCGGGCGATGATGCGGGGCGGGTCGCTCCCGCCGACGATCAAGCAGCGGATCCGGGCCGAGGCGCACGGCAAGGCCCCGTCCGTCCGGCGCTCGACCACCGCCGCGGCCCTCGCCCCCGATACGGCACTCGCCACTGCGGCCCTCGCCCCCGATGCGGCCCTCGCAACTGCGTCCCTCACCCCCGGTGCGGATCAGGACCGGCTCGCCCTCGCCGCGTAACGGGAGCGCGAGCAGCACCGGCACCAGCAGCAGGAACGGCAGGATGCGGCGCAGGCGCGCCGCGCAGTGCCCCCGGGGATGGGGCACAGGGGGTCGCACCGGCGTTCGTCCGGGGCGTGCGGGGGGCGTGAAGCTTGGTACCGCAGGGTCGCAGGGCCGGGAGACGGTGGGGTTCCCGGACGGTGCGGCCCTTTTCGGCATGTCCGGGTCGGGCGGGTTTGGCGGAACGATTCGCCTCTTGCGTGCGCAGGACTTCGCGCGATGCGGGTGCGCCGCGTGGGGCGGCCGGGGCGTGAACGGGGTTTATCCGCAGTTGGTCATGCTTGCGGGGGAATGGCAGGCTGCGGGGTGGTTCGCCGGGGATTCGGTGGGCAACTCTGGTCTCGCGACGTCGTCAGCAGCACGAACGACCGAGGCGGTCGGCCAACTGCCTTGGAGTACACCCGACTTCGGTTTCCTGGAGGAAAATCAGACATGGCAAGCATCCGTACCGCCCGCGTCATCGCCGCCGTCGCCTCGCTCCCCCTCGCCGTCGCCGTCTTCAGCGGGGTGGCCGCGGCCGACAACGGCTCCTTCGCGAACGACGGATCGAATGCGAGCGTCGCGAGCATCGTCGGCAGCGGTGTGAACGGCGGCAACAGCGGCAATTCCTCCACCTCGCAGCAGGTGGCCACCGGCTCCGGAGCGTCGAACCAGAACAACACCGCGCAGGTCAACGGCTCCGCGTACACGGCGATCCACCAGGCCAACTCCAACGTCGCGGTGAACTTCTTCCCCTGGTGGTAGGCGGCGCCCCCGGGGCCGCTTGACCGTTGAGGGCGCCCGTACGACCGGACCGGCTGGGGTCCGGTCGTACGGGCGCCCTTCCGCATGTCCGGTCCCCCGCTCGCCCGACCTTGACATCCACAGTGAATCTGACGGACAGTCAGTTTCACTCGTCCGATGCGATGCCGGGAGGCCAGCGCCGTGCACCTCGCCCCGTCCGAAGGCCAGGCGCGACTGCGCGCCGAACTGCGCGAGTACTTCCGCAACCTGCTCCCCGACGGGGTCCCCGAGGACCCGGCCGCACAGCGCGCACTGCTGCGCCGGATCGGCGCCGACGGCCTGCTCGGACTCGGCTGGCCCGTCGAGTACGGAGGCCAGGGCCGGGGCCCCGACGAGCAGTTCGTCTTCTTCGACGAGGCCTACCGGGCCGGCGCCCCCGTCTCCATGGTCACCCTCAACACCGTCGGCCCCACCCTCATGAAGTACGGCACCCAGCGCCAGAAGGACTACTTCCTGCCCCGGATCCTCCGCGGCGAGACCGTCTTCGCCATCGGCTACTCGGAGCCCGAGGCCGGCACCGACCTGGCCTCGCTGCGCACCAGGGCCGTCCGCGACGGCGGGGACTGGGTGGTCGACGGACAGAAGGTCTTCACCTCGAACGCCCAGAACGCAGACTGGATCTGGCTGGCCTGCCGCACCGACCCGCAGGCCCCCAAGCACAAGGGCATCTCGATCATCCTGGTGCCCACCGACAGCCCCGGCTTCGCCTGGACCCCGATCGACACCGTCGGCGGCCTCACCACCACCGCGACGTACTACGACGCCATCCGGGTCCCCGAGGGCAACCTCGTCGGCCCCGAACACGGCGGCTGGGGCCTGATCACCAACCAGCTCAACCACGAACGCGTCGCCCTGGCGGCCATCGGCATGCAGGCCGAGGACTTCTACGAGCGGGCCCTGAGCCACGCCCGCACCCCCGACCCCGCCACCGGCGAGCGCCCGGCCGACCACCCCTGGGTGCGGTCCCGGCTCGCCGAGGCCCACGCCCGGCTGGCCGCCGTACGCCTCCTCAACTGGCGCCTCGTCCAGGACGTGGGAGCGGGCACCCTGGCCCCCGGCGACGCCAGCGGAGTGAAGTTCCTCGGCACCGAGTCCACCGTCGAGGTCTACCGGATCTGCCAGGAGGCGGTGGGCGAGGAGGCCCTCGTGCGCGGTCCGGAGGCCTTCGCCGGCGGCGAGCTGGAGCGGATGAACCGGGCCGCCCAGATCAACACCTTCGGCGGCGGGGTCAGCGAGGTCCAACGGGAGATCGTCGCCATGATGCGGCTCGGGATGAAGGGGAGGAAGCGATGACCGCCGGGGAGAGCGACCCGTTCCACGAGAGGCTCAAGGCCTTCGAGGGGCGGCCCGCAGCCACCGCGGGCCGGGCCAAGGACGCGGTCAACGAGCCGATGATCCGCCACTGGTGCGAGGCGATGGGCGACACCAACCCCGCCTACACCGGACCGGACGCCATCGCCCCGCCCACCATGCTCCAGGCCTGGACGATGGGCGGCCTCTCCGGCCACACCGACCGTTCCTCCGCCTACGACGAGCTGTTCGCGCTCCTCGACGGCGCGGGCTGCACCTCCGTGGTCGCCACCGACTGCGAGCAGGAGTACCTGCGCCCGCTGCGCCCGGGCGACCGGGTGAGCTTCGACGCCGTGATCGAGTCGGTCTCGCCGCGCAAGACGACCAAGCTGGGCACCGGGCACTTCGTCACGACCCGCATGGACGTCCGGGCGAACGGCGAACCCGCCGGCACCCACCGCTTCCGCATCCTGAAGTACGCCCCCGCCGCCCGGCCGGATCCGGCCCCGCAGGCCCCGCCCCGGCCCCGCCCGGTGATCAACCGCGACAACCAGGGGTTCTGGGACGGGGTCCGCGAGCACAGGCTGCTGATCCAGCGCTGCACGGCCTGCGCGACCCTGCGCTTCCCCTGGCTGCCCGGCTGCAACGCCTGCTCCTCCCCCGACTGGGACACCGTCGAGGCGAGCGGCGCCGGCACGGTCTTCTCGTACGTCGTCATGCACCACCCGCCCTTCCCCGCCTTCGACCCTCCGTACGCGGTGGCCCTGGTAGAGCTGGCCGAGGGCGTCCGGATGATCAGCGACATCACCGGAGTCCCCTACGACAAGGTCCGCATCGGCATGCCCGTCCGGCTGGAGTTCCTGCGCGTCGACGACACCCTCGAACTCCCCGTCTTCCGAGGGGAGGCGGGCTGACATGGACTTCCACCCCACCGAGGAACAGGCCGCCGCGGCCGGTCTCGCCGCGAGGATCTTCCGTGACCTGGCGACCCACGAACGCCTCGTCGCCGCCGGCACCGGCAGCGACGCCGAGCACTGGAAGGCCCTCACCTCCGCCGGGCTGACCGCCGCCGTCGAGGACGTCGGCCTGCTCGGCCTGGTCCTGCTGCTGGAGGAGCAGGGCCGCACCACCGCGCAGGTCCCGTACGCCGCCACCTGCGCGTACGGCGTCCTGCCGGTGGCCGCGCACGGCAGCCCCGAGCAGCGCGCCCGGCTGCTGCCCGCCCTCGGCTCCGGCGTAGCCGTGGCCACCGGCGCCTTCCCCGAGCGCGGCCGGTTCACCGCCACCCCCGACGGCCGCCTCACCGGCACCGCCCCCGCCGTGCCCTGGCTGCGCGACGCCACGCACGTCCTGGTCCCCGACACCGGCCGGGCCCTGTGGCTCGTACGGACGGACGCGCCGGGAGCCACCGTCCGGCCGGTGGAGACCACCGCGCCCTGGGCGTCGGGGAGCCTCACCCTGGGCGGGGCGCGCGCGGAGCGGCTCGGCGGCCCGGAGGCGTACGACCAGGTGCTCGGCGCCGCCCGCACCGCCTTCGCCGGACTCCAGGCGGGGGTCTGCGCGGGATCGCTGGCCCGGGCCGTGGAGTACACCTCCACCCGCGAGCAGTTCGGCCGGCCGCTGTCCACGAACCAGGGCGTCATGCTCCGCGCGGCCGACGCGTACATGGACACGGAGGCGATCCGGGTCACCGCGTACGAGGCGGCCTGGCGCGTCGACGAGGGCCTCCCGGCCCGCGACCACGCGCTCACGGCGGCCTGGTGGGCCTCCGAGGCGGGCAAGCGGGTCGTCCACGCGGGCCAGCACCTGCACGGCGGGATGGGCGCCGACCTGGACCACCCCGTCCACCGCCACTTCCTGTGGGGCCGCCAACTGGACGCCTACCTGGGCTGCGGCAGCGAGCTGCTGGCCGAACTGGGCGCCCTCATATCCGAGGGGGAAGAAGAGGGGGAACACGCATGAACGTCGGCGACGAGCTGCCGCCGCTGGAGATCCCGGTCACCCGCACCCTGATCGTGGCGGGGGCGATCGCCTCCCGCGACTACCAGGACGTGCACCACGACGCGGAGCTCGCCCGCGCGAAGGGCTCCCCGGACGTCTTCATGAACATCCTGACCACCAACGGCCTGGTCGGCCGCTACATCACCGACCACCTGGGCCCGCGCGCGCTCCTGCGCAAGGTCGCGATCCGCCTCGGCGCCCCCAATTACCCGGGCGACACGATGACCCTCACGGGCACGGTCACCGCCGTCGACGGGGACACCGCCGAGATCAGGGTCGTCGGAGCCAACCGCATCGGCCACCACGTCACGGGCACCGTGACCGTCACCCTGGGGGCCGCGGCATGAGCGTCCGCACCCGCGACGGCCTCGGCGGCCGGGCAGCCATCGCCGGCATCGGCGCGACCGAATTCTCCAAGGACTCCGGCCGCAGCGAGCTGAAGCTCGCCGTCGAGGCGGTGCACGCCGCCCTCGACGACGCGGGGCTCACCCCCGCCGACGTCGACGGCATGGTCACCTTCACCATGGACACCAGCCCCGAGATCACCGTGGCCCAGGCGGCCGGCATCGGGGAGCTGTCCTTCTTCTCCCGCATCCACTACGGCGGTGGCGCGGCCTGCGCCACCGTCCAGCAGGCCGCTCTCGCCGTCGCCACCGGGGTGGCCGAGGTCGTGGTCTGCTACCGCGCCTTCAACGAACGCTCCGGCCGCCGCTTCGGCTCCGGTGTCCAGCAGCGCGAACCCTCCGCGGAGGGCGCGGCCCTCGGCTGGTCCCTGCCCTGGGGCCTGCTCACCCCCGCGTCCTGGGTGGCCATGGCCGCCCAGCGCTACCTGCACGCCTACAACCTGACCCCCGAGGCCTTCGGCCACGTCGCCGTCACCGGCCGCAGGCACGCCGCGAACAACCCCGCCGCCCACTTCCACGGCAAGCCCATCACACTCGCCGACCACGCGGCCTCGCGCTGGATCGTCGAGCCGCTGCGGCTGCTGGACTGCTGCCAGGAGACCGACGGCGGTCAGGCACTCGTCGTCACCACGGCCGAGCGGGCCCGGGACCTGCGGCAGAAGCCCACCGTGATCACCGCCGCCGCGCAGGGCGCCGGCCGCCGCCAGGAGGCGATGACCTCCTTCTACCGGGACGACCTCACCGGCCTCCCGGAGATGGACGTGGTCGCCCGCCAGCTGTGGCGCAGCAGCGGACTGCGGCCCTCGGACATCGACGTGGGCATCCTCTACGACCACTTCACCCCCTTCGTCCTCATGCAGCTGGAGGCGTTCGGCTTCTGCGGTCCGGGGGAGGCCGCGGACTTCACGGCGGCCGGGGCGCTCCCCCTCAACACCCACGGGGGCCAGCTCGGGGAGGCCTACCTGCACGGCATGAACGGCATCGCCGAGGCCGTCCGCCAGGTGCGCGGCACCTCCGTCAACCAGCTCCCGGGCGCGGAGCACGTCCTGGTCACCGCCGGTACGGGAGTGCCGACCTCCGGCCTGATCCTGGGGGCCGGGCCCTGACCCCGGTCCCAGGGGCCGGCCGCGCCCTCCACCTTCAGTAGGTGGGGCGCGGCCCGGCCGTACAACCTGAGAGGGATCCGGCTCCGGCACCTGGGGCCGATCCCAGAAGGGCGCGCCGCTTCTAGCGTGGAGCCATGACCACGCCTGTGTGCACGCTCGCCTCGAATCCGACGCAGTACCCGTCGTTCTCGGCGTACGTCCGGACCCGTGGCACCGTCCTCCTGCGCACCGCGCGCTCCCTGACCGCCAATCCCTGCGACGCCGAGGACCTGCTCCAGACGGCCCTGGCGAAGACCTACGTCGCCTGGGACCGGATCGAGGACCACCGTGCCCTCGACGGCTACGTACGGCGGGCCCTGGTCAACACCCGCACCTCCCAGTGGCGCAAGCGCAAGGTCGACGAGTTCGTCTGCGACGAGATCCCGGAGAACGAGACCCCGGCGGGAACCGACCCCGCCGAGGCGCAGGCGCTGCGCGACGCGATGTGGCGCGCGGTCACCCGGCTGCCCGACCGGCAGCGGGCCATGGTCGTCCTGCGCTATTACGAGGACATGAGCGAGGCGCAGACCGCAGAGCTGCTGGGAGTCTCGGTCGGTACGGTCAAGAGCGCCGTCTCCCGGGCGCTGGTCAAGCTGCGCGAGGACCCCGAGCTCACCCCGGTGCGCTGAGGGCGGCCGGTGCTCCCGTGGCGGCGGCTGGCGTGTTTCACGTGAAACATCGGCCACGGAACGGCTCCGGACAGTGATTGGCCAGCCTGTTTGTACTCCCGGGTAGTGACATGCCGACCGGTACGTGCGCAGAATCGGCAGCATCCGACAGCCGCCGCAGCGCCGCAGCGCTCACCGGGAGGACGCTTTGCTGAGCACCATGCAGGATGTACCGCTGCTGATCTCGCGGATCCTGGCCCACGGGTCGACGATTCACGGAAGGTCCCAGGTCACGACCTGGACCGGCGAGGCCGAGCCGCATCGGCGCACCTTCGCCGAGATCGGCGTCCGCAGCGCTCAGCTCGCGCACGCGCTGCGCGACGAGCTCGGGGTCCAGCAGGACGAACGTGTCGCGACCCTCATGTGGAACAACTCCGAGCACGTCGAGGCGTACTTCGCGATCCCGTCGATGGGCGCGGTCCTGCACACGCTCAACCTGCGGCTGCCCCCCGAGCAGCTGGTCTTCATCGTCAACCACGCCGCGGACCGGATCGTGCTGGTGAACGGCACCCTGCTGCCGCTGCTGGCGCCGCTGCTGCCGCACCTGCCGACGGTCGAGCACGTCGTGGTCGTGGGCATCGGCGACCGCTCCGTCCTCGACGGCCTGGGCGTCCGGGTCCACGAGTACGAGGAGCTCCTCGAAGGCCGCCCCGAGCGCTACGACTGGCCCGAGCTGGACGAGCGCCAGGCCGCGGCCATGTGCTACACCTCCGGCACCACCGGGGACCCCAAGGGCGTCGTCTACTCCCACCGCTCGATCTACCTGCACTCCATGCAGGTCAACATGACCGAGTCGATGGGCCTCACCGACCACGACACCAGCCTGGTCGTGGTGCCCCAGTTCCACGTGAACGCCTGGGGCCTGCCGCACGCCACCTTCATGACCGGCATCAACATGCTGATGCCGGACCGGTTCCTCCAGCCGGCCCCGCTCGCCGAGATGATCGAGCGGGAGAAGCCCACGCACGCCGCGGCCGTCCCCACCATCTGGCAGGGGCTGCTCGCCGAGGTCACCGCGAAGCCGCGCGACCTGACGTCGATGAAGCAGGTCACCATCGGCGGCGCGGCCTGTCCGCCCTCCCTGATGGAGGCCTACGACAAGCTCGGCGTCCGCCTCTGCCACGCCTGGGGCATGACGGAGACCTCCCCGCTGGGCACCATGGCGCACCCGCCGGCCGGGCTGACCGCCCAGGAGGAGTGGCCGTACCGGGTCACCCAGGGCCGCTTCCCGGCAGGCGTCGAGGCCCGCCTCATCGGCCCCGCCGGCGACGTCCTGCCATGGGACGGGGAATCGGCGGGCGAGCTGGAGGTCCGCGGCAACTGGATCGCCGCCTCCTACTACAACGGCGTGTCCGGCGAAGCCCTGCGCCCCGAGGACAAGTTCAGCGCGGACGGCTGGCTCAAGACCGGGGACGTCGGCGTGATCAGCTCCGACGGCTTCCTCACCCTCACCGACCGGGCCAAGGACGTCATCAAGTCCGGCGGCGAGTGGATTTCGAGCGTCGACCTGGAGAACGCCCTGATGGCCCACCCCGATGTGGCCGAAGCGGCGGTCGTCGCCGTCCCGGACGAGAAGTGGGGCGAACGCCCCCTGGCCACGGTCGTCCTCAAGGAAGGCGCCACGGTGGACTACGAGGGCCTGCGCGCGTTCCTCGGCCAGTCCATCGCCAAGTGGCAGCTCCCGGAGCGCTGGACGGTCGTCGGGGCCGTGCCGAAGACCAGCGTCGGCAAGTTCGACAAGAAGGTGATCCGCAAGCAGTACGCGGACGGCGAGCTGGAGGTCACCACCCTCGCGTAGGACCCGCGGACGTCAGCCGCGCGTGAGCCATGGCCGCAGCAGCCTGCTGACGGCGGGCATGGCCACGTAGGTCATCAGGGTGCTGAAGACGACCGCGAAGGCGGCCGTCCGCACCACGAAGTGCAGGTCCACCAGGTACGGCCCGAGCAGCGCGTTGCCCGCGAGCGAGATCGGGAAGATGGCCAGCCCCGAGCTGATCGCCATCTTCCAGCGCGGCGGCGCGGGCCGGGTCGTACCCGGCTTGGCGAACCAGGTCTCCATCCCGTGCAGTTCACGCCGGGCTATCTCGGTGTGGTGGTGGCCCAGGCAGTTCGAGAACCACTGGGCCCGCTCGGGGGAGTCCTGCCACCGCTGGAAGGCCGCCTGGTCACGGAAGCGGTGCACCAGGAACCACGGGCCGCCCTCGGTGGCGGGCCGGAACAGCCCGTACCCGAGGTGCCCGGGGAAAGCGGCGGCCGTCTCCAGGATGCCGTGGGCCCAGGCCTCGAACGTCTCCTCGTGGCCGGGCTCCACCTGCCGGGCGATGAGGAGGTTCACCTCCCCGTTGTCGGCGGGAACGGTGTGCTCGGACGCGTCGGTGAGGGCCATGGGGCCAGGATCGCTAGTTGGTCCCGATCTTGGCCAGCAAGTCCACGATGCGGCCCTGCACATCGGCCGTGGTGGCCCGCTCGGCGAGGAACAGCACGCTCTCGCCCGAGGCCAGCCGCGGCAGGTCGGCGGGACCGATCCCGGCGGTCGTGTAGACGACCAGCGGAGTACGGTTCAGCAGCCCGTTCGCACGCAGCCAGTCCACGATCCCGGCCCGCCGGCGACGGACCTGCATCAGGTCCATGACCACCAGGTTGGGCCGCATCCGGCTCGCCAGCTCCACGGCGTCGGTGTCCGCGCCCGCCCGGGCGACCTGGAGGCCGCGCCGTTCCAGCGCGGCGGTCAGCGCGGTGGCGATCTCGTCGTGCTCCTCGATCAGCAGGACCCGGGACGGGTGCTGCTCGCTGTCGCGGGCCGCGAGCGCCTTGAGCAGTACGGCGGGATCGGCACCGTACGCCGCCTCGCGCGTGGCGTGCCCCAGCCCGGCCGTCACCAGTACGGGCACCTCGGCGGCCACCGCGGCCTGGCGCAGGGACTGCAGGGCGGTCCGGGTGATGGGCCCGGTCAGCGGGTCGACGAACAGCGCGGCGGGGAACGCCGCGATCTGCGCGTCCACCTCCTCGCGCGAGTGCACGATCACCGGGCGGTAGCCGCGGTCGCTCAGCGCCTGCTGCGTCTGCGCGTCCGGCGCCGGCCACACCAGGAGCCGGCGCGGGTTGTCCAGCGGCTCCGGCGGCAGCTCGTCGTCCACGGGCTGCGGTACGGGCGGCCGGTTGACCACCTCGACCGCTCCCCCGGGGCCGTCCAGCGGCTCCGGGCCCTCGGCCGCGCCCGCCTCGGGGGCCCCTATGGCGAAGGCCCGCCCCTGGGGCGCGGGTTCGGCGAGCCGCCGGCGCCGGCCGGAACCGGAACCCTCCGCGCCCGCGGCGCCCGGGTCCACGGCGATGCCCTGGCCCAGGGTGCCCAGAGCGCGCACGCTGATCGGCTGCCCCGCACCGGCCGGGGCCTCGCCGGGCCGGCGGGCACCGGGGACGGAGGGCTGCACGGGGGTCTCGCCGTCCTCGGGGGCGGTGCGGGCGGCGGGAACCGGCCAAGCGGGGGTCGCGGGCAGCGCACGCCGCCGCCCGGTCGGGAGCGCGGGCTCCGCACCGTCCGCCGGGTGCGGCGGCTCGGGGTCCGCAGGTGCGCCGAGCACCCGCCGGCCACGGCGTCCGCCCGGGCCCTCGGTGTCGGACTCGGCGGAACCGGAACCCGTGGCGGGCCCGGCCGGCAGGGCGAAGCCGCCCTCGGGGGCGACGGGCCGCGGCGCGGCGGGCGCCGGGAGCCCGGCCGCCGGCACCGGGCCGGCGGGCTGCGCGGCCGCACCGGCCGGCCCCAGCGCCCTGCGGCGGCCCGCCGGGTGCTCGGTCACCGGAACCGGGGGCACCGACGGTACGGGCGGCAGCGCGGGCATGGCGGTGCCCTGCGGCGGTACGGGCCGGTCGTGCGGGGCGTCGTCACCGTCGCGGCCCCGTCGGCGCCCGGTACCGAGCCCCGCCGGGTTCACCGGTGACTGGGCCAGTTCAGCCGGACCGGACACGACGGCCTGCGCGGGAGCCTCGCCCTCCGCCCGGCGGCGCCCGGACGGCAGCGCCAGCGCGCCCCCGCCCTCGCGCGCCTCGGGGCCCTTCGCCCCGGCGGCCTCGTCCTCCAGGAAGGCGTCCACCCCGCGCCGGCCCCGCCGGCCGCCGGAGACCGTCGCGGGGGCGGCCTCGGGCTCCGGCGCGGGCTGATCCTCGGGCTCCGGCAGGGTCACCGTCCCGGCGCCCGAACCCAGCGGCAGCTCCAGCACGTACGCCCCGCCGGGCGCACCGGGTACCTCCACCGTCTGAAGGACCCCGCCGTGCGCGGCGACGATGCCCCGCACGATCGGCTCGTGCACCGGGTCCCCGCCCTCGTAGGGGCCGCGCACCTCGATGCGTACGACATCGCCCCGCTGGGCCGCGGCCACCACGATCGTGGAGTCGCCGTACCCGCTGCCCTGGGCGGTCTTGCCGGTGGCGTCCACCCCGGCGACGTCCGCGATCAGGTGCGCGAGGGCGGCCGCGATCCGTCCCTCGTCCACCTCGGCCTCGATCGTCGGGGCGTGGACGGCGAACTGCGCCCGCCCGGGGCCGATCAGTTCGACCGCGCCGTCGACACCCGCCGCGACGACCGTGTTGATCAGGGCGTTCTTCTTCTTGAGCTTGTCGCTGCCCGCGTCCAGGCGCTGGTACTCCAGCACGTTGTCCACGAGGGTGGTCATCCGCGAGTAGCCGGCGGCGAGATGGTGCAGCAGCTGGTTGGCCTCGGGCCACAGCTGGCCCCCGTCGTCGGCGGCCAGCGTGGCGAGCTCCCCGCGCAGTTCTTCCAGCGGGCCGCGCAGCGAGTCCCCGAGGACGGCCAGCAGCTGGGCGTGGCGCGCGGCGAGGGCGTCGTACTGGCGCCGGTCGGTGAAGGTCATCACCGCGCCGACGAGCAGCTCCCCGTCCCGTACGGGCGAGGTGGTCAGGTCGACGGCGACGGCCTGCCCGGCCTTGTTCCACAGCACCTGGCCTCGGACCCGGTGCTTGCGCCCGCTGCGCAGGGTGTCGGCGAGCGGGGACTCGTCGAAGGGGAAGGGCGAGCCGTCGGCGCGCGAGTGCTGGATCAGCCCGTGCAGCTCGCGGTTGCCGAGATCGGTGGCGCGGTAGCCGAGGATCTGCGCGGCGGCCGGATTGACGAGGACGACGCGGCCCTCGGTGTCCGTGCCCACGACGCCCTCGGCGGCGGCGCGCAGGATCATCTCGGTCTGCCGCTGGGAGCGGGCCAGCTCGGCCTCGGTGTCCACCGTCTCGGAGAGGTCCCGGACGACGAGCATCAGCAGTTCGTCGCCGGTGTACGGCTGGGGCTCGCGGTAGGCGTCACGGCCGTCGAGGTGGGCGCTGGTGACCTCGACGGGGAACTCGCTGCCGTCGGTGCGGCGCGCGGTCATCCGCTTCGGCCGGGAGCGGCCCTCCTCGCGGTCGCCGGGGCGGCGCATCGAGCCGGGGATCTGCTTGGAGTCGAACTCCGGCAGGAGGTCGAGCACCCCGCGGCCGACGAGCCCGGTACCGGGGCTCTCCATGACTTCGAGGGCGATCGAATTGGCGTTGACGACCGTGCCGTTGGCGTTGACGAGCAACAGCGCGTCCGGGAGCGCGTCGAGTATTGCTGCGAGGCGAGCAGCGCCTCGGGATGGCCTGCTGCTCACGACGAGCTTCCTCCCTGACCACGACTACCGGCATGTCACGGGAGGAGTCTAAGGGCACCGTCCTGCCGCGAGGTGGCGGATGTACGGGGGAAAACGCGCATCCGCCGCATCGTCCCAGGTCAGGAATGCTCCCCCGGAAGCACAGGTTCCAGGTTCTTCCACCGGGCGATGTCGCAGCCGTTCCTTCGCTGGAACGTGGTGTCCACCTTCTGGCCGCGCCATGTTCCGGTGACCCGGGCGACGGCCGACCCGCCGTACTGGAACGAGCAGTTCTTGGAGTCCGGCTCGGCGAAGGGGTCCTTGCCCTGTCTGGCCAGCGTGTCGAGACGGGCGCAGGCCTCCTCGGCGAAGGGGTGGTCGCCGCCGGCGGGGTGGCACTCCAGCCGGTGCGTGCCGTCGACGAGGCGGTTGCCGCTCTTGGAGATCTCGATGGTGAGCCGGTCGGGCGCGGAGAGCAGGCGCCCCAGGGGCAGGGGCGGCAGTGGTCCGGCAGCCGCGGCGGCCAGGGCGGAGGTGACGGCGAAGGCGGCGAGACGCAGCATGGGGCACTCCAGGTCGTCCGTACGTCGTACGCCTCACCAACGACCTTCCCGCTCGGACGTTGCGTGCTTAAGCCTTTGCCCTGTGGCCCCAGCTCCTTGTACCGTTGGGAGCGGATTGGTGACCGGCCCCGCGCCTGTGTCATCATCTGCACGCACCTTCGTACGCGAGGGTGTGCTGGAGGCGTCGCCTAGTCCGGTCTATGGCGCCGCACTGCTAATGCGGTTTGGGGCTTACACCCCATCGAGGGTTCAAATCCCTCCGCCTCCGCACCTCACCGAAGCCCCGGTCCTGATGGACCGGGGCTTCGGTGCGTTTGGCGTGTTCCCGGATGCCGGATGCCGGATGCCGGATGCCGGGAGCCGGGAGCCGGGAGCCGGGAGCCGGGAGCCGGGAGCCGGGTGGGGGCGCCCGGCGTGGGCCGGTGCGTTCAGGGCTTGGAGGGGTTTCGGATGGCCCCCCGTGGGTAGCCAGCCGGGCCCGGCGCTGTGGCGCGGAACCTTCCGGACGATCTTCTTCCAGGGTGTTTCCGCAGGTCAGAGGCCTTGGGGCTAATGGATTTCGCGTCCCGGCGAGGTCCATGTATTGTTGTTCTCGCAAGGCCAACGGGGCGAAAAAAACCCGGGAAGCCCAAGCACTCGTAGCTTAACGGATAGAGCATCTGACTACGGATCAGAAGGTTGCAGGTTCGAATCCTGCCGAGTGCACAGCAGGCCTGAGGCCCCGGACGGAAGTCCGGGGCCTCTGCCGTTTCCTGCCGTACAGCAGCGAAGTACAGCAACCGCCTCAGCCGGTACCGCCGCCCATCGCTTCGGACAGCTTGCCGATTGCGGCTCGTACCTCTTCCTCGCTCGCTTCGGCGTAGACCTCCATCGTCATGGCGATCTGCGAATGCCGCAGGATCCGCTGTGCCACCTTCGGGTGGACCTTGAGCGCCACCAGGAGCGAGCTGCACGTGTGCCGGGTGTTCCGCAGCGGGATCACCCGCAGGCCGGCGCGCCGAGCCCGGAGCGCGAACATGCGGGTCAGGTTGCCCGGCTCGATCGGAGTCCCGTACTTCGTCGTGAAGACAAGATCGTGGCTGTCCTGCCAAAGCTCCCCGGCAGCCTTCCGGTCCCCGATCTGCTGGGCACGACGCATCCTCAGAGCCTTCAGGCAGAGCGCGGGCAGCGGAAGGAAGTCGTCGGAGTCCTCGGTCTTGGTCTCCCGGTGCAGGATCTGCCGTCCGGCCCGCTGGATCTGGTGGTCCACGTACAGCTCGCCGCCGTCGAAGTCGATCGACTTCCACGTCAGCCCCAGCACCTCACCGCGCCGGAGCCCGAGGCAGAGGACGAGCATCCAGGCGGCGAAGAGGTGATCCTCCCGGGCGACCCCATCGGCCAAGAACCGGCCCGCCTCGACCACGGACCACGGCTTGATGCGCTTGCGGCGGGGCTTCGGCACCTTGACGAGGGAGGCGACGTTCTTGCCGATCTCCTCCTCGGTCACGGCGTGGGTGAGCGCGGCCCGCAGCGCGTCACGGGAACCCTGGATCACCCGACGGGACGGGTACGACTCGCAGCACTCCCCGACGGCACAGCACCGGCGGCTACCGAGGGCGCGCTTCGCGTCCTTGCCCTGGGCGCAGCACTGGCAGACGGCCGCCAGCTTGGTCAGCCACTCGCGCACGTCCCGCACGGTGAGCTTGTCCAGCCGCTTCGTCCCCAGGTGCGGACCGATGTAGAGGCGTACGTACCCCTCGTACGAGACGTACGACAGCGGCGCCAGGTTCGGCTTCACGATCGACTCCAACCAGTAGGCGAGGAAGGCTCCGACCGTGCGGTGCCGGGTGGCGACCGGCCCCTTCTTCGCCTCCGCGTGCAGGTTGAGCCACTTCTCGTGGACCTCCTCGCGGGTCTTGCCGTAGGCGTACTTTCGGGCGCGCTTGCCGTCCGGCTTGGTGACCCAGACGTAGGCCGCATAGCCGTTCTTGTACGGGTAGATCGAGCCCTCGCCGTTGCCCCGTTTGCCGCTCACGCCGCCCACCCTTCGGCGTCGGCGGCGACGCGCTCGATGTACTCGTCCACCCAGGCCGGGAGGATGCGGCGGTTGCGGCCCACCTTCACCGAACGGATCTCCCCGGTGAGCACGAGCATCTTCGTCTTGGACAGGCCGAAGCCGAGCATGTCGGCAACCTCGGCCGTGGTGTGCCACTTCCGCTCGATGGCTACGGCAGTCATGTGGTCTCTCCTTCCAGTTCGGACAGTTCGGCCCGCAGCTCGCGGGCATGCTCGCGGTTGTGCTGGAGGTCCCGGCGGACGTTGGCAGCGAGCCAGGATTCGCCGGGGGTGTGGCCGTGACCGGCGTAGGACCAGTGGGCGACGACGAGGAGGGTGGCTTCCGGGTGGTCGTCCGGGTTGGGCAGGCCGAGGGCGGTGCGTTGTTGGGCGGCGCGGTAGTCGGCGCGGACCTGGCGTAAGGCGCCGAGGGTGGTGGAGTAGCGGCGGGACTTGGTGGAGAAGTGGCCGCGGAAGCCGAGCATGTGAGCCCAGGCCCTCAGCCGCCGTTCGGGGTAGGCCCGGTCGAGGTCCATGCAGGCTTCCATCAGCCGCCGGGGGTGATCCGGGACGCCGAGGAGGACGAGCGCTTCCTTGTTGCCCACCGGGTGATCCACGGTGCCGGTGGTCTCGGCGGCTTTGGTGGCGTACTTGGCGACATAGGAGGCGACCGCCTGTTCCGTCAGCTCCTCCCCGTCCCCGAACGCGCCGATGGGCTGCACGTCGATCTGCTCACCCCACCGGAGCACCCACTCGTCCTCGAAGCCGTGCTCCGGGTTCGCCGGTACGACGACGCGGACGCGGGCGGCGGCGGCCCGGATGGCGTCGGTGAGGAGGTCGAGGCTGGCCCAGGCGGGCGGCGGGGAGTCGGGGCCGTTGGGTCCGTCGAAGCGGATGACGGCGTGGAAGTGGACGGCGCCGCGCTTTTGGTACTCGGCGACTTTGCCGAAGGAGACGCGGGACTGTTCGCGGGCAGCTTTTTGGGTGAGGCCAGCGCGGGCGGCGATCTCGCGGCGAAGGTAGATCGTGAAGTACCGCCACAGCTCGGAGGCGTGGTTGTTCCACAGCACCGCGCCCGCGTAGTCGTACGTCGTCGGGTCAAGCGGGGTGCCGAGTTCGGGCGCGTCCTCAGGGTGCTGGGTGCCGCAGCGGCAGGGGCGGGTGCCGGGGCGGTTGTGGACGGGGCCGAATGATGGGGCGGTGAGGGTGGCGAAGACGCGGGGGTGGTCGCGGATCGTGTCGGGGGTGCCCTTGCCGGGGTCGCCGATGAGGCCGGCGCGGATGAGGTGGTAGGTGTCGCCGGCGTAGGTCCAGGCGCAGGCGGGGCAGCGGGAGGCCCGGCGGTTGCCGCAGGCCACGCGCAGGACGCCGCCGGGTTCGGTGTCGGTGGTGTAGGCGTGGAGCACGGTCTTGGTGGCGGGGTCGAGGAGCTTGGTGCCCCCGGAGAGGCGGATAGGGGCGGCGCATCCTCCGGTGCGGCGGATCTGTTCGGTGAGGCGGTCGAAGCCGGGGGCCCCGGCCACCTTGAGCAGGTCGCTCAGGGTGGCCGGGTCCAGGCCCGCCGCAGTGGCGGTGTCGATCACGTGATCACTTCCCGTGGGCGGGGCCGTGGCTGGAGTTCCATCCAGCGACCAGCGCTGTGACCTGTGCGTCTCCCTTGGCAGACGCGGAGGCGCCGCAGTGGCAGACGGCGGAGGCGGTGGCCGGCTCGGAGGGGGAGGGCTTGCTGATGTGCAGGCCGGGACGGCCGGTGGTGGGGGTGAGGTCAGCCATGGCCGGACACCTCCGCAGCCTCGGCGGTTAGGGCGTCCAAGGTTGCGGCAGCCTCGCTTGCGGCGGCGGAGAGGGCGCGAAGGGTTTCGGCTGAGCCGGGGGCAGCCAGGAGCGCGATTTCGATCGTGTCGCCCTCGATCCGGAGGCTGACGAAGGGGCGAGAGCGGTCGGGGAAGGCGCTGACGCGGAGTCGGGTGTCTGACTTGATGTGTCCGGAGACGGAAAGGCTGTTCATGCGGTCACCTCCCGACGCGGACGCGGACGGCGGTGACGGTGTGGCCCAGGCCCCGGCAGGTGGGGCAGTGGACGGGGATGGTGGTCCGGGTGCCGTCCGGGGTGCGGAGGCCGGTGGTGATGGTGGCGGTGGCGAAGCCGTCGCAGTCGCGGCAGACGCGCGGGGAGTGGGTGTGCTCGGGCATGATGAGGAAGCCCTTTCGGGTCCGTTGGATCTGGAATGGGGTTGAGGCGCCCGGGGCGGCGGAAGTTTGGCGACCGAGGCCGCCCCGGGGGCCGTTCAGTGCTTGTGCAGGTCCTTGATGAGCAGCCGCAGGACCACCGCGATCACGGCGATCGAGACGCCGGTGATGGCGACGGCGAGGAGCATCGAGACGAGGACGGCGCCGACGACCAGGACCGCGGCGCCACCGCCGGCGGCGAGGGTGAGAACGCTGCCAGGGGTGAGCTGGACCGTGGGGCGAGCCGGGACGGTCGGCGCGGCGGCCACCGGGGCGGACTCGTGGCGCGGCTCGACGCCGGCGGTGGGGCTGGCCTGTGCGAGTGGGGTGACGATGCCGGTCGGGAGCGGGTTGACCGGGATGTGCGGTCGGAACATGGCGGGTCTCCCTATTTGGTGATCGGGTCGGCGAGCGGGGCGAGGAAGCTGTCGGCGAGGAGGTAGCCGCCGAGGAGGATCACGGCGACGAGCCACCAGGGCGGGCGGATGAGCTTGGTCCCGAGGGCGCCGACGACGATCAGGGCGAGCCAGAGCGGGACGTCCATGAGGTGTCTCCTTCGCGGGTTAGCGCGGGTTGCAGCGGTGGGTGCGGGCGGCGAGTTCGGCGCCGGCGCGGGTGGTGTAGTCGGCGGAGAACCCGCAGTCGGGGGCGGTGCAGGCTGCGGTGTGCTTGGTGGTGCCGCGTCCGTCGTGGTGGGTGCCGACGCGGACCGGGCCGATGAGGATCACGTTGTAGAAGCGCTTCGGGCGCATGGCCGGTGATCTCCTTTCGTGTCAGGCGAGTTGGAGGACGATCGAGTCCGCCAGCGCGGCCGGGACTCCGAGGCGGGCCCGGAGGGTTGCCGCGTCGATCGGGGCTCCGGTCTGTGTCCGGTGGGCGTCAGCGATCTTCCGGGCGTGATCGAGCAGCGCGGGCGGAACAGGCACGGCCACCGGCGCGGGGGCGGGCTCTTCCGGGGCTTCGTCCACGACTTCCGGGGCGGGTTCGGCCGGCGGGAGTTCGGGAGCCGGGTCCGGGATCCGCTCCACCGTCAGGTCCGGCGCGGGCTCGACGCGCGGCTGATCCACGGGCTCCGGATCCGGCGTGTGCGGCTCTGGGGCCGGGGCGTGGGCGAGGAGGGTGCCGCCGAGGAAGGCGAGGGCGGGCCATCCGGCGACGAGGATCCGCAGCCAGGCCGGAACATGGTTGAGGTCGAGGAGTCCGGCGGTGGCGATGTTGGCGCCGAGGGATGCGATGAGGGCGATGGCGAACCAGAGCCAGGCATCGCGGTTCTCCGCGTCCATGCGCATCCGTCGCCATGCCGCGACCAACAGCAGGTCGACGCTGACCGGGTAGGCCCAGGCCTTCCATCCGTCCTGTCCGGCCGCGACGGCGAGGTCGTGGAGGTGGGCGAAGGACAGGGCCCCGGCGATGACGGCTTGGATGAGTACGGCGTCGAAGCGGAGGGTGCGTAACACGAGGCCGCTTCCTTCCTGGGTCAGGCGGTGCCGGTGCCGAGGCAGTCCAGGCACAGCGCGGTCTGGGTGGCACCGATCTCCCGGCGCTTGCGTCCGACCCGGACCGTCGTGGTGGTCTCGCCGGTGCCGTTGCAGGTGCCGCAGGACGGCGGGGTGGACGGGGGCTTGGCCGTACGGCGGCGCGGGGCCGGGGGCTTCTTCGTGGTGGACATGGGGTTCCCTTCGGTTTCGGGCATGGGCCGGGTAGGGACCTGGCGTGAGACGGTCACGCCGACCGAGGGGGAAGAGGGTCAGTCCGTCGCCGGGATCGGCTTCACCAGCGGGACGGCCCCGTTCGCCGCGGCTTCGGCGGGGATCACCGGCCGGTACGGGGCGAGGCCGGGGAGGTCCGGGGTCAGGTACGCGAACTGGGCGCAGATCGCTGCGGCTTCGTCCGCGCTCAACTCGGGGGTGCGGATGCGGGACCAGCCGCCGGAGGAGTCCCCGGCGACCGCGACGCCGGGCATGTCCGGCGGGATCATCGTCACGGCCAGGACCGCGTCCGGGGCGATGTCGCCCAGGCCCATGTCTGCGGTCTGCTTGTCGTTGACGCGGTGGACGGTCCGGCCGGTGAGCTGGGCGCGGAGCGTGGTGGCGCCCTTGCCGAGGTCGGAGCCGAAGCGCTGGCCGCAGATTTCCAGGTAGAGGCCGGCAGCGCGGGCCATCTGCCCGAGGCGGATCAGCTGCGTGACCATCCGGTCCCGGCGTTCCTCGTCCTTCTTCCCCGCGACGAGGAACAGCTCCGCGATCTCGTCCACCAGGAGCACGACCGGCACCGGCCGGACCTCTTCCGGCAGATCCCAGATGTCACCGGCCCCGTGCTCGCTCAGCAGGTCGAAGCGGCACTCCATGTCGTCCACGAGCGCGTCCAGAAGCCCGGAGGCCTCCTCCGGTGTCACCGCGAGCGCGGACAGGCGGGGCGCGTACCGGCGTTGCTCGACACCGCGCTTGCAGTCGATGCCGACCAGGGCGACCGGAAGGCGGGCGAGTCCGGTGATCAGGTTCCGCTGGTACATGGACTTGCCCGACTGGTTCGCGCCGAGCGTCAGCGCGTGCGGCACTTTCAGGTAGTCGCGGACGAACGCGGTGCCGTCCTCCCGGAGCGCGACCGGGACCGTCATCGGCCCAGAGGGGCGCTGGCGCGGCATCTTCACCCGCCGCAGCACGTCGTAGCCGGTCATCCGCAGCTCGACGTACCCGGGGCGGGTGGCGACCACGGCGACGGAGTGGACGCCCCAGGCGTGCCGCAGCCGCTCCGAGGCCGCCATCACGTCCGCGGGTTCCAGTCCGGCCGGCAGGCGCAGGGTGACCTTCATGCCGGTCGAGGAGCCCCGCACCCGGCGGATCTTCGGCGGTACCGGCTGGACGTCGCTGCGACGGGCGATGTTGCGCACCAGGAACGCCCGCAGGCGGGACGGCTGGACCGTCAGCCCGCACACGTCCATCGTCGCCCGGTACGTCACCGCAAGCCGGACCCAGGCCATCGGCAGTCCGGCCAACGTCCAGTAGACGCGGGGAGCACGGGCCTTCGCGTAGCCGAGACCACCACCCGCACCAGCGAGAGGGACGGCGACCTCCCATAAGGTCGTCAGGTCAGCCATGCTCAGGCCCCGACGGTGAGGGTGAGGGCGACGGCGCGGAACGAGATGCCGTGCCGGGTCTGGCCGTTGAACGTGTTCTCCCAGTCCCGGGCCTTCAGACCGATCACCGAGACCGGCATGCCCGGCATCAGACCCTCGGGGAGACCGGTCTCCGGGACGGTCACCTGGTAGAGGTTGCCCTCCCCCTCGTCCGAGATCAGCAGGCCCACCGTGGACAGACCGGCACCGGTCTCCCGGTCAACGGCCCGCTCACCGGTCTGCTTGCTCACCAGCTTCGCCGTCGGTGCGGTCGCGATGAAGACGACGGCAGTCGAGAGGTCGATCTTGAAAGCGGGCATGGATGCTCCCAATGTCAGGCAGCCCCGAGTGAGCCCATTTGGGCTCGCTGTCCTAGGACTGCGATCGCTGAGAGAAATACTGACGCACAGTCCTAGGACTGTCTAGTCCTAGGACTGTGCTTGACTAGATTCCGTCGAGAGGAGTTCGTGATGGCGCCCAAGTGGCGAGAGCTGGCGGACAGGCTGGCCGAGGAGATCAGGGGCGGTGTCTACCGGCCGGGACAGCGGTTGCCCCACATCAGAGAACAGGTCGATCAGGGCAAAGGCTCCAAGGCCACGGTCCACGCTGCGTACAAGGCACTGGAAGCTGAAGGCCTTGTCACTTCGTCCCGCGGCCACGGCACCGTCGTGCGACAGCAGGTGCCACTGAAGCGCCTGGGTATCGCCCGTTACGACAAGGCCAAGTGGCGCGACGGCGACGAAGTGGCGTTCATCGCGGACCGCGTGGCCTCTGGCCGGGCCTACCGCCGCAACGAACAGACCCAGTCGGTCAGCCTCGTTGAAGCGTCAGCTGAGGTAGCAGCCGCCCACGGTCTGCCGGTGGGGGCTCCGGTCTATGCGCGTGCGCGGCTGGTCAAGGAAGGAGACCAGCCGACGCATACCCTGACCAGCTACTACCGGCCCGAGCACGTTGAAAGCACGCGTCTGGTGGATCCGACGCCCGGCCCGGCCGCCCGAGGTGGCGGGTTCCGCGTCCTGTACGACGCGGGTTACGAGATCGACCACATGAAGGAGCGCATCTTCGCCCGGACGCCCACGGCGGACGAGGTGAAGCTCCTCCAGCTCCCGGCCGGCGAACCAGTCGTGGAGCTGCATCGCACGACCTGCACGGAGTCCGGCACAGTGGTCGAGTTCGCCATTGGAGTGCACGCTGCGTCGCGGTTCGCCTGGGAGTACGACTTCAAGGTCCCCGACTCGGCGAATGACGCGGAAGGCCAGGCGTGATCTCTGCACAGGACTGGTCAGACACTCGGCGCTTGTGGGACTACCACCAGATGGGCCACGCGCCGAGGCCGTGCTCGGTCGCCATCGGGTTGGGGAGCCACGACCTGGGGGTGGCGGACACCGCGGTCGATCTGTATCGCCGAGGCCTGGCTCCGCTACTCCTGTTCACCGGCGCCACCAGCCCGACGACGCGCGAGCGAATGCCTCGCGGTGAGGCCGTCCACTACCAGGAGCGGGCGCTCGAACTGGGGGTTCCCGCCTCAGCCGTACTCGTGGAGCCGCGCGCTCGGAACACCGGCGAGAACATCCGCTTCAGTCGAGAGCTCCTCCGAGGGGCCGGTGTGGAGGTTTCCTCCGTACTGCTGATCAGCAAGCCGTACGAGGAACGGCGGGCGTACGCCACGGCGCGGCAACTGTGGCCCGAAGTCGAGATCGTCAGCGCGTCGAGTCCGATGACGCTGGACGAGTACGTGGACTCCATCGGGGATGCCCGCTTGGTGATCGACATGCTTGTGGGTGCCTTGCAGCGACTGCTGCTCTACCCAGAGCAGGGCTTCATGATCAGTCAGAAGGTGCCGGACGCCGTGATAGAGGCATATGAACGGCTGTGCCGACGCGGCTTCACGAGCCGGCTGGTGAAGTGCGAATAGGGTCGGGCTGGGAGTCAAGCATGCGGACGGCGGGCGGCGGCGGGTGCGTTGCCCACCTGATGAAGCCGAACCCGTTCCCGATCATCATGGCGGCGGAGCGGGCGCGGGTGGGGGTACAGGACTGCACCCTCATTGGTGACTCGCTCACCGACGTCCAGGCCGCTCATGCAGCCGGCGCAACGGTCATCGCCTACGCCAACAAGCCCCACAAGGCCGCGCTCTTCGCCGAAGCGGGAGCTGACGCCATCACCGACGACATGCACGCCATCGCCTGGGCATTCACCATGGCGTAGCCGTAGGAGTCACGCGGACCTGTTACAGGTTTCTCTACCTCATCAAGCACCCGGCTGCGCTCCGCTCCGCCGGGCGGGCTTCCCGGCTCCGCTCCGCGCGACGCTCCTGCCTTCGGCCCGCTCCGCGCGCGCTGCGCCGACGCCCGCCCCTGGAGGCGGGATAGGCCCGAAGGCATGAGCGGAGTCCCCAGAGGCCGCTGGTTCCCCTCTCACCGAACATGCCTCCGGCGGGGGCGCTTAGGCTCCGGGATGGCGGGGGCACCGCTCGCGGGTGCCGGCCGAATGGGGCTGAGGCGGGGGAACTCCCATCCCGTCTGCCGTCGACCCAGGACAAGCCGAGCAGACACGGCACCGGGCGTCCAGGTCGTTCGTACAGTGGCGCGCTCCACCTGGACGCCCGGCACCGCGCCTGCTCCACATGCGTGTGGGTCGACGGCAGACGGGATGGGAGTTGGGGAGGTCTGGGGCTGGCGCTGGCCTCGTGGACGCGGCGCGAGGGTCGTGGGGGATATTTTCAGCCAACCATGGGTGCCGGGTATGTGGCTTATGGCCCGCAATCTATTCTCGCGCGCTTCGCCATTCAACGTGCTGCCGTTTCACCAGTGAACCGATTCGTTTCACTGATGGAACGAATCGAGCGAAGTCGCAGGTCGGAGCTCCGTAAGTTACTTACGGAGCTCCAATTGCCGCGAGAGGAGCAGGCGGCTCTACATCCCTGAGAGTTCGGTGCCGGTTACCCGAAAGACGCCGATCGCACATTCCTTGACGGCGTGTGGCTGCTACGTTCCTGGCCAAAAGAAGCCCCGTCCGGCGCCTGCCAAGACAGCGGACGGGGCTACGGACTCACCCGAGTGGGTGCTGTCCGGGAAAGGAGACATGGACCAACATGCCGTCCCTGAGCCCCAGCCTAGTGACGCATCAGGGGGTAAAGCCAGCAGTCTGGCACTGATCATGGTCGGCGTCGGCACGCTACTCACGGGACTAGCGGCGGTGATCTCAGCTGTGCGCTAGCTCCGTTGGCGTACAGCAGCGGCGTACCGCAACCACAGCAACCGTGCCCGACCGGTGGTGCCTCTGCTGGCCCGTGGAGCGGCCGGTATGACCCTCGCTGACCGGTCCTGCTAGAGCTACGGATCAGAAGGTTGCAGGTTCGAATCCTGCCGAGTGCACAGCCGAGAGGCCCTCAGGACCAGTCCTGAGGGCCTCTTTCGTGTGTCCAGGACGGTACTCGAGGGGGAGGGGTACCCCGGAAGAGCTCAGGGGCGGGATGGCTCCTGAGGGGGACGTGGACCACGCGGCCTCCCGGCTAGGGTTTTTCGAAGATCGTTCAAACCTTGATGGGGGCTCTCATGGGACTGTTCGGGAACGCGCACACCGTCGACCCGTCGTCGGCGCAGCGGGACTACGCGCGGCTGCTGGGGAACGGCGAGCAGGTCTACGCCGCGTACCTGCTGGTGCGCGACACGATCCTGTTCACGGACCGGCGGCTGGTGTTCGTCGACAAGCAGGGGCTGACGGGCAAGAAGGTGGAGTACCACTCCATCCCGTACCGGAGCATCACGCACTTCTCGGTGGAGACGGCCGGGCACTTCGATCTCGACGCCGAGCTCAAGATATGGATATCCGGCAGCCCGGCGCCGATCGAGAAGACCTTCACCAAGGGGGTCGACATCTACGAGATGCAGGCGATCCTTACGCAGTTCGTCGCGCGCTAGCGGGACACGGGCTGAGCCGTCCGGCTGAACGCCCGCCCGCCGGAGCGGCGGGCGGGGCGGCGGCGGGGCCTCAGGGGCGGCCGGGCAGGACGCGCGGGAGGCCGGTCACCGAGAGCACCAGCGAGTAGAGCGAGGTGGTGGCGGTGATGAAGAGGCGGTTGTTCTTCGGGCCGCCGAAGGTGATGTTCGAAACGGGTTCCGGGACGCGCAGGCGGCCGATGAGGTCTCCGTCCGCTGCGTAGCAGTGCACGCCCGACGCCATCGCGGCCGCCCACAGCCGGCCCTCGTCGTCGAAGCGGATGTTGTCCACCGAGGGACAGTCCGTGAAGACGCGGTCCCCGCTGAGGGTGCCGTCGTCGCCGACCTTGAAGGCGCGGATGTGGCCGGCGCGGGTGTCGGCCGCGTACAGCTCGCTCTCGTCGGGGGAGAAGACCAGGCCGTTCGGCCCGAGGAAGCCGTCGGCGACGAGGCGGACCTCGCCGGTGGCCGGGTCGGCCCGGTAGAGGTTGCAGGCGCCGATCTCGCTCGGCGCCCGCCGGCCCTCGTAGTCGTTGGTGATCCCGAAGTCCGGGTCGGAGAACCAGATGGATCCGTCCGAGCGGACCACCGCGTCGTTGGGGCTGTTGAGCCGCTTGCCGTCGTAGCGGTCGGCGATCACGGTGAGGCTGCCGTCGGGTTCGGTGCGGGTGACGCGCCGGTTGCCCTGCTCACAGGTGATCAGGCGGCCTTCCCGGTCGAGGGTGTTGCCGTTGGAGTGGCCGGCCGGGGAGCGGAAGACGGAGACCGCACCGGTCGCCTCGTCCCAGCGCAGCATCCGGTCGTTGGGGATGTCGCTCCACACGAGCTGGCGCCAGGCGGGCAGGTACAGCGGGCCTTCGGCCCAGCGGCAGTCGTCGTAGAGCCGCTCCAGGCGGACGTCTCCGTTGGCGCAGCGGCCGGTCCGGAAGCGTTCGTCCAGGATCTCGTACAAGGTGAGGTCAGCTATGCCCAACATCATTCCCCCAAATTGATGAAGCTCCGAACTGTGTTCGGTGTGATGGTGAGATTGCAGGATCAGGTACCGTCTTCGCAAGGGCCCATGGGCTCAACCGGCCCGAGGGGCCCGAGGGGCCGGCGGGCCCATGGGAGGAAGACGGCGTGGACGACATCGACCGGGCGCTCGTCCTGCGCCTCCAGCAGGACGCGGGCCAGTCCTACGCCGCACTCGGCGCGGCCGTGGGCCTCTCGGCCGGGGCCACCCACGAGCGCGTACGCAAACTGCGCGAGCGCGGGGTCATCCGGCGGACCACCGTCGACGTGGACCCGGCCGCGGTGGGCAGCGGGGTGCTGGCCTATGTGATGGTCGACTCCAACGCGTGGATGGGCGAGTCGGCGGAGGACTTCGCCGCCATCCCCGAGATCCAGGAGGCGCACATCATCGCCGGCAGCGCCTCGGTGCTGGTCAAGGTGCGCACGGCCACCACCGAGCAGCTCCAGGACGTCCTGCGGCGGCTCTACGCCATCGACGGGGTCAGCGGGACGCAGGCCACCGTGGTCCTGGAGACCTTCTTCGAGCGGCCGCTCCCCCTGTGACCGCCCCCGCCGCGGGCTGGTGGTGCACCGGGATCCGGTGGAGCCCGCAGGGTCCGGCCATCGGGTGGTGCGGGCGCGGGGAGCGTGGCAGCCCGCTCACCGCGGGGCAGCGGCTGGCGTTCACAGCCCGGGGCGAGCGGCACTGCCTGGGCGTGTGGCGGGCCGGGAGGCGGACCCCGTGCCCGGCGGCCCGGTCGGTGCCTGGCCGCGCGGGGAGCGCGCAGTGCCCCGAGTGCGCCCGGCTGGACCGGTCCTTCTCGGTGGCCGCGGACACCAACGCGGCCGACCCGCGCACCTACCGCGTCTACCTGGCGTGGTTCGGGCCCGGGATGGTCAAGGTCGGCATCACCGCGGAGGAGCGCGGCCCGGTCCGGTTGCTGGAGCAGGGGGCGGTCACCTGGGCCTGGCTGGGGCGCGGGCCGCTGATGGCGGCGCGCCGGACCGAGGAGCTGCTGCGGGCCGCCCTGGGGGTGCCCGACCGGATCGCGTACGCCCGCAAGCGCGCCCTACGGGCCCGGCTGCCGACGGAGCCCGAGCGGGCCCGGGAGGTCGCCGAGCTGCACGCGCGGGCCGCCGCGCTGCCCGGGTGGCCGGAGTCGCTGGAGCGGGTGGGGTGCGAGATCGCCGACCACGCCGGGGCGTTCGGGCTGGCGGGGCTGCCGGCTCCGGCCCGGCTGGTCACGGAGCTGGTGCCCGGCGGGACCGTCGTGGGGCGGCTGGCGGGGGCCGCCGGACCCGACCTGCACTTTGCGGACGGGCTCGTGGTGGACAGCCGGCTGCTGGCCGGATGGGAGCTGTCCGCCGCCCCCGAGGCGGCGCTCACCGACGTGCCGCTCACGGTGATCGCGCCCGCGCCGTCGGAGGCCGAGCAGGGCGGGCTGTTCTGACCCGGGCGCGGCCCCGGTGAGGTCCCGCTGAGGCCCCGCGCCCGGGAGCAAGGTCAAAACTTGGATCCCTTTGGGCTCCCGGGGCCGATTTTGATGGACATGCCAAGGGCCTTCCGCCGAGGGTGGGGGCATGAGCATTCAGCCCGTTCCGGCGTTTGAACCGCCTTACGTAATGGCCGTATTCACCAATGTCCGCACCTCCGACGAGAGTGGCTATCCGGAGACCAACGCCCGGATGAACGAGATCGTCAAGGAGAATCCCGGGTTCCTCGGCTACGAGTCCGCCCGCACCCCCGGCGGCCTCGGGATCACCGTCGCGTACTTCCGCGACCACGAGTCCCTGCGCGTCTGGCGGGAGGACCTGGAGCACCAGGCAGCCATGAAGCATGGCCGCGCCCACTGGTACGAGAGCTACACCCTGCACGTCGCGACCGTCGAGCGGAGCCACGGCTTTGCCCGCAACGGCTGAGGCGGTCCGCGCCTTCCGCGAGCGGCTCGGCCTGCCGGGACTGGTGGACGTCCACACGCACTTCATGCCGGAGCGGGTGCTGGCGAAGGTCTGGGACTACTTCGACGCGGTCGGCCCGCTGACCGGCGTCGAATGGCCCATCGCCTACCGCCACGAGGAGGAGCAGCGGGTGGCGCTGCTGCGGGAGTTCGGGGTCCGCGCCTTCACCTCCATGCTCTACCCGCACAAGCCCGCGATGGCCGCATGGCTCAACGCGTGGGCCGCGGACTTCGCCGCCCGCACCCCCGACTGCCTGCACACCGCGACCTTCTTCCCCGAGGAGGACGTGGCGGCGTACACCGCGCAAGCCGTGTCCGAGGGGGCCCGGATCTTCAAGGCGCACCTCCAGGTCGGCGGCTACGACCCGAACGACGACCGGCTCGACCCGGTCTGGGGAATGCTGGCCGAGGCGCGGATCCCGACCGTCGTCCACTGCGGTTCGGGGCCCGTCCCGGGCAAGTACACCGGACCCGAGCCGGTCGCCCGGCTGCTGGCCCGCCACCCCCGGCTGCCGCTGGTCGTCGCGCACATGGGGATGCCCGAGTACACGGACTTCCTCGACCTGGCCGACCGGTACCCCGAGGTGCGCCTCGACACCACCATGGCCTTCACCGACTTCTCGGAGCGGCTCAGCGCCTTCCCGCCCGGGGAGCTGGGGCGGCTCGCCGACCTAGGGGACCGGATCCTGCTGGGTACGGACTTCCCCAACATCCCCTATCCCTACGAGCACCAGCTGGAGGCCCTGGAGCGGGTGGGCCTCGGCGACGACTGGCTGCGCGCGGTCTGCCACGACAACGCCGCCCGCCTGTTCGGGCTCCCCCTCGGACCTCCCTGAGCACCGAGCCCTCCCCGAGTACCGAGCACTCCCCCGAGGATCCCGCTGAGCGCCGCCCTTTCTCAGGAGATTCACAGGTAGGGGCAAGAACGCTCTCAGAGGCGGCCGCCAGCGTGGGGCCATGACCGCGACGACCACCTCCCACGCGTCCACGTCCACCGGCAACCCGACGGCCCTGCTGCGGCCCGACGGCGGACCCTGCCGGGTCCTCGTCGTCGACGACGAGGCTTCGCTCTCCGATCTGCTCTCCATGGCCCTGCGCTACGAGGGCTGCGAGGTCCGCAGCGCCGGCGACGGGGCGGGTGCCGTGCGGGCCGCGCGGGAGTTCCGGCCGGACGTGGTGGTCCTCGACATCATGCTCCCGGACATGGACGGGCTGGCCGTCCTGGGACGCCTGCGCCGCGAGATCCCGCAGCTGCCGGTGCTGTTCCTGACCGCCAAGGACTCCGTGGAGGACCGCATCGCCGGCCTGACGGCGGGCGGCGACGACTACGTCACCAAGCCGTTCAGCCTGGAGGAGGTCGTGGCCCGGCTGCGCGGGCTGGTGCGCCGCTCCGGCGCCGCGCAGGCCGCCCGCGGCGGCTCGGTCCTGGCCGTCGGTGATCTGCGCCTCGACGAGGACAGCCACGAGGTGGTGCGGGGCGGTCAGGAGGTCCACCTGACCGCCACCGAGTTCGAGCTGCTGCGCTACCTGATGCGCAACCCGCGCCGGGTGCTCAGCAAGGCGCAGATCCTGGACCGCGTGTGGTCCTACGACTTCGGCGGCCAGGCCAATGTGGTGGAGCTCTACATCTCCTACCTGCGCCGGAAGCTGGAGGGCGGCACCGGCCTGCCCCCGATGATCCACACCCGGCGCGGCGCCGGCTATCTGATCAAGCCGGCCGACTAGTGGCCCTCCGGCGCCCCTGGTCGCTGCGGACGCGGCTGGTCGTCTCGGCGGTGGCGCTGATCGCCGTCGTGGGCGCGGCCATCGGCACCGTCACCACCCTCGCCATGCGCTCCCGCCTGGTCGGCGAGGTGGACAAGCAGCTGACCACCTCCGTCGAGATGGCCGTCCGGGGCCCCGGCGCGGCCAAGTCGGCCCGTGACGCCGGCCTCGGCTTCGTCTTCGCCCCCGGCTCCCCGATGGGCGCCGCCGGGATCCGCCTCGACCCGGTGCGCACGGTGATCGGAGGCGCCCGGATCGTCCCCGTGTCCGGCCAGAGCCTCGACCACCGCGAGTCCCTCACCGAAGCCCAGGCCGCCGTCCTCGCGGAGGTCGCCCGCGAGGCCGCCCACAGCCGCTCCGGCCCGGTGGACGTGGGCCTGCCGGGCCTCGGCGCCTACCGGGCGCTGGCAGCCCCCGACGGCACCCTCGTGCTCGGCTTCCCGCTCCAGGGCGTCGACTCCACCGTGAGCACCCTGATCGCCGTCGAGGTGTGCGTCACCCTGGCCGGACTGATCGCCGCCTCCCTCGCCGGGCAGGCCCTGGTCGGGGTCGCCCTGCGTCCGCTGCGCCGGGTCGCCGCCACCGCCACCCGGGTGTCCGAACTCCCCCTGCACAGCGGCGAACCCGCCCTGCACGAGCGGGTCCCGGACGCCGAGGCCGACCCCCGTACCGAGGTGGGGCAGGTGGGCGCCGCCCTCAACCGGATGCTGGGGCACGTCTCGTCCGCACTGACGGCCCGCCAGCAGAGCGAGACGCAGGTCCGGCAGTTCGTCGCCGACGCCTCCCACGAGCTGCGCACCCCGCTCGCCTCCATCCGGGGCTACGCCGAACTCACCCGCCGGGGACGGGAGGAACCCGGCCCCGACACACGGCACGCCCTGGGCCGGATCGAGTCCGAGGCCACCCGGATGACCGGGCTGGTCGAGGACCTGCTGCTGCTGGCCCGGCTGGACGCCGGCCGCCCGCTGTCCTTCGAGGACACCGACCTGGCACCGCTCGTCGTCGACGCCGTCAGCGACGCCCGCGCCGCGGGCCCCGGCCACCACTGGCGCCTCGCCCTCCCCGACGAGCCCGCACCCGTCCGCGCCGACGCGGCCCGGATCCAGCAGGTCCTGGTGAACCTCCTCGCCAACGCCCGCACCCACACCCCGCCCGGCACCACCGTCACCGCGCATGTTTCACGTGAAACATCCGCCGTCCGGCTGCGGATCGAGGACGACGGTCCCGGAATCCCGCCCGAGCTGCTGCCCCACGTCTTCGAACGCTTCGCCCGCGGCGACGCCTCCCGGTCCCGCTCGGCGGGATCGACGGGGCTCGGCCTCGCCATCGTCCAGGCCGTGGTCGGCGCGCACGACGGACGGGTCGACGTACGCAGTGAGCCCGGCCGGACCTGTTTCGAAGTACTGCTCCCGCTGGCGGCCCACGGCCCCGGCAGGTACTCACAGACGGCGCACAGGCTCACCACACCGAGGTGACAGGGCGCCCGGCGAGGGTCGGAACATGCCAACCGACACCTCTCCCGACGCCCTCCCGGCCCGGGCGCCGCTCGCGTCCGCGCCCGGCGAGCCCGTACTCGACGTGGTGATCCCGGTCTTCAACGAGGAGAAGGACCTCGGCCCCTGCGTACGCCGGCTCCACGCACACCTCACCCGCACGTTCCCGTACGCCTTCCGCATCACCATCGCCGACAACGCCAGCACCGACCACACCCCCGAGGTCGCGGCCGGGCTCACCGCGGAGGTCGAGGGAGTACGCAGCTTCCGGCTGGAGGAGAAGGGCCGCGGACGGGCCCTGCGCACCGTCTGGTCGCGTTCGGAGGCGCCCGTCCTCGCGTACATGGACGTGGACCTCTCCACCGACCTGAACGCGCTGCTGCCGCTGGTCGCCCCGCTCATCTCCGGCCACTCCGACCTGGCCATCGGCACCCGGCTGGCCCGCTCCTCGCGGGTCGTACGGGGAGCCAAGCGGGAGTTCGTCTCACGCGCCTACAACCTGCTGCTGCGCTCCTCCCTCGCCGCCCGGTTCAGTGACGCCCAGTGCGGGTTCAAGGCCATCCGGCGGGAGGTGGCGGAGCGGCTGCTGCCGCTGGTGGAGGACACCGGCTGGTTCTTCGACACCGAGATGCTGGTGCTGGCCGAGCGGGCCGGGCTGCGGATCCACGAGGTGCCCGTGGACTGGGTGGACGATCCCGATTCCACGGTCCACATCGTGAAGACCGCCACCGAGGACCTCAAGGGCGTCTGGCGGGTGGGCCGGGCTCTGGGGGGGGGGGGGCCCCCCCCCCCCCCCCCCCCCCCCCCCCCCCCCGCCAACCCCCCCCCCCCCCCCCCCCCCCCCCAGGTACCACAAAGGATGGCCCCCCCCCTCCTCCGCCTCTT
>NZ_JBVJWV010000018.1:122514-144806 GCF_055602105.1 Streptomyces sp. NPDC037421
ACACTCCGGATCCCGTGGTCCAAGGGGGGAAAACCGAAACGGGGACAGGAGGGGGGGGGGGGGGGGGGGGCGGGGCTTGGGGGGTCGCCCCCCCCCCCCCCCCCCCCCTCGCCCGCCCCTTCGGCGACGACCCGCGCGACCGCACGGCCCTGCCCGGGGTACCGAGAGGGCTGGCCCGCCAGCTCCTCGGCTTCTGCGTCGTCGGGGTGCTGTCCACCCTCTGCTATCTCGCCCTGTACTCCCTCTTCCGGCTCGGCGCCGGCCCGCAGCCCGCCAACGCGGCCGCTCTGCTGCTCTCCGCCGTGGCCAACACCGCCGCCAACCGGCGGCTCACCTTCGGCGTCCGGGGCCGCGACCGGGCCGTCCGCCACCAGGCCCAGGGGCTCGTGGTCTTCGCCATCGGACTGGCCCTGACCAGCGGTTCGCTCGCCGCCCTCGACGCGGCCGCCGCGGACCCCGCCCACAGCACCGAGCTGGCCGTCCTGATCACGGCCAACCTCGCGGCCACCGTGCTGCGGTTCCTGCTCTTCCGCGCCTGGGTCTTCCCCGAGCGGCGCACCACTCCCGTGAAGGACGACCACCGATGACCACCGCACCAGCCCCCTTCGGCTCCCCCTTCCCCGAACGGGCCCCCGCCGCGGCCGCTGCCGCGCACCGGGCAGAGGCAGTACGGCCGCGCTGGGAGCGGCCCGCGTACGCGGCGCTGCTGCTCGCCACCGCCGTGCTGCTGCTGTGGAACCTGGGAGCCTCCGGCTACGCCAACTCCTTCTACTCCGCGGCCGTACAGGCCGGCTCGGAGAGCTGGAAGGCCTTCTTCTTCGGCTCCTCCGACGCCGGGAACTCCATCACCGTCGACAAGCCCCCGGCCGCCCTGTGGCCGATGGCGCTGTCCGTCCGGCTGTTCGGGCTCGGCTCCTGGCAGATCCTCGTACCCCAGGCCCTGATGGGCGTCGGCACCACCGCGGTGCTGTACGCGGCCGTGCGGCGCCAGTTCGGGGCCGGGGCAGCCCTGCTGAGCGGTGCCGCCTTCGCGCTCACACCCGTGGCCGCGCTGATGTTCCGCTTCAACAACCCCGACGCGCTGCTGACGCTGCTGCTGACCGTCACCGTGTACTGCGTGCTCCGGGCCCTGGACGGGGCGCGCACGGGCTGGCTGCTGGCGGCCGGCGTGGCGATCGGCCTGGGCTTCCTGACGAAGACCTTGCAGGCCTTCGTCATCCTGCCGCCGCTGGCCCTGCTGTACGCGGTCTGCGCGCCGACCCGGCTGCGCCGCAGGCTCGGGCAGCTGCTGCTCGCCGGGCTGGCGGCGGTGGTGTCCGGAGGCTGGTGGGTGGCCGTGGTGGAGCTGTGGCCCGCCTCCTCCCGCCCGTACATCGGCGGCTCGCAGAACAACTCCTTCCTTGAGCTCACCTTCGGCTACAACGGCCTCGGCCGGCTGAACGGCAACGAGACGGGCAGCGTCGGCGGCGGGCGGGCCGCGGCCGGCGGGGCCGGCGCGTACGGGATGCCCGAGGGCGGCCCGGGCCTCAGGGGCGGCGGGGGCTGGGGGGAGACCGGCATCGACCGGCTGTTCTCGGCCAATGTGGGCGGCCAGATCTCCTGGCTGCTGCCGGCGGCGCTGGTGCTGCTCGTGGCCGGGCTGGTGGTCACCTGGCGGGCCCGCAGGGCCACCGACTCCCTGGAGGGCATGGCCCGCGCGTCCTTCCTCGCCTGGGGCGGCTCGCTGCTGGTCACCGTGCTCGTCTTCAGCTACATGCAGGGCATCTTCCACGAGTACTACACCGTCGCGCTCGCGCCCTTCGTCGCCGCGCTCGTCGGCATGGGCACGGCCGTGCTCTGGGAGGAGCGGGGCGGCAGGGCCGCCGCGCTCACCCTGTCCGGGACGCTGGCCCTGACCGCCGTCTGGTCGTACGTCCTCCTCGGCCGTTCCTCCGGATACCTGCCGTGGCTGCGCTGGACGGTGCTGGTCGCGGGCCTGCTGGCCGCCGCCCTGCTGCCGTTCGCGGCCCGCTTCGGGCGCCGCGCGCTGCTGGCGACGGCCGCGCTGGGACTGGGCGCGGCCCTGGCGGGCCCCCTCGCCTACTGCCTGACCACCGTCGGCGCGGGCCACACCGGGTCCATCCCGACGGCCGGCCCGGCGGTGGCCGGCGGCCGCGGCGGACCGGTCGTAACGCGCTTCGGCCCCGGCGGCGAGCAGTTCCCCGGCGGCCCGGCCGGCCAGGGCGCGCCCGTCGGCCAGGGCGCGCCCGCCGGCCAGGGCGCGCCGGGCGGGCTTCCGGGCGGAGCGCCACAGGGCGGTCGCCCGATGGGCGGCCCCGGCGCGGTGCGGCCGAACGGCGGCCAGACGGGCGGCGCCAACGGCCAGGGCGGCCCCGGCGGCGGCGCTGGCGGCCAGGGCGGCCGCGACCGTCCGGGCGGTACCGGCGGCGGCCCCGGCGGACTGCTGGGCGGTACCCGGGTCGGCGCGGAGGCCAAGGCCGCGCTGAGGACCGGTGCCGACCGCTACACCTGGGCAGCGGCCACCATCGGCTCCCAGAACGCGGCGAGTTACCAGCTGGCCTCCGGCGCGCCCGTGATGCCGATCGGCGGCTTCAACGGCAGCGACCCCTCGCCCACGCTGGAGCAGTTCAAGGGGTACGTGAAGGCGGGGAAGATCCACTGGTTCATCGCCCAGGGCGGCCTCGACGGCGCCTCCGGCGAGGGGGGCACGGGTACGAACCGGCCCGGCGGCGCGGGAGGTCCCGGCGGAGCGGCGGGTACGGCCATCGACAGCTGGGTGAAGGCGAATTTCAAGTCCACCACCATCGGCGGAGCCACCTTCTACGACCTGACGACCCCCTAGCATCAAGAGGGCGGACCGGGCATTCCGGGCCGATCCCCTTGTGGTGAGGAGGGTGCCTCCATGGTGACCGAGGCTGATCCGGGCGACGCCAGGACCAGTGTGTGGCTGGCCGCCAGGCCCGCCGCCCCCACCAGACGCCGCAGTGAGGCGCCCTCGGGCCTGGACCGGGACCGGATCACCGCCGCCACCGTGCGGCTGCTGGACGCGGAGGGGCTCGGCCGGTTCTCGATGCGCCGGCTGGCCGCCGAGCTCGGGGTCACCGCGATGTCCCTGTACTGGTACGTGGACACCAAGCACGATCTGCTCGAACTGGCCCTGGACAGCGCCCTGGGCCAGCAGCGGCTGCCGGCCGGGCCGCCCCCTCGGGAGGGCTGGCCGGCCCGGCTGCGGACCCTCGCCTGCGGTTACCGGCGGCTGCTGGCGGAACATCCGTGGGTGGCTCCGCTCAGCGTCGCCTACCCGAACATCGGCCCGCACGCGCGGGCCTTCGACGCCGCCCTGCACCGGCTGCTGGAGGCCACCGGCCTGGTGGAGGCCGCCCGGACGGGCGCGCACCTGGCCGTCTCCCAGTTCCTCGGCGGCTGCGCCCTGAACGGCTGCGGCGGCACGGTCCGGCGGGCGCCCGAGGCGGACTTCGCCCTGGCCCTCGACGTCCTGATCGCCGGTATCGAGGCCAAGGCCGCGCATACGGCGGCGGCCCGGGCCTGAACCCCGTCGGGGTTCCGGGCCCGGGCCGCTCACGGCCGGCCGGGGCGAACCCCCGGTCAGGCCTTGGCCCGTGCGGCGGCCCCGGCGGCCCCGGCGGCCCCGGCGGACGCGGCGCCGGCGGGCGCGGACGCGGCTCCGGCACCGCCCTCGGCGGCCGGGTCGTGCAGGGCCGGCTTCGACTTCAGCGCGACTTCCTTGATGAACAGCACCAGCAGCAGCGCGAGCAGCGCGGTCGGGGCGGCGTACAGGAAGACGTCGCCGACGCCGTGCCCGTACGCGGACTCGATGACGGTCCGGAACGGCGCGGGCAGCTTGTCGAGGTCGGGGATCCCCCCGCCGCCGGTGCCGCCGTGCCCGAGGGCCGCGGCCTTCGGGCCGAGAGCGGCCAGCCCGTCCTGGACGTAGTGGGTGACCCGGTTGGCCATGACCGCGCCCAGCGCCGACACACCCATGGCACCGCCGAGGGAGCGGAAGAAGGTGACGACGGAGCTGGCGGCGCCGAGGTCCTCGGGGGCCACCTGGTTCTGCGTCGCGAGGACCAGGTTCTGCATCATCATGCCGAGGCCGAGCCCGGTGAGCGCCATGTACAGCGCGATGTGCCAGTACGGGGTGTCGTAGCGCAGGGTGCCCAGCAGTCCCAGTCCGGCGGTCAGGAGCACGCCGCCGGAGACCAGCCAGGCCTTCCACTTGCCGGTCTTGGTGATGACCTGGCCGGACACCGTGGAGGAGACGAACAGGCCGCCGATCATCGGGATGGTCAGGATGCCGGACATGGTGGGGGACTCGCCCCGGGCCAGCTGGAAGTACTGGCTGAAGAAGACCGTGCCGGAGAACATCGCGATGCCGACGAACAGCGAGGCGGCGGAGGCCAGGCTGATGGTCTTGTTGCGGAACAGCCGCAGCGGGATGATCGGGTCGCTGGCGCGGGACTCGACGAGGACGAAGAGCAGGCCGAGCACCACGGCGCCGCCGGTCATCGCCAGGGTGGTCCAGGAGATCCAGTCGTACGAGTCGCCGGCCTGCGTGACCCAGATCAGCAGGAGCGAGACGGCCCCGCTGATCAGAAAGGCGCCCAGCCAGTCGACCTTGACGTCGCGGCGGACCACCGGGAGCCGCAGGGTCTTCTGCAGCACGATCAGCGCGATGACCGCGAACGGCACGCCGACGTAGAAGCACCAGCGCCAGCCCAGCCAGTCGGTGTCGGTGATGACGCCGCCGAGCAGCGGACCGCCGACGGTGGCGACGGCGAAGACCGCGCCCAGGTAGCCGCTGTAGCGACCGCGCTCGCGCGGGGAGATCATCGCGGCCATCACGATCTGGGCGAGGGCGGAGAGCCCGCCGACGCCGATGCCCTGGACCACCCGGCAGGCGATGAGCATCCCGGTGTTCTGGGACATGCCCGCGACCACGGAGCCGAGGACGTAGATCACCAGGGATATCTGGACCAGCAGCTTCTTGCTGAAGAGGTCGGACAGCTTGCCCCACAGCGGGGTCGCGGCCGTCATCGAGAGCAGGGCGGCGGTGACGACCCAGGTGTAGGAGGACTGGGTGCCGCCGAGGTCGCTGATGATCTGGGGCAGGGCGTTGGAGACGATCGTGGAGGACAGGATCGCCACGAACATGCCGAGCATGAGCCCGGACAGCGCCTTCATGATCTGCGGGTGGGTCATGGGTGCGCCGTCGGACGTGGTCTCCGACTGGCCGCCTCCCCGCACACCGTTGGGTGTGGTCGTAGCCATGTGTTTCCTTTGCCTAGAAGCTCGATCGGAGTCGGGCCAGCAGGGTGTTCAGTACGTCGATGTCCTCGGCCGGCCAGTCGGCCAGCGCCTTCTCCAGCGCGTCCGTGTAGCGGGCGCCGAGCTCGGCGAGCATGGCGCGCCCGGCCCCGGTGAGGCGCAGGATCCGGCAGCGGCCGTCGCCGGGGTCGGTCTCCCGCTCGATCCAGCCGTGCTGCGCCACGTGGGCGACGTGCCGGCTGCTGACCGAGATGTCGACGGCCATGAACTCGGTGAGCCGGCTGAGCCGCATCTCGCCGTGCCGGTCGAGGACGGTGAGGACGGCGGCGGAGCCGGGCGGGCAGTGCGGGGGCAGCATCCGGGCCAGGTCGCGTTTGACCGCGCCGATTCCGGTGAGCTGGCGGGCCAGCTCCTCGTAGCGGGTGTGCTGGGCCGTCTGCGTGCTCACCGGGAACCGCCCCCATCTTGTTGCTTAGGGCAACCATAGAAGCGCATGGTTGCTACAGGCAAATGAATCCGGGGGGCGGGGCGGTAAAGGAATCGGAAAACCGGGACCGGCGGGTGGCGTCAGCTCCAGGTGGCGCTGACGTTCCGGGTCTCCACGTGCATGCCCAGCGGCACCCGCCACGCCTCCACGCACACCGTGTAGGTCTGCGTCTTCGAGCCGCCGCCCGCGATGGGGGCGGGCAGGGGCTGGGTGGTGGTGATCGTGGCCCAGTCGACGCCGAGGGCGCCGATGATGTGCGTCGCGAAGCCCACCGTGCCGGAACGGGCCGCCGTGGTCCCGGTGTTGGTGAAGGTCACCGTGACGCGTTCGCACCAGCGGGCGGACGCCGCCGCGCGGACCGGAGTGCCGAGGGCCAGCCGGGCCGGGGTGGCCGGCGGGGCGGGCGGCGTCGTGCCCGGCTTCGGGGCCGGAGGGGCCGGGGTGCCGGGGGAGCCGGGGATGCCGGGGATGCCGGGGGTGGTCGGCGGGGCGGGCGGGGCCGGGGTGCCGGGCGCGCCCGGGGTGGTGGCGCCCGTGCCCGCGCCCCCGGTGCCGCCGGGGGTGGCCGGAGTGCCCGGGTCCGGCGGGGTGCCGGGAGCGGGTGCGGAGCCGACCGGGGCGGTGGCCGTCCCTCCGCCCGCGTCGGAGCCGTCGGCCGGCCGGGACCCGGGCGCGCCGGGCCGCGCAGAAACGGGGGCGTCGGCGGAAGGGGCCGGTCCGCCGGATGCCAGCGGCTGGAACTCCACCTGGCTCCGGGGCGGTACGTTCTCCCCCGCGCCCCGCTCGGGGCCCGCGGCGGCGGCACCCACGACGACGTAGCCGTCCCGGTCCTGCTCGCAGCCGGTGAGGGTGGCGAGGGCGCAGCAGCAGAGGGCCAGGGCGAGGGCGGCGCGGGATCCCTTTCGCATCGCGCCAGTGTTCCTGACGCAATGTCAAATGTGAACCCCGCGCCCGTGACTCCGTGGCTCGGCGCCCTGGTGATTCAGTCCCCGATCAGGCCCGTCCGCAGCTGGGCGAGCGTGCGGGTGAGCAGGCGCGAGACGTGCATCTGGGAGATGCCGACCTCCTCGCCGATCTGCGACTGGGTCATGTTCGCGAAGAACCGCAGCATGATGATCTGCCGTTCCCGGGGCGGGAGTTTGGCGAGCAGCGGCTTGAGCGACTCGCGGTACTCGACACCCTCCAGCGCGGTGTCCTCGTACCCGAGGCGGTCCGCGAGCGAGCCCTCGCCGCCCTCGTCCTCCGGGGAGGGTGAGTCGAGCGAGGAGGCGGTGTAGGCGTTGCCGACGGCGAGGCCGTCGACGACCTCCTCCTCGGAGACGCCGAGCACGGCCGCCAGCTCCGGAACGGTCGGGGACCGGTCCAGCTTCTGGGCCAGCTCGTCGCTCGCCTTGGTCAGCGCGAGGCGCAGTTCCTGGAGCCTGCGCGGGACGCGGACGGACCAGGAAGTGTCTCGAAAGAATCGTTTGATCTCGCCCACGACGGTCGGCATCGCGAACGTCGGGAACTCCACGCCGCGTTCGCAGTCGAACCGGTCGATCGCCTTGATCAGGCCGATGGTGCCGACCTGGACGATGTCCTCCATCGGCTCGTTGCGGCTGCGGAACCGGGCCGCCGCGTAGCGCACCAGCGGCAGGTTCAGCTCGATCAGGGTGTCTCGTACGTACGCCCGTTCGGGGCTGTCCGCGTCCAGGGCGGCGAGTCGCTGGAAGAGGGAGCGGGAGAGGGTGCGGGTGTCGATGGCTTCCGAGCGGTCGGCCACTGCCGGCAGCTCACGCTTGTCGAGCGTGAGCACCTTGGAGCTGCCCTGGTCTACGGACATGCCACCCCCTTGAGGTCGCGGACGGTCGCGTCTCTGCGCCCGTCGGAGGAACGCAGCCTCCACCTGAATACCGGAGGCGGGGCTGCGGCAAACGCGGTTCCAGCAGAATGTCACATGTCGGCAACACGCTGTAGCGTCATGTCGACAAGTATCTCCAGCGACAGACGGCCGACCGAGCGGAATGAGCCGATTCTGTAGGGAAACGCGGGAACAGCTCCACCCGATCCGGTTAAGCCTCGATCCTGTTTGCGGATCTCAGACGGGCGAAGCTCCGGGCGAGCAGCCGGGACACGTGCATCTGCGAGACGCCCAGCTCCGCGCTGATCTGCGACTGCGTCAGATTGTTGTAGTAGCGCAGCAGGAGGATCCGCTGCTCCCGCTCGGGCAGCTGTACCAGCAGGTGGCGCACGAGGTCGCGGTGCTCGACGCCGGCCAGCTCGGGGTCCTCGTAGCCGAGCCGGTCGAGCAGGCCGGGCATGCCGTCGCCCTCCTGCGCGGCCTCCAGGGAGGTCGCGTGGTAGCTGCGGCCGGCCTCGATGCAGGACAGCACCTCGTCCTCGCTGATCCGCAGCCGCTCGGCGATCTCGGGAGTGGTCGGGGTGCGGCCGTGGAGGGTCGTGAGGTCCTCCGTGGCGGCGTTGACCTGCACCCACAGCTCGTGGAGGCGGCGGGGGACGTGCACGGTGCGGACGTTGTCGCGAAAGTATCGTTTGATCTCGCCCACGACCGTCGGCATGGCGAAGGTGGGGAACTGGACCCCGCGCTCCGGGTCGAACCGGTCGATCGCGTTGATCAGGCCGATGGTGCCGACCTGGACCACGTCCTCCATCGGCTCGTTGCGGCTGCGGAAGCGGGCGGCCGCGTACCGGACGAGCGGGAGGTTGGCCTCGATCAGGGCCCCGCGCACCCGGTGGTGCTCGCTGGTGCCCGGCTCCAGGTCCTTCAGCTGGCCGAAGAGCACCTGGGTCAGGGCCCGGGTGTCGGCGCCCCGGCCCTGCGGCCTCGGGGGAGTCTGGGGCAGGTCCCGCAGATCCTGGGAAGGATCCCGGGACGGGTCCTCGGGTGCGCCCCGGAGTGCGTCCTGACCGGCCTCGTGCGGGCCGTGGAGTGCCCCCTGGAGTGCCTCCCGGGGTGGTCCCTGGAGCGGCGGCTCCTGCGGACGGGGCTCGGGGCGCGGCTCCCCCGGGCGCGGCCCGCCCGGCCGGGGCTCGGCGGGCCTGGGGTCGCCCGGCCGGGGCTCGGCGGTGCGCGGCTCCTGGTGGCGCGGCTCGTGCGGGCGGAGCTCTTGCTGGGGAGGCACCTGAGGCGCAGTACTGGCCGGCACGGTCACGCCACCCCTTCGATCAACTCATCGGTCAAAAGCGGTCATAGCATCACAAGAGATGTGCACTATGTGCAAGCACCGTATATGGCCGTGTTGAGGGCAAGTTGGGCATTTCGGGGTATTCTTTTTACCGGCCCCCCGGCCGTGAACGCGAAAGGTCCCCCACCCGTCGGAGTGGGGGACCCGGAAGTCCGGAAATCGCTTCGGCGTACGGTTTCAGTTCACCAGTTCGGTGATGAACTCGCCGATGCCGGAGGCTGCATCCGATATGCCCTGGAAGCCTATTCCCACCATCTCCGCCGCCCGCTTGGGCTGGGTGATGATCACGAAGAGGACGAACACGGTGAGGACGCCCGTGATGAGCTTCTTGGTGTCCATGGACGGTGTCGGCCTCCCCAACCAGCACTGCAAAGTCGGGTGAGTCTAACCGGTCAGGTTTGGTCACTCACCTGTCCTTTAAGGACCAATGACCCGGTGGTTGGGGCCCTTTGCCGCTGGGTGCCCGGTCGGGGCGGGCGCAGGATTGAACACGAGCCCACCGGTTCTGGCAGGAAACCGGTGGGTGAGGGACAGGACCTCACTGCGGGGTCCGAGCCGCAGGCTTCCCCCCTGATTGCGGCTCGGGCTGGCAGGTCCCGTCCCCGCCGGGGGAAGTGGCTTGTCCCCCCGATCGCCACTTCCCCCGTCCCCACCGTCGAAGGTCCCGACTCCGGTCGGGACCTTCTTCGTGTCCGGGCGCCGGAAGGGCCGGAGGACGGGGCCGGGAGGGGCCCGGGACGGGCCCGGGGTCCGGGGAGGCGGCGGGGGGGGGGGGGGCAGGGCCGGGGCTACTGGATGGCGCCGGCGAGGCCCAGGAGCGGCTCGACGGGGGCGATCACGGGGGCGAGCTGGTCGGGCAGGGTCATCAGCTGGTTGAGCTGGTTGGCCCCCTGGCTGAGCCGCGCCCCGATCTCGGGGACGGTGGGCTGGGCGCCGGCGGGCATGCCCGGGGCGGCGGCCGGGAGGTCCGGGAGGGCGAGCGGGGCCACGTCCACGGGCGCGGCGGAGGCGGCGGGTGCGGCGAGGCCCGCGGCGGCCCCCGCGAGGGCGAAGGCGGCGAGCATGCGCTGGGTCTTGGTCATGCCGTGACAACGGCCGAGCGGGCGGCCGGTCACGGCGGGCACGCACGAGAGCCCCGGTTCGTACGAACCGGGGCTCTCAATGGCGGTGGTGGAGGGATTTGAACCCCCGATGGGTTGCCCCATACTCGCTTTCGAGGCGAGCTCCTTCGGCCACTCGGACACACCACCGAGAGAGATCCTAGCCCAAGGTGGGGAGTGCTTTGCAAATCCGCAGTACGTGGCCCGGCTCACCGCCCCCGGAAGGGGCTCACCGATCCCGGAAGAAGTCCGTGAGCTGCCGGGCGCACTCCTGCTCCAGCACCCCGCGGATCACTTCGGGACGGTGGTTGAGCCTGCGGTCCCGCACGAGGTCCCAGAGCGACCCGGCCGCGCCCGCCTTCTCGTCCCCCGCCCCGTAGACGATCCGCGCCACGCGGGACTGCACGAGCGCGCCCGCGCACATCACGCACGGCTCCAGGGTCACCACCAGCGTGCACCCGGTCAGCCGCCACTCCCCGAGCCGGGCGGCCGCCCGGCGCAGCGCCAGCACCTCGGCGTGCGCCGTGGGATCGCCGACGGCCTCCCGTTCGTTGTGCCCGGTGGCCAGGAGCTCCCCGCCGGGCCCGAGCACGACGGCACCGACCGGCACGTCGCCGGCCGGCACCGCCAGGGCGGCCTCCTTCAGCGCCAGGCGCATGGAGTCCCGCCAGGGATCCCGTACGGGATCGGGGTCGTACGTGATGTCGTGCTCGGCGATCACTAGCGGACGGCCTCCAGCACTTCGGTGGCGCCGAGCGCGTCGGCGATCTCCGTGAGGGCGTCTCCGTCGAGGGTCAGCAGTTCCTTGTGGCCGACCCCGAGGTCGTCCAGCAGGCGGGGGTCGCCGAGGGGTCCGGCCGGCAGGGGCTCGGAGCCGGCGCGCGGCCCGTCGTCCGCGTCGTCGTCCTCGTCCGTGTAGGCGGCGACCGGTTCGTCATCGCCGTCCTCGGTGCCGTCCAGGTTCAGTTCGTCGAGGTCGTCGTCCTCCTCGTCGGTGCCCAGCAGCTCCTTCGTCAGCATCGATCCGTAGGAGCTGCGGTCGGCCACGGAGGCGTTCGACACGAAGTACCGAGGGTCCTCCTCTCCGTCCACGCGGATGACGCCGAACCAGGCGTCCTCCTGCTCGATGAGGGCGACCACCGTGTCGTCGTCGACAGCGGCGGACCGTGCGAGATCGATCAGATCACTGAGGGACTCGACGTCGTCGAGTTCCAGGTCGCTCGCTTCCCACCCGTCTTCGGTGCGCGCGAGCAGTGCGGCGAAATACACCGTGACTCTCCCACTGGTCGTAGGCGTGCCGGTTGGAGGTCCCCCCGGCCGGAGGTTGGGGTGTGAACGGCCGTGACGCTTGCCGTCCGCACCCCGCCCAATCGGCATCGTGGCAGAAACAGCGGCTTTGCGAGAGGTCTTCCGCGCGGCGGCCGTGTCGCGGCGCCGGCGGTGCACCCGGTCGCGGGGCCGTGTGCGCGCACGCCGGTGCGCCCGGCGTAGCGCCCCGCGACGCGCCCGGCCGCACCCCTGGTCACCAGCGGAAGGTACGCATCCGCATCTGCTGCCGCATCCGGGCCGCGCGGGCGCGCCGCGGCTGGACCCGGTCGCGCAGCTCCCTGGCCTCGTTCAGATCGCGCAGGAACTGCGCGCGTCGCGCCCTGCGCTGCGCCGCCGTCTCCGGCGCCTCGTACGCCTCTCTCCCGTCGGTGTCGTTGGGCTGCGTCTCGGGCATCGGCACCACCCCAGGCTGGTCTGGTCGTCCTCCTCCGCCGTCACGGAGCAGACCCCCCGGCTCCCACCTTCCCCCGGCCGGCTCGTTTGATGCCACCGGCGCGCAGATCGCCCCAGGTCAGGGGTCGCGGGGCCGGGGTCCGCCGGCGGCCTCGGCCGTCAGACCCCGTCGTCCTCCTCCGTGAGGGCCGGTACGACGGCCACCGGACCGTGCGCGTGCTGGAGCACCGCGTGCGCCACCGAGCCGATCAGCAGCGACCGCACGCGCGGGTGGTGGCGGCCCACCACGACCAGCGCGGCCGACCGCGACGCCTCCACCAGCCGTCCGGCCGCGTTCCCGGGCTCGGCGGCCTGCTCGACGGGTACGCCCGGGTACCGGGCCCGCACCGCCTCCAGCCGCCGGGTCTGGGAACGCAGCGTCTCCCGTTCGGCCGGCACCGCGTCCCCGCCGTCGGCGAGCGCCTCGGGCGGGATCACCGCGAAGGGGCCGCCGAGCACGTTCGCCGGGCCGGGCGGGATCGCGTACGCCGAGACCACCTGGACGGTGGTCCCCCGTGCGGCGGCTTCCGCGAAGGCGAACGACAGCACGTCCTCGGGGGTCTCGGTGACGTGCAGCCCGAGCACCACCTTTCCGGCCGAGGCGCCCGCCGCCTCCCCGGCGGGGTCGGCGGCCGCGTCGCGGTCGGCGTGCGGGACCACCACCACGGGGCAGGAGGCGGTGGTGGCCACGGCCCTGCTGTTCGAACCGAGCAGCAGCGCGGCGAACCCGCCGCGCCCCCGGGATCCCATCACCAGCATCCGGGGCGAGCCCTCGCCGCTGATCACCCGCAGGGCCGCCGGCACCGAGCCCTCCAGGGCCTCGTAGCGGATCTCCCCGGGCCGCTCGGGGAAGGCCTCCAGGATGGCGCGTACGCGGTCGCCCACCGGGTCCGCGTACTCCTCGGGCTCGTTCGGGTCGTGCAGGGCCGAGCGGCGGCCGGCGTACAGCTGGGTGGCCTCGGGCAGCACGTGGGCGACCAGCAGCCCGGTGCCGTGCCGCAGCGCCGCCGTGCGGGCCCACTCCAGGGCGCGGAGGCTGTGTTCGGATCCGTCGACGGCCGCGATCACCAGTCCGTTGCTCACCAGTCAAGGGTGCTGGGCGGCGGGGCGGCCCGCATCTCAGGGCCCGCGGCGGAGGCGGAGCGGTGCGCGCAGCGCGTAGCCTTTTGCCAGTGGGTCGCGAACAGGCGGCCGTTTTTGCAGGTAGCAGGGTCTCGCAGTTCGCTGATCGCAGGTCGAAGCCCGGCTGAGTCTTGGAGGATGTTGTGCGTTTGCAGGTCGTCGATCACCCCTTGGTGGCGCACAAACTCACCACGCTGCGCGACAAGCGCACCGACTCCCCCACGTTCCGGCGGCTCGCCGACGAGCTGGTGACGCTCCTCGCGTACGAGGCCACCCGCGACGTGCGCACCGAGCAGTCCGACATCGAGACCCCGGTCGGCCCGACCACCGGCGTCAAGCTGTCGCACCCGCGCCCGCTGGTCGTCCCGATCCTGCGCGCCGGCCTCGGCATGCTGGACGGCATGGTGCGGCTGCTGCCGACCGCCGAGGTGGGCTTCCTGGGCATGGTCCGCAACGAGGAGACCCTGGAGGCCTCCACGTACGCGACGCGCATGCCCGAGGACCTCTCCGGCCGCCAGGTGTACGTCGTGGACCCGATGCTGGCCACCGGCGGCACGCTGGTCGCCGCGATCCAGGAGCTCATCAAGCGCGGCGCCGACGACGTGACCGCCGTGGTGCTGCTGGCCGCGCCCGAGGGCGTCGAGGTCATGGAGCGCGAGCTCGCGGGCACGCCGGTGACGGTGGTGACGGCCGCCGTGGACGAGCGGCTCAACGAGCACGGCTACATCGTGCCGGGCCTGGGCGACGCGGGCGACCGCATGTACGGCTCGGCGGAGTAGTCGGAGTAGTTCCGGTCCCGCTCCGGCAGGGGGATCAGCACTTCGCGGAGGGCGCGGGCGCGGGGTTGGCCAGGACGGCCAGCGCCTTGTCCGCGTCCTCCTTCGTGCTGAGCTCCTTGAAGGAGTCGCCGAGGATCAGGTCGATGTCCGTGCCCTCGCGGGCGTCGGTCTGGGTGGTGACCCCGGCGAGCTGGGTGCCGAGGACGGAGTAGGCGGCCTTGTCGGTGCGCGGGGAGCCGAGCAGTATCCCGGGGCCGGGGACCTTCTTGTCGAAGTCGGCGGGGGCGTTGCCGACGTGGCCGATGGCGAAGCCGCGCTTCTTCAGCTCGTCGCCGACGGCCTTGGCCAGGCCCGCGCGCGGGGTGGCGTTGTAGACGTTGACGGTGATCTGGCCGGGCTGCGGAAGGGCGACCGCGGGGGCCTTGGAGGCGGCGGGGCCCGCGTCCGGCGCGGTGGCGGGCTTCACGGCGTTAGCGGGTCTGGCGGAGGCCGTCGGGCAGTTCCCGTCGGCCGCCGCCGTGTTGCGCTTGCCGCTGTCGTCGCCGCCGAACACGTCGATGAGCTGCAGCGCCCCGTAGCCGAGCAGGGCCAGGGCCAGGACGGATCCGAGCAGGGCGAGGACGATCTTCCGACGCCGCCGGGGGCGGCTCATACGGGGGTAGGCAGCTCCCGTTACGCGGTACTTTCCGCCCATGCCGGGGGGAGTGAGCATGCTCATGGGCGCAGCGTAGTGCCGTACCGGAACGATGCCTACTAAATGATCTGTTGATCGGGTAAGGCAGACCCGAAAGGCGCAATCAGTCCATCTCGAGGACGCGCGCGTGCAGGACCTGGCGCTGCTGGAGGGCCGCGCGCACGGCGCGGTGCAGCCCGTCCTCCAGGTAGAGGTCGCCCCGCCACTTCACGACGTGGGCGAAGAGGTCCCCGTAGAAGGTGGAGTCCTCCGCGAGCAGGGTTTCGAGGTCCAGCTGCCCCTTGGTCGTCACGAGCTGGTCGAGCCGTACCGGGCGCGGCGCGACGTCCGCCCACTGCCGGACGCTCTCCCGGCCGTGGTCGGGGTACGGCCGCCCGTTTCCGATGCGCTTGAAGATCACACGGAAAGCCTACCGGGCCGGTGCCTCCGGGCGCAGCCTCGCGCCGACGGTGCAAAAGTGGCAGACAGGGCTATTCCGGGAGGGATGCATGAGCCAGAGCACCGACCCGGCCGTTCCGGCCGGCTCGCCCGAACCGCCCGGGGCTCCTGATCCCGCCGTCGACGCGATCGCCGCCGGGTACGCCTTCACCGGCCCCGCGCTCGACCTCGGGGCCCTGCTCTGGGCCGGGAAGTGCCTGCCCGAGCGGCAGATCCGGATCCCGCTGGCGATGCTCAACCGGCACGGGCTGGTGGCCGGAGCCACCGGCACCGGCAAGACCAAGACCCTCCAGCTGATCGCCGAGCAGCTGTCGGCGAACGGCGTGCCCGTCTTCCTGGCCGACATCAAGGGCGACGTCTCCGGCATCTCGGCCCCCGGCGCGGCGAACGAGAAGACCGCGGCCAGGGCCGGCGAGGTCGGGCAGGAGTGGGAGGCGACGGGATGCCCCGCCGAGTTCTACTCCCTCGGCGGGATCGGCCCCGGGATCCCGGTCCGCGCGACCGTGACGGCCTTCGGGCCGGTGCTGATGTCCAAGGTGCTCCAGCTGAACCAGACGCAGGAGCAGTCCCTCGGCCTGATCTTCCACTACGCCGACTCCAAGGGCCTGGAGCTGATCGACCTCAAGGACCTGCGGGCGGTGGTCGCCTTCCTCGTCTCCGACAAGGGAAAGCCCGAGCTCAAGGGAATCGGCGGGCTCTCCACCGTGACGGCCGGCGTGATCCTGCGCGCCCTGACCGCATTCGAGCAGCAGGGCGCCGCGGAATTCTTCGGCGAGCCCGAATTCGACACGGGCGAATTGCTCCGGACGGCCGCCGGCGGGCGCGGAGTGGTCTCCGTACTGGAACTCCCGGCAGTTCAGGACAAACCGCAGCTTTTCTCTACATTTCTGATGTGGCTGCTCGCCGACCTCTACGGAGGACTTCCCGAAGTCGGCGATCTGGAACAGCCCAAGCTGGTGTTCTTCTTCGACGAGGCACACCTGCTGTTCAACGGGGCTTCGAAGGCGTTCCTGGAATCCATCACCCAGACCGTCCGGCTGATCCGCTCCAAGGGGATCGGCGTCTTCTTCGTCACCCAGACCCCCAAGGACGTGCCGGCGGACGTGCTGGCCCAGCTCGGCAACCGCGTCCAGCACGCCCTGCGCGCCTTCACCCCCGACGACGCGAAGGCCCTCAAGGCCACGGTGAAGACCTTCCCCAACTCCGCGTACGACCTGGAGGAGACGCTCACGGGGCTCGGCACCGGCGAGGCCGTCGTCACGGTGCTCAGCGAGAAGGGCGCCCCGACCCCGGTCGCCGCCGTCCGGCTGCGCGCACCGCAGTCGCTGATGGGGCCGGTCGGCGCCGAAGCACTGGACCGGGCCGTCAAGTCCTCGCCGCTGTACCCGCGCTACGCCGAGCCGGTCGACCGCGAGTCCGCGTACGAGAAGATCACCGCCGAACAGGCGGCCGCGGAGGCCGAGGCGGAGGCGGCCGCCGCGGCGGCGGAGGCCGAGAAGCAGGCCAAGGAGGCGGTGAAGGCCGGGCGCTCCGCCCCGAAACCGGAACCTTCACTGGCCGAACAGGTCGTGGGGAGCGGGCTGTTCCGCTCCCTGGCACGGTCGATCGGGACGCAGCTGGGGCGGGAGATCTCGCGGTCGATCTTCGGGACGGCGCGCCGGCGGCGCTGAGCCGGGACGCCCAGGTCCCCCCTCCAGAGGGAATCGAGCGAACCGGCTGTCGGCGTTGCGGCGGGCGCTGACAGACTCGGGGGCATGCGGACCGAACTCACCGACACCACGTCCAGCAAGATCGGCCGGGCGTTGCTCGACGCCCGCCGGGCCGTTGGCAGCCCGACCATGGGGCTGGTGCTGACCCTCGTCATAGTCACCGACGAGGAGAACGCCTACGACGCCGTGCGCGCGGCCTCCGAGGCCTCGCGGGAGCACCCGTGCCGGATCATCGCGGTGATCAAGCGGACCCCGCGCGGCCCGGAACGGCGGCGCCAGACCCGGCTCGACGCCGAGCTGCGGGTGGGTTCGGACGCCGGGTCGGGGGAGATCGTGATCCTGCGCCTGCACGGCGACCTCACCGCCCAGGCCGGCTCGGTGGTGCTCCCGCTGCTGGTGCCGGACGCGCCGGTGGTGGCGTGGTGGCCGGCCGACGCCCCCGCCGATCCCGTCCGCGACGACCTGGGCGAGCTGGCGCAGCGCCGGATCACCGACTCGCAGGAGGCACCCGACCCGGTCGGCGTGCTGGACGCGCGCGCGGCCTCGTACGCCCCCGGTGACACCGACCTCGCCTGGACCCGGCTCACGCCGTGGCGCTCCCTGCTGGCCTGCGCGTTCGACCAGAAGCCGCTGCCGGTGACCGCCGCGGCGGTGGAGAGCGAGGCCGACAACGCGAGCGCCGAGCTGCTGGCGCGCTGGCTGGAGGACCGCCTGGGCGTGCCGGTGGCCCGGGTGGCGTCGGACGGGCCGCTCATCACCCGGGTCCGGCTGGAGACCTCCGCCGGCGAGGTGGTCGTGGACCGCCCCACCGGGTCGCTGGCCACCCTGGTGCTGCCCGGCTGGCCCGACCGCAAGGTCGCGCTCAAGATCCGCAGCACTGCCGAACTGATCGCGGAGGAACTGCGGCGGCTCGACGCCGACGAGGTCTACGCCTCGGCGCTGCGCGGCCGGGCGGCCCAGGCGTCGCTCTCGGCGTAGTGGTTGTCGTACGTGGGCTGGCTGTCGATGATGTCCTGCACGGTGGCCTCGCCCGCGCGCACCCGTCCGAGGAGGCGGTAGTAGTCGAAGCGGGCCATGCCGGGGGTGAAGCCGACGAACACCTCGGCGGTGTGGCCCGCGGCCGGGGCGAAGGCGTGCTTCACACCGGGGGCGATGCTGATGAAGTCGCCCTTGGTGAGGGTGTGGATCTCGTCGCCGACGAGGACGTCGAGCCTGCCGTCGGTGACGTGGAAGAACTCGGTGGCCTTGGTGTGGAAGTGCACCGGGGCACCGGCCGCGCCGACCTCGAAGCACGCGGTGTTGCAGGTGAGCTCGGGGGTGTCGGTGAGCAGCGTGATGAAGCTGCCCGGGCCGTCGGAGATGACTTCGGCGTCCGCCGCGCGGGTGAGGTTTTCGATCATGAAGCCGACCCTACGGGCCCAGGCCCCGTTCCCTGCCGGTGGGTACCCCTGGACCGTGCAACTCCGTTTCTCTGCCCGCCCGCTGGGCCGCGAGCCGGGTCCTGCGGCCGGAGCGGGCGGCGGGCGGCAGCGGACGGGATCAGGGGGCGGGATCAGGGGGCGGCGGAGCGCTTGGCGGCGGCCTTCTGCGCCTGCTTGTACTCGCGGACCTTCGCCAGGGACTCCGGGCCCGTGATGTCGGCCGCCGAGCGGTGGACGTTCGCCAGGCCGTAGCCGCCGGCGGCCTCGCGCCAGCCCTTGGGGCGGACGCCGAACCGCTTGCCCAGCAGGGCCAGGAAGATCTGCGCCTTCTGCTCCCCGAAGCCCGGCAGCGCCTTCAGCCGGGCCAGCAGCTCGGCGCCGCTCGCGGCGTCGGCCCACACGGCGGACGCGTCGCCGTCGTAGTGCTCCACCAGGTACGCGCAGAGCTGCTGGATCCGCTTCGCCATCGAGCCCGGGTAGCGGTGCACGGCGGGCTTCTGCGACAGCAGCGCCGCGAAGGCCTCCGGGTCGTGGGCGGCGATGGCGTGCGCGTCGAGGTCGTCGGTGCCGAGCCGCTGGGCGATGGTCCAGGGCCCGGAGAACGCCCACTCCATCGGCACCTGCTGGTCGAGCAGCATGCCGGTGAGCGCGGCCAGCGGGCTGCGCGCGAGCAGGGCGTCGGCCTCGGGCTGCTGCGCGAGCCGGATGGTGATGTCGTCCATGCCCACCAGCCTCCCCCAGCGGGGGCCCCGGCGCCCGGTCGGCGCGCGATTGTCGGACCCCCCGCCTAGCGTGGGAGCGACAGGACGAGCACGCGTACGGACGACACACGACACAGGAGTCGATCGACCATGGCTGAGTTCCCGGAAGGCGCCCCGTGCTGGGTGGACGCGATGTTCACCGACGTGGAGGGCGCCAAGGAGTTCTACGGCGACGTGCTGGGCTGGACCTTCGGCGAGGCCAGCAGCGAGTACGGCAACTACACGCAGGCCTATTCCGACGGCAAGGCGGTCGCGGCGGTGGTGCCGCCGATGCCGGGCGGTGACGCCCCTTCACAGTGGTGTCTCTACTTCGCCTCGTCGGATGCCGCCGCCACCGCCGGGAAGATCAAGGCGGCGGGCGGCACGCTGATGATGGAGCCGATGCAGGTCGGGACCTTCGGGACGATGGCGATCGCCAAGGAGCCGAGCGGCGCGGTCTTCGGCGTCTGGCAGCCCGGCGAGCACAAGGGTTTCGAGAAGCTCGGCGAGTCCGGTGCGTACGCCTGGGCGGAGGTGTTCACCCGCGAGCCGGACAAGGCGGACGGCTTCCTGTCGGAGGTCTTCCCGTACGAGTCCCAGCAGATGGACGCCGGTGACGATCCGGAGGCGGCCGGGATGGACTTCAAGGTCTTCAGCGTCGGCGGTCCGCAGAACCCGGTGCTGGGCCGGATGAAGATGGGCGACGAGTTCCCGCCGGAGATCCCGTCCTACGTACAGGTCTACTTCGCGGTGCCGGACTGCGACGAGGCGGTCGCCAAGACCAGGAAGCACGGCGGGAAGCTGCACTTCGGCCCGATGGACAGCCCCTTCGGCCGCTTCGCGGCGGTCACCGACCCGCAGGGCGCGGCGTTCGCGGTGATCGACCTGACGACGACGGTCGGCGAGATGCCGAGCTTCGGCTAGGCCGTCTTTACCCGTGCCCCCGCCGGTCAACACGGCGGGGGCACGGGCGTGCGGGGGTCAGCGCAGCGCGTGGACGGCGTACGCGGGGTGGAAGGCGGGGTGGTACGCGGGGTGGAGCACCAGCGGGGCGTCCCAGACGGCCGGGGCCGGGGTGACGGTGTGGACGACGGGATGGCCGAAGGGCGGGAGCGGGAAGGAGCCCGGCGCGGCCTCGGCGGGGGTGCTGGTGAACAGGGCGGTGCTGAGAGCGAGCGCCGCGGCGGCGGCGATGTTCTTGATCATGCGTGCAGGGATAGCGCCCGCCCGCTCGCGCCCACCAGCCGAGGACACTCCTGATCACCCGGTTGCCGCAGCCGATTCACCGCAGAATCGATCACTCGCCCGTTTGCGTCCCCCCGCCCGGGGGAGGCGGATTCCTCCGGTCAGCCGTGCTGGGGGCCGGGGAGGGGGCGGTGGCGACCGCGGCGGACGGCTTCCCAGGCGGCGCCGAGGGCCGCGGACTGCACGAGGGCGCAGGCGACCAGCACGCCGGCGGAGAACCAGAGGGGAGGCTTCGACGCACCCCAGACCAGCATGCCGACGGACATCGTGGCGAAGGAGGAGGGAGCGGTGAAGAGGGTGGGCCACATCCAGATGAAGCCCGGGTCCTGCCCGAAGAGGGAGACGCCCGTCGCGACCGCGATGGCGCCCGCGACGAGGGTGAGGTAGACCGCCGAGGCGGGATTGGCGAAGGTCAGGCGTATCAGCGTGCGCTTGTTCATCGGTGCTCCCTGGGGCGTGGTGTGCCTCCAGGGTCGGCCCGGACGGGCGGGGTGTCGTGAGTATCCGTACCCAATTCCGCTCGGTACACCGGCAGGTGCGGGCGGGGTCGGTCCAGCCGCCCGGAGGGCGGGGGCCATGCGGCCGTTCCGGCCGTGACCCCTTCCGTGCAGGAGCCGCAGGTGCCCGGGGTGGGGCTGCGGAAGGCCAGGTCGCACTTGTCGCAGGTCTGGAAGGGGTCGGGCGGGACGTAGGCCGCCTTGCGGAACGCGGGGGCCAGCGCCGGGGGTTCCTGGGCGCTGAGGCGGTGGGCGATCAGCCCGCCCGGGTTGCGGACCGGGTGGGGGACCGGGTGGGGGACGTTCGCCGTCAGCACGGAGATGATCGCCTCCTTGGTCGCGCCGCGCCGCATCCAGACCTCGACGCCGCCGGCGAGCCGGTCGATGTCCAGTTGGCCGAGCAGCAGCCGGTGGTCCGTCCGGCGCAGCCCGGCGAGCAGGGCGGCGGCCGCCCGCCGGGCGGGCGAGGGCTCCTCGTCCACCGGCGGAGCGGCGGGCGGGGTCTCGGCTTCCGGCTCCGGCTCCGCGATGGGTCCGGGTTCCGGCGCGGGGGCCGGTGCGGGCTCTGGCTCGGGCTCCGGTTCCGGGGCGGGCTCCGGCTCGGGGCCTTGGCCGGCGGCCGCTCGGCGTGGGCCGTGGCGGCGGCCTTGGGGTGGTTGTAGGACACCGTACGGGTGACGATCCGCCCGTCCGGCAGCTGTTCCCGGAAGCGCTTCAGTTAGCCGTGGGCCTCCAGCTCGCGCAGGGCCGCCGCGATCCGGATCTCCCCCTCCGGTACCCGCTTGACCAGCTCCTTGATGCTGATCGGCGTCCCTGGAGGCAGTGACTGGATGTACGCGCCCAGGCCCCGGGCGGTCAGCGAGAGCGCCGGGTTCTGGAGCAGGTGGTTCCCGACGACGGTGTACCGGGACGTGTGACGGACGTTGGAGTGATGAACGCCGTACGCCGCGCGCATGCGCACGCTAGGGTGCTGGAGAGCCATCGGGAAGCGTCTACTTCCTACTTGGTCAGGCCCTCGCCCGGGATTGCCGTCCCGGCGGGGGCCGCTTCATGTCTGGGGTTGTCGGGGCGAGCATGTGCCCGGCAACCGGTCCGGATTCCAGTCGAGTTGGACTTGTTCACCCCTGCGAGTGAGGCGGCCTCGGCGGGGAGGGCTGGGTGGGTTGGGCAAGGTGCTTTCCCTCGGTACTGCGTATCAACAGAAACGTACGGACCCACCGGCTCGCGCTTTCCCGCGGGCCGGTGTTCCGGGCCGGAGCCGCGTCAACGCGGGGGCAGTTGGTCGTACGTCTTGAAGGTGTACAGCGCGGACAGGGTGATCGAGTTGCCGGTCTTCGCGGGCAGTCCGAGCTTGTCGTTCACGACCCTCCCGAGCGGTCCGCAGCCTTCGGCGGCCGGCACGGAGAAGGAGTCGTCGGCGGCGGCGAACTTGATCACCGGCGGGTTCTTCGAGATCCACTCGGACTTGCCGACGCGCTTCAGCCGGATCTCGATGGGGGCGTCGCCCGCACCGATGACGCAGCCCTGCGGGAGCAGCGGGCTCAGCGCTCGGTAGCGCACCGTGAAGAGGCCCATGTCGTTGCCGACGGTGTAGAAGTCCGAGCGCCCGCCGTACTCCGGCTGGAGGGAGAGGCCGAGTACGGGACTGCGGTCGCCGCCGGGGTTGCCGAACAGCCCGCCGGGGACGGCGGTCGGGGGGGGGGGGGGGGGGGGGGGGGGGTGGGTTGGGGTGGGGGGGGGGGGGGGGAAGAGTCCCCAGTACGGGGGGGGGGGGAGCCCAGGGGTCCCGTCGAGTGTGCTCAGTGGGGGGGGTGGGTAACGCCTCTCC
>NZ_JBVJWV010000019.1:0-33442 GCF_055602105.1 Streptomyces sp. NPDC037421
GATAAGTCTGTCTCCCCCCCCCCCCCCCCCCCCACCCCCCCACCCCCCCCCCCCCCCCCCTCCCCCCCTCCCCCCCCCCCCCCCCCCAACCCTCCCCCCCCCCCCCCCCCCCCCCCCCCCCCCCCCCCCCCCCCCCCGGGCCCCTCGCGTACGGGCCTACCCGGTCAGCCGTTGGCGGCCGCGAGCTCGGCCACACGGCGGCGGACCAGGAACCAGCCACCGACGAGGGCGGCGGCGATCGCCGGGAGGAACATGACCGTGGTGCGGCCGACGCCGCCGTCGCTCCACATCAGGACCAGGACCGCGACCAGGAAGACCAGGGTCACGATCTGGGTGTACGGGGCCCAGGGCAGGCGGTAGGACGGACGCTCGACCAGGCCGTTCTTCGCGCGGCGCCAGAAGAACAGCGAGCAGAGCATGACCATGGCCCAGGTGCCGAGGATGCCGATGGAGGCGAGGTTGAGGACGATCTCGAAGGCCTCGCCGGGCATCCAGTAGTTCAGGCCGACGCCCGCGACGCCGAAGGCGGCGGTGAAGAGCACGCCGCCGTAGGGGACCTTGCCCTTGTTCATGACGCCGGTGAACTTGGGGGCGGAGCCCGACATGGCCATCGAGCGCAGGATCCGGCCGGTGGAGTAGAGGCCGGAGTTCAGGCTGGACAGGGCGGCGGTCAGGACGACCAGGTTCATGACGCCGGCGGCGCCGGGGACGCCGAGCTTGTCGAAGACCGTGACGAAGGGGCTCTGGTCGGCCGAGTACGCGGTGTACGGGAGCAGCAGGGCCAGCAGGACCACGGAGCCGACGTAGAAGAGGCCCACGCGCCACATGATCGAGTTGATGGCCTTCGGCATGATCTTCTCGGGGTTCTCGGTCTCGCCGGCGGCGACGCCGCACAGCTCGACGGAGGCGTACGCGAACACCACGCCCTGGACCACCAGGAGCATCGGCAGGACGCCGGACGGGAAGATGCCGCCGTGGTCGGTGATGTTGGCGAGGCCCGGGGTGCTGCCGCCGATGTCGTGGCTGGTGGCGACGAGGTAGATGCCGACGATCAGGAAGACCACCAGGGCGGCGACCTTGACCAGGGAGAACCAGAACTCCATCTCGCCGAAGTACTTCACCGAGATCAGGTTCGCGGTGAGGACGACGGCCAGGGCGATGAAGGCCAGCACCCACTGGGGGACGTCCGTGAACATCGACCAGAAGTGGGCGTAGGTCGCGGCCGCCGTGATGTCGGCCACGGTGGTGGTGGACCAGTTGAGGAAGTACAGCCAGCCGGCCGTGTAGGCGCCCTTCTCCCCCATGAACTCGCGCGCGTACGAGACGAACGCGCCGGACGACGGGCGGTAGAGGACGAGCTCGCCGAGGGCGCGGACCACGAAGAAGGCGAAGACGCCGCACACCGCGTAGGCGATGGCCAGGGAGGGGCCGGCGCCCGCGAGGCGGCCTCCGGCGCCGAGGAACAGGCCGGTGCCTATCGCCCCGCCGATGGCGATCATGTTGATGTGGCGGGACTTGAGGTCCTTGCTGTAGCCCTCGTCACCGGCGTCGACAGGGCGGTGGGACGCCGTGGCGGGGGCCTCGGTCAAGGTGCGATCACTCATGTAGGACTTCGCCTTCGTGGTTCGGTCAGGCAGGTCCGGCAGCCGCGCGCGGGGGAGCTGGGTGGTGTCCCCCGTATCGCGGTACCGGTGATTTTGTCGCCATAGGAGACCACGTGGCTCGGCAACCCGCCAAAATCGGCCACCGAGCGCGGAAGCCCCCGGCGACCATGGAAACGGTCTCCGGGGGCTTCCCAGGGGTACGAATACGAGGCTGCGGGCCCTCAGGCGCCCGGTGCGGCCTCCGCGGCCTGGTCGAGGCGGAAAGCCTCGTTCCCAAGACCGATCCGGGCGTGGACCTCGGGGCGGCGGGACTTCAGCAGCAGCCCGTGGACCAGACCGCCCAGGGCGGCGACGGCGATGATCGCGGGCAGGGCCCAGCTCAGCGCGGAGCCCTGCTCGGCGCCGACCAGGAGGGCGAAGTCCTTGACGGTGTAGACGACGATGCCGACCAGGGCGAGACCGGCCAGGCCCGCGGCGACCAGGCGCCAGATCTGGGCGCCGGCGGTGCCGCGGCGGACGAAGAAGGCGATGACGGCGAAGGAGGCCGCGGCCATCAGGGCGGTCACGCCGAGGGCGCCGACGCTGCCCATCCAGGTGAACAGGTGCAGGACGGGGGCGGTGGGGTCGCCGGTCGGCATGGAGTCGGTGACGGCGAAGACGAGGACGACCACGGCGGCGACGACGGTCTGCAGGAGGGAGCCGGTGGCGGGGGCGCCGGTGCCCGGGTTGGTGCGGCCGAAGCGGGCGGGCAGCAGGCCCTCGCGGCCCATCGCGAAGGCGTAGCGGGCGACGACGTTGTGGAAGCTGAGCATGGCCGCGAACATGCCGGTCACGAAGAGCACGTGCAGCACGTCGGTGAAGGCGTCGCCGAGGCGGCTCTGGGTGAGCTCGAAGAGCAGGCCGGGGCCGGCCTCCGCGGAGGCCTTCACGATCCCGGCGGGACCGGTGGCGACCGAGAGGGCCCAGGCGCTGAGGGCGAAGAAGAGGGCGACGAAGCCGATGGCGAGGAACATCACGCGGGAGACGACGATGTGCGGCTTGCTGGTCTCCTCGGCGTAGACCGGGGACTGCTCGAAGCCGACGAAGGCGGCGATGCAGAAGCACAGCGCGGTACCGAGGCCGGCACCGCCGAGGGTGGCGGGGTCGAAGGCGCCCAGGGAGAGGCCCTCGGGGCCGGGCTTGCCGAGGGCGGCGACGTCGAAGACGACGACGAGGGCGCACTCGATGAGGAGCAGGACACCGAGCACCTTGGCGTTCAGGTCGATCTTGAGCCAGCCGAGCGCGCCGGTGGCGGCGACCGCGATCAGGGCCGGGATCCACCAGGCGACCTGGGTGTCGAGGTAGGTGGCGAAGAGGCCGGATATCTCGAAGCCGAGGATGCCGTAGACGCCGACCTGCATGGCGCTGTAGGCGACGAGGGCGACGAGGGAGGCGGAGGCTCCGGCGGTGGGCCCGAGGCCGCGGGCGATGTAGGCGTAGAAGGCGCCGGCGTTGTGGACGTGCCGGCTCATCTCGGCGTAGCCGATGCCGAACAGGGCGAGGACGACGCCGAGGATGACGAAGAGCAGCGGCTGGCCGACGATGCCCATGACCCCGAAGATCGTGGGCATGACACCTGCGACGACCATCAGGGGCGCGCTGGCGGCGAGGACGGAGAGCAGCAGTCCGGCGGTACCGAGCCGGTCGGCACGCAGGGCGCGGTCCTGGCCCTTGTACGTGCGGATCTCGGCCGCGGAGTCGGCTGGGAGCGTGGTGGATCTGCCCGTCGGCATGGCAGGGTCCTTTCGGGGGTGACTGGTCAAGCGGTGCCGAGCGCGGCACTGCGCGCGGCGAGGAAGGCCTTGTGCGGATCGCGGTCCGGGTAGGACCAGGGGGCGCGGGTGGCATGGCTGCCGATGCGGTGGAAGAGGGCGGCCGCTTCGGCGGGGCGGCCTTCGCAGAGCTTGGCGTGGGCGAGGAAGTTGAGGTCGACCCGGTTGCGGGGGTGGTCCTCGCGCTCCCACTCCAGCCACCAGTCGAACGCGGAGCGCAGCACCTGGCGGGCGCGGCGGCCGGTCCAGTGCTCGGCGGCGGCAGCGGCGGTGGCGCTGCCCCGGGCGGCGGCGAGGACGCGGAAGCGCTCGGCGTGGGCGATCACGGGCAGTACGGCGAGCGGGGAGTCGGCCGGGGACTCCTCGGCGGCCCAGGCGGCGAAGTCGTAGACCTCGTGGAGCGGGTCGTGGCCGGAGGCGGGGGCGCGTTCGGCGAGCCTGGCGACCATGAGGTGGTGGGCGTGGTGGTGCTCGCGGTGGCGGGCCCGGACCTGGTCGAAGTGGCGGCTGAACTCCTCCTCGGTGCCGTAGGCGCGGGCGAGCATGAGGAGGCCGAGCCAGGGGGTGGGGTCGGCGGGGAGCAGCGCGGCGGCGCGGCGGCAGGCCTCGTCGGCGGCCTCGGGGCTGCCCTTGCCGCGCAGGGCGGTGAAGACGGCGGCGCAGGCGAGGAGGGTGGCGGCGTCGGCGCTGTCGGGTTCGGCGAGCAGCCATTCACCGGCCCAGGCGGTGGCGGCCGGGGTCTCGGCGAGGACGACGAGGCGGTGGCCACGGCGGTCCCAGTCGTCGCCGGTGGCGACGAGGAGGGCACGGGCCTTGGCCCAGCGGCCCTGGGTGAACTGGCTCCGGACGCCGACGAGCTCGGTGTCGCACAGGGCGGGGTCGAAGAGCTGGGCGTCCCGCTTGCGGGCGCGGCCGAGGGGCGGCGGAGGCGGGGACATCCGCGGGTTCCCTCCAGGACGCGGGCGCGGGTGGACTGCGTGCGCGCGGGTGCACGCACGGGGGCACGGGTGGGGCGGTCGGTTCGGGTGGTACGCAGGGGTGCCGGCAGCGCGGCTTGATCGTGCCGGTGGTCAATCCGGATGATCACGCACAGCAAACCGGTAGGCACAGCTCCGCGTCAAGGTCCGGTCCACTGGGTGGCGCGTTTCAACTGGTGAGCAGAAGGGGCGAGTTGGGACGCAAGTGACGGTTCGAAACTCGGGTGTGACCTGCGGGGACGGTCCGTAGGGTGGGCGCATGACGAGCTACGACGATCTTCGCCCCTTCGAGCTGGGCTTCCCCGGAGAGCAGCGCGACCGGCTGGTGGCCGCCGTGCTGAGCGGCGCCAAGACCGCGACGACGGGCCTGATGGAGTGGTACGGGGCCGCGGGCGAGCCGCTCCCCCGGGCGGGGGAGCTCATGGCTCTCGTGGACTCCGGGGAGCGTCCGCTGGCCGTCCTGGAGGTGACGGACGTACGGGTGCTGCGGCTGGCCGAGGTCGATCTGCGGCACGCGCTGGACGAGGGCGAGGGTTTCGCCTCGGTGGCCGAATGGCGCTCCGCGCACGAGGGGTTCTGGCACAGCGAGCCACTGCGGGCGGAGATGGGCGATCCGGCCTTCACGGTGGACGACGACACCCTCGTGGTGGCCGAGCGCTTCAGGATCGTCCGGCCGGACGGCCGGACCCCCTAGCCCACCGCCCGGGCCGCCGCGCGGCCCGCGGCGCGGCCCGAGAAGACGCAGCCGCCCAGGAAGGTGCCCTCCAGCGCGCGGTAGCCGTGGACGCCTCCGCCGCCGAAGCCGGCGGCCTCGCCGGCCGCGTAGACGCCGGGCAGGGGGTCGCCGGAGGGGGTCAGGACGCGGGAGGACAGGTCGGTCTCCAGGCCGCCCAGGGACTTGCGGGTGAGGACCGAGAGCCGGACGGCGATCAGCGGGCCCGCCGCGGGGTCCAGGATGCGGTGCGGGGCGGCGGTGCGGATCAGCTTGTCGCCGAGGTACCTGCGCGCGCCGTGGATGGCCGTCACCTGGAGGTCCTTGGTGAAGGGGTTGGCGATCTCCCGGTCGCGGGCGGTGATCTCGCGCCGGACGGCGGCCTCGTCGAGCAGGTCCTCCTTGGTGAGCTCGTTCATCCGGCGGACCATCGCCGACAGGTCCCGCTCGACGATGAAGTCCGCACCGTGGTCCATGAAGGCCTTGACCGGTCCGGGGACGGCCTGCCGGGCCCGGTTGATCACCTCGCGGACGGACTTCCCCGTCAGGTCCGGGTTCTGCTCGGAGCCGGAGAGGCCGAACTCCTTGCCGATGATGCGCTGGTTGAGCACGAACCAGGTGTGGTCGTGGCCCGTCCGCATGATGTGGTCGAGGGTGCCGAGGGTGTCGAAGCCGGGGAAGAGCGGTACGGGCAGCCGCTTGCCGGTGGCGTCGAGCCACAGCGAGGAGGGGCCGGGCAGGATGCGGATGCCGTGCCGGGCCCAGATGGGGTTCCAGTTCTCGATGCCCTCGGTGTAGTGCCACATCCGGTCCTTGTTGATGTGGCTGGCCCCGGCGGCCTCGGTGATGCCCAGCATCAGGCCGTCCACGTGCGCGGGGACCCCGGAGAGCATCCGCGCGGGCGGGGTGCCGAGCCGCGCGGGCCACTGCGCGCGCACGAGGTCGTGGTTGCCGCCGATGCCGCCGCTGGTCACGATCACCGCCTGGGCCCGCAGGCTGAACGCGCCGGCCGCCTCGCGGCTGCTCGCGGTGCCGCGTACGGCGTCCGAGGGGGCCAGGACCTCGCCGGTGACGGTGTCCACGGCGCCGGCGGTGGCCGACAGCCCGGTGACCCGGTGGCGGAAGGCGAACCGGACCAGTCCGCGGGCCGCCCCGGCACGGACCCGCCGCACGAAGGGCTCCAGCAGGCCGGGGCCGGTGCCCCAGGTGATGTGGAAGCGGGGCACGGAGTTGCCGTGACCGTTGGCGTCGTAGCCGCCCCGTTCGGCCCAGCCGACCACCGGGAAGAAGCGCACCCCGCGGGAGTGCAGCCAGTGCCGCTTCTCGCCGGCCGCGAAGTCCACGTACGCCTCGGCCCAGCGGCGCGGCCAGGCGTCCTCCTCCCGGTTGAACCCGGCGGTACCCAGCCAGTCCTGGAGGGCGAGCTCACGGCTGTCCTTGATGCGCATGCGGCGCTGCTCGGGCGAGTCCACGAAGAACAGCCCGCCGAAGGACCAGTGCGCCTGGCCGCCGATCGACTGCTCCGGCTCCTGGTCGAGGAGGATCACCCTGCGGCCCGCGTCGACGAGCTCGGCGGTGGCCACGAGGCCCGCGAGGCCCGCTCCGATCACGATCACGTCAGCGTCGTACGTCATGCCTGCCGGTCCTCCGGTCGGTCGGTGGTGGGGCAGATCCTTGGCTACGGAGCGGTAACCAGTCAACAGCGGTGGTTGGATGAGTCCATGGATCCCGCTGACGAGGTACTGGACGTGGTGGACCGGGACGACCGGGTCGTCGGGCGGGCGCCCAGGGGCGAGGTGTACCGCCGGGGGCTGCTCCACCGGTGCGCGTTCGTCCTGGCCAGGGACGCGCGGGGGCGGGTCTTCGTCCACCGCCGGACCGCGTCGAAGCTGGTCTTCCCCTCGCACTACGACATGTTCGTGGGCGGGGTGCTGGGCGCCGGGGAGGAGTACGCGGACGCCGCGCTGCGGGAGGCCGGGGAGGAGCTCGGGGTGAGCGGGCTCGCGCGGCCGGAACCGCTGTTCAAGTTCCTGTACGAGGGGCCGGGCGGCGGCTGGTGGTCGTACGTGCACGAGGTGCGGTGCACCCTGCCGGTGGCCCCGCAGGCCTCGGAGGTGGACTGGCACACCTGGCTGCCGCAGGAGGAGCTGGACCGGCGGATCGCGGGCGGGGAGTGGGCGTGGGTGCCGGACGGGCTGGAGGCGTACCGGCGGCTGCGCGCCTTCCGGGAGGGCGGGACCCAGCCCGCGCCGGGTCCGTGACGGGGACGTAAATTGGCCATGTGATCGACTTCGTCAAGGACGTGCGGCTCTGGTTCGCACCGGAGCGGGTGCGGGACGAGGGCGAGACGCCGGACTACCGCTTCTCCCTCGCCAACGAGCGGACCTTCCTCGCCTGGATACGGACCGCGCTGGCGCTGGTGGGCGGCGGGTTCGCGGTGGACCAGTTCCTGCCGGACCTGCGGTGGGGGGTGCGGGTCGGGATGGCCTTCGCGCTGCTGGCGGTGGGGGCGGCGTGCGCGCTGCGGGCCGTGAACCACTGGGTGCGGTGCGAGCGGGCCATGCGGCGGGGCGAGGACCTGCCGGTGTCGCGGTTCCCGGTGGTGCTGAGCCTGGGCGTGGGGCTGGTGGCCGCGGTGATGGTGGTGGTCGTGCTGCTGGGCTGGACGGCCGGGCGGTGACCCGTCCCGGTACGGCGGCCCGCGACGCGGGACTCCAGCCCGAGCGGACGCGGCTGGCGTGGCGGCGCACGACCCTGGCCTGCTCGGTCACGGCGGTGCTGGCGCTGCGGCAGGCCCTGCACGGGAGCGGCTCGCGGGTGGAGGTGGCCGGGACGGCGGTGATCGCGCTGATCTGGGTGGCCTTCCTGTGGGTGGCCCACCGGCGGGTGCGGGAGCTGGCCGGGGCCCGGCCGCCGGGGCTCTCGCCCCGGGTGGCGCTGGGGGCGGTGCTGTGTTCGGTGGGCCTGGCGGTGTTCGCGATGGCGGTCATCGTCTGAGCCGCTCGTCCGATCGTCCCGACAGTGCCGCGCCACGGGGACACAACGGGTGTTCCGGGGCGTTTCGGTCTAGCCTCGGCCGCATGACGACCCTGCACCAGGAACACCCCACGCACACGCACGAGCACGGCCCCGGCTGCGGGCACACGGCGGTCGAACACGGTGACCACCTGGACTACGCGCACGACGGCCACCTGCACCGGCAGCACTCGGGGCACTGGGACGAGTGCGAGACCTCCGAGCACGCCCCGCACGAGGAGCACGACCACCGGCACGGCGAGGGCTGCGGGCACGACGCGGTCCCGCACGGCGACCACCTCGACTACCTGCACGACGGCCACCGGCACGCCCGGCACGACGGCCACTACGACGACCACTGACGGCCCCGGGCGTCACCGGACCCGCCCCCGCTCTCCCCGGCCGGAACCCCGGCTGACAGGATGCTGACCGCCTGTCACAGCGACCCGGGGAGAGCGTCCATGACCGTCGAAGAGCCGTACGTCGTCCAGCCCGCGGCCGGGGTGTACGCCTACGTCCAGCCCGACGGGGGCTGGTGCCTGAACAACGCCGGCTGGATCAGCGACGGCGGGCGGACCCTGCTCGTCGACACCGCCGCCACCGAGCGGCGCGCGCTGGCCCTGCGCGAGGCCGTCGTGGCCTCCGGGGCGCCGCTGCCCCGGACCGTGGTCAACACCCACCACCACGGCGACCACACCTACGGCAACGCCGCCTTCGCCCCCGAGGCCCTGATCGTCGGCCACGACAACGCGCGCGCCGAGCAGCTCGCCGCCGGGCACCAGCTGGAGCTGATCTGGCCCGCGACCGACTTCGGGGCGATAGAGATCACCGCGCCGGACCTCACGTACGCCGACCGGCTGACGCTGCACGTCGGCGACACCGAGGTGCGGGTGATCCACCCGGGCGTGGCCCACACCACCGGGGACTCGGTCGTGTGGCTGCCCCGGCAGCGCGTGGTGTTCACCGGCGACCTGGTCTTCGCCGGCGGCACCCCGTTCCTGGCGATGGGCTCCCTCGCCGGGTCGCTGCGGGCGCTGGAGCTGCTGCGCTCGCTGGGCGCGGAGACCGTCGTACCGGGTCACGGGCCGCTGACCGACGCCTCGGCCTACGACGCGACCGGGCGCTACCTGCGGTACGTGGCCGAACTGGCCCGGGAGGGCCGGGGGAAGGGCCTCACCCCGCTGGAGGCGGCCCGCAGCGCGGACCTGGGCGAGTTCGCGGCCTGGCGGGAGAGCGAGCGGCTGGTGGCGAACCTGCACCGGGCCTACGCCGAGCTGGCCGGGGAGCCGGAGGGGGCGCCGCTGGACATCATGGCGGTGCTGAGGGACATGACGGTGATGAACGGCGGGACTCCGATCCTGTGCCACGCGTGAGCTGAGAGAGGCCGGCCGGAGGGAGTTCTTTCGGCCACCCCTATGGACGGCATACCGACTGGTCGGCATGATGGCTCCCGGACCGAGAATCCCGTCGTCGACTTCGTACGGAGGCGCGCCCCATGACCCCAGCCGATCCCCGAGGCCTCGATCTGCGGAGGCTGCGCGGCCATCTCGACGCCGCGCGGCCCGGGCTCACGGCGGGGCCGCTGAGCGGCCGGCTGATCGAGGGGGGCCGGTCGAACCTGACGTACGCGGTCACCGACGGCACCTCCCGCTGGGTGGTGCGGCGCCCGCCGCTGGGACACGTCCTGGCCACCGCGCACGACATGCGGCGCGAGCACCGGGTGATCTCGGCCCTGCACGGGACGGCCGTACCGGTGCCCGAGCCGCTGCTGCTGTGCGAGGACGAGGAGGTGCTGGGGGCGCCGTTCTACGTCATGGAGCACGTGGACGGGGTCCCGTACCGGACCGCCGGGCAGCTCGCGGAGCTCGGCCCCGAGCGCACCCGGCGGGCGGTGCTGGGCCTGGTGGACACCCTGGTCGACCTGCACGCGGTGGACCCGGAGGCGGTGGGCCTGGGCGGCTTCGGCCGCCCCGAGGGGTTCCTGGACCGGCAGCTGCGCCGCTGGGGCAAGCAGCTCGCGGCATCCCGGGGCCGGGAGCTCGCCGGGATCGACGAACTGCACGGGGCGCTGGGGCGGGCACTGCCCCACTCCCCCGCGCCGACCGTGGTGCACGGGGACTTCCGGCTGGACAACGTCCTGATCGGCGGGCCGGACGACACGGTCCGGGCGGTGCTGGACTGGGAGATGTCCACGCTGGGCGACCCGCTGACCGACCTCGGCCTGCTGGTGATGTACAGCTCCGACCTGGGCCTGGCCGATTCCCCGGTCAGCACGACGAGCGGGGCGCCGGGCCATCCGGCGCCCGCCGAGCTGGTCGAGCGGTACGCCGCCCGCTCGGGGCGGGACACCGGGCCGATCGCCTGGTACACGGCCTTCGCCTGGTTCAAGCTCGCCGTGATCCTCGAGGGGATCCACTACCGGTACACGCTCGGGCAGACGGTCGGCGCGGGCTTCGACCGGATCGGCGAGCTGGTCCCGGTCTTCATCGAGCACGGACTGACCACCCTCCAGGAAGGCTGAGGAGCCGAACCGCATGGACTTCGCATTCGACACCCGGACCGAGGAACTCCGCGAGCGTCTGCTCGCGTTCATGGAGGAGTACGTCTACCCGGCGGAAGCCGTCGCCGCCGGGCAGCGCGCACGGCTGGCCTCGCCCTGGGACACCCCGGCCGTCTTCGGTGAACTGAAGGCCGAGGCGCGCCGCCAGGGGCTGTGGAACCTCTTCTTCGTGGACCGGCACAGCCTGCCCGGTTCCGAGTACGGCGCGGGGCTGACCAACCTCCAGTACGCCCCGCTGGCCGAGATCACCGGCCGCAGCCCGCACCTGGCGCCGATGGCGACCAACTGCGCGGCCCCGGACACCGGGAACATGGAGCTGCTCGCGCAGTTCGGCGACGAGGCGCAGAAGAAGCAGTGGCTGGAGCCACTGCTGGCCGGGGAGATCCGCTCCGCCTTCGCGATGACCGAGCCCGAGGTGGCCTCCTCTGACGCGGCGAACATCGAGACGCGCATCGAGCGGGACGGCGACGCGTACGTGGTCACGGGACGCAAGTGGTACATCTCGGGGGCGATGAACCCGGACTGCAAGGTCTTCATCGTGATGGGCAAGACCGACCCGGAGGGCGCCGATCCGCGCCGTCGGCAGTCGATGGTCCTGGTCCCCCGCGACACCCCGGGCGTGGAGGTGCGCCGGGCGATGACGGTGTACGGGTACGCGGACCACGACCACGGAGGCCACGCCGAGGTGGTCTTCGACGGGGCCCGGGTCCCGGCGGGGAACCTGATCGGCGGGGAGGGCTCCGGCTTCGCCATCGCCCAGGCCCGGCTCGGCCCGGGCCGGATCCACCACTGCATGCGGCTGATCGGGATGGCGGAGCGGGCCGTCGAGCTGATGTGCCGGCGCGCGGTGGGACGTACGGCCTTCGGGAAGGAGCTGGCCGCGCAGGGCGTCGTACAGAACTGGATCGCCGACGCCCGGGTCACCATCGAGCAGCTGCGGCTGCTGGTGCTGAAGACGGCCTGGCTGATGGACACGGTCGGCAACCGGGGCGCGCACACCGAGATCCAGGCCATCAAGATCGCCACCCCGCGCGCGGTCGTGGGGATCCTGGACCAGGCGGTGCAGCTGCACGGCGCGGGCGGTGTGAGCCAGGACTTCCCGCTCGCCGAACTGTGGGCGGCGGCGCGGACGCTGCGGCTGGCGGACGGCCCGGACGAGGTGCACCAGCGCTCGCTGGCGCACCGCGAGCTCAAGCGGTACCGCTAGGGGGACACCCCTAGGACGGCCGGCCCGAGGCCGCCGCGATGACCTCGTCCAGGACCTCGCGGGAGCGGACGAGGTCGCCGATCATCCGGTCGATCCGGTCCCGCTCGGTGGCCAGTTCGGCCACCAGGGCCGGGGTGGCGCGCACCGACGGGCCGCCGTCCTCGTCGCGCATGCAGGGCAGGATCTGCCTGATCCTGGAGCTGTTCAGTCCGGCCGCGTAGAGCTCCTGGATCCGGATGACCCGGTCGACGGCCCGCTCCGGGAAGTCCCGGTGCCCGCCGGGCGTCCGGTCGGACGCCAGGAGGCCCTGCTGCTCGTAGTAGCGCAGCGAACGCTCACCGACCCCGGTGCGCGCCGCCAGTTCACCGATCCGCACGGCCACCTCCGGGGTGTTCGGCCTTGAATCTGACATTGGTGTCAGGTTTTACGGTACCGGCATGACGCAGACACCGCAGTCCCCCGCCGCATCCCGCCTCTTCGAATCCGCCCGCCTCGGCGGCCTGGAGCTGCCCAGCCGCCTGGTGATGGCCCCGCTGACCCGCAATCGCGCCGGAGCCGACGGGGTGCCCGGCGAGCTCATGGCCACCCACTACGCGCAGCGCGCCTCGGCCGGCCTGATCATCGCCGAGGGCACCACCCCGAACGCCGTCGGGCAGACCTACCCGTACATCCCCGGCATCCACACCCCGGCACAGATCGCCGGGTGGCGCCGGGTCACCGGCGCCGTGCGCGCCGCCGGCGGGCGGATGTTCCTCCAGCTCCAGCACGGTGGCCGGGTCGGTCATCCCGACACCAGCGGGCACGTACCGCTCGCGCCGTCCGCCGTGCGCTTCCCGGAGCCGCTGCGGACCCCGGGCGGGCTGCGGGAGGGCGTCACACCCCGCGTGATGAGCGAGGAGGACATCCGCTCCACCATCGCCGACTTCGCGAGCGCCGCCCGCAGCGCCGTCGAGGCGGGCTTCGCCGGGGTGGAGGTGCACTCCGCCAACGGGCACCTGCTCCACCAGTTCCTCGCCGGGAACACCAACCTCCGCACCGACGCGTGGGGCGGGTCCGTCGAGAAGCGGATCCGGTTCTCCGTCGAGGTGGTCCGGGCCGTCGCCGAGGCCGTCGGCCCGGAGCGGGTCGGCGTACGGATCTCCCCGGGAACGAACGTCAACGGCGTGCGGGAGGACGACACCGAGCAGATCTACCCGGCGCTGGTCGCGGCCCTCGCGGACCTGGAGCCGGTCTACCTGCACCAGGTCCACTCCGACCCGGACCAGCCCCTCTTCGCGGAGCTCCGCAAGGCCTGGCCCGGCACCCTGATCGCCAACCCCCGGCTCTCCCACGAGGAGCTCGCCGCCGACGCGGGCCGGCTCCGGGGCGAGCGGCTGCTGGCCGCGGGCGCCGACCTGGTCGCGCTGGGGCGGGGGTTCCTGGCCAACCCCGACCTGGTGGAACGGCTGCGCACGGGCGCGCCGCTCAACGCGCTGCGCCCGGAGTTCCTGATGCACGTACGCGGCCCCGAGGGCTACAACGACTACCCGGCGCTGGCCGGTGCGGCAGCGCCGGCGGCCTAGGGAGGGACCTAGGGGCGCAGGGAGCGGAGCAGCAGGTCGGCGAGGTGGTCGGCGACCTGGTGCGGGGTGAGCGGGCCGTCCGCGCGGTACCAGGTGGACAGGTGGTGCACGGAGCCGAAGTAGTAGTCCACCACCAGGTCGGCGGGCGTGGCCGTGGCGAAGACCCCGCTGCTCATGCCCTCCTCGACCAGCGCCCGGAACCGCTCGTGGTAGCGCCGGCGCTCGGCCCGTACCTGCTTGTACTTCTCCGGGCTGAGCTGGTGCATCGACCGGAAGAAGATCATCGCGTCGTCGAGGTTCTCGATGGTGGTGACCACGACGTCGGCGGCGGCGGCCCGCAGCCGCTCCTCGACGGGGGCGTCGGATCCGGCCACGGCGTCGAGCCGCTGCTGCTGGAGGCGCAGCATGCGCGCGTACACCTCGTGCAGCAGGTCGTCCTTGGAGCCGAAGTAGTGGTAGAGCGCGCCCTTGGTGACGCCGGCCGCCTCGACGATCTCCTGGACGGAGGTGCGGTCGTACCCGCGTTCGGCGAAGAGCCTGGTGGCGACGGCCAGCAGCCGCTGCGGCACCGGGGTCTCCCGGTTTCCGTCCTCGGGGCCCTCGGTGGTCCTGGCGGCCATGGTGCTCGCCTTCCTCTCCTGATCCTCCGACTGTTTTCAGCCGCGGTCGCGCAATTCTCGTCGCAGGATCTTGCCACTGGTGGTCTGCGGAAGGACAGGCAGGATCTCGACCTGGCGCGGGTACTTGTACGCGGCCAGGCGCTCGGCGCAGTGTGCGGCGAGTTCCTCCGGCCCGGCCGAGGCGCCCGGCCGCAGGCTCACGTACGCCTTCACCGTCTCCCCCCGGTAGGCGTCGGGGACGCCGACCACGGCCGCCTCCCGTACGGCGGGGTGGGTGTGGAGCACGTCCTCCACCTCCCGGGGCCAGACCTTGAACCCGGAGGTGTTGATCATGTCCTTCTTGCGGTCGACGACGTAGAGCCAGCCGTCGGCGTCCATGAACCCTACGTCCCCGGTGCGCAGTTCGCCGTCCGGGAAGGCCGCTGCGGTGGCGTCGGGCAGTCCCCAGTAGCCGGGGACGACCTGCGGCCCGCGCACGGCGATCTCCCCGGTCTCCCCGAGCGGGAGCTCGCCGCCGTGCTCGTCGAGGATCCGTACGAGGGTCTGCGCGCCCGGCACCCCGACGGAGAGGGTGCCGGTGGCGGGGTCGACGGGCGCTTCGAGGTGCGCGGGGACCGAGGCACAGGGGGCGGTGCACTCGGTGAGGCCGTAGCCGTTGCGCAGGTAGAACCCGAAGGACGCGCGGAGGCGTTCGACGAGCGCGGGCGGGAGCGGTGCGCCGCCGGAGGAGACCACCTGGAAGGAGGCGAAGTGGTCCCGGGTGGCGTCGGGGTGCGCGGCGAGGGCCATGAAGGCGGTGGCCGGGCCGATGGTGTAGGCGGGGCGGTGTTCGAGGAAGGCGTCGAGGACGGCCCCGGGGTGGAAGCGGTGCGCGAGCACGAGGGTGCCGGCGTTGACGAAGCAGGCGGCGAGCTCGCAGACCAGCCCGGTGATGTGGAAGAGCGGGGCGAGCGCGAAGTACCCGGCGCCCTCGGGGAGGGGGTGGCCGGTGACCTGCCGGGCGGCGTTGTAGGTGATCGCCCCGTGCGGGTTCATGGCGCCCTTGGGCGTGCCGGAGGTGCCGGAGGTGTAGCTGATGAGGGCGGTGTCGGCGGCGCCGAGCCCGGGGTCGGGCGGCGCGGGGTGGCCCTGGCGGGCCACGGTGAGCAGGTCGGCGGCACCGGGCGCCCGGCCCGCACCCGGCCCCGCCGGCGCCTGAGCCGCTTCCGGCTCCGCCTGGGGGCACCTCCCGGCGGTGGCCGGGGGAGTTCGATGCGCGGGGGCGGGGAAGACCCGGGGGTCGTTGCGGCTCTGGAAGTCCCGGTCGCGGGCGGTCAGTACCGTCCGGATACCGGTCCCCCGCGCCGCCTCCCCCAGGTACCCCTCCCACGCACCCCCCTCGCACACCAGCGCGACCGCCGCGGAGTCCCGCAGGACGTGCCCGGCCTCCCCCGCCTTGTACATCGGGTTCAGCGGGACGACCACCGCCCCGGCCTTCCACACGGCCAGCACCGCGAGCACGAAGTGCGGGGTGTTCTGCAGCATGACCGCCACCCGGTCGCCCCGCCCGACGCCCCGCCCCGCGAGGTACCCGGCCAGCGAGTCCGAGAGGGCATCGGCCTCGGCGTAGCCGATCCGCCCGTCGAAGTACGCCAGCGCGGTACGCCCCGGCGCCCGGGACACGGCGGCCCGGAAGGCGGCCGGCACGCTCGCCGGCGGCGTCACCGGCGCCAGCTGGGCGGGGCTCAGCCGGCCCAGCCACGGCCGGGCGGCGTAGGGGGAACCGGAGGGGTGCGTCACGAGCCCTCCCACTTCTGCTGGAGGCGGTTCATGGAGCGCAGCCACCGGTCGGGGTCGGTCGCGCGGGCGGCGTGGAAGTCCGCCACCTCGGGGTGCGGGAGGATCAAGAACCGGCCCTTCTCCATGCCGTCGAACAGCGCTTCGGCGACCGTTTCCGGCTCGATCGCGGTCGGCGCCAGGACCAGCTCCCCCGCCGAACCGGAGGCGGTCAGCATGTCGGTGCGCACCCCCTGCGGGCAGATGGCGTGGACCTGGACGCCCCGGTGGCGGTAGGTCAGCGACAGCCATTCCGCGAAGGCAAGGGCACCGTGCTTGGTGACACTGTACGGGGCCGCTCCGATCATGGTCAGCAGCCCGGCGGCGGAGACCGTGGACACGAAGCGGCCGCTGCCGCGCTCCAGCCAGTCGGGCAGCAGGGCCCGCGCGGCGCGCACGTGCGCCATGACGTTGGTGTCCCAGGCGGCCTCCCAGACGGCCTCGTCCGCGAAGGCGTCGCCGCCCGAGGCGAGTCCGGCGTTGGCGCAGTAGACGTCGACCGTGCCGCCGAGTGCCTCGCGGGCCTCCCCGACGATCGCGGAGGCGTCGCCGGGGACGGCGATCGCCCGGGCGCCGGTCGCGCCGATGGCGCCGGCCACGGAGGCGGCCCGGGCGGCGTCGAGGTCGTTGACGACGACGGTGGCCCCTTCGGCGGCGAAGCGGTGGGCGAGGGCGGCGCCGATGCCGCCGCCCGCGCCGGTGACGACGACTCGCTGGTCCTGGTACGCGCTCGCGCTCACGGGGGTCACCTCTCGTCACTGCCGGCCGGGCCGGCCGGATCCCGGGCAGACTAACCGGTCGGTATGTGACGGTGGAAGGGGTGCGGGCCCTAGCGTGGCGGGATGAAGCTGTCGCGACGCGGGGTGCTGGGAATGGCGGGGGCAGTAGGGGCAACAGGGGCCCTGGGGGGCGCGGGGGCGGGGCCGGCGGCCGCCGCCGAGCGGGTGCGCACCGGCTTCGAGCGGCTCGCCGCCGACGGGTACGCGGAGCTCGCCGGGCAGCGGGTCGGGGTGGTCACCAATCCCACCGGGATCACCGCCGACGCCCGCCACCTGGTCGACGTGCTGCACGCCGACGAACGGGTGGACCTGGTAGCGGTGTTCGGGCCTGAGCACGGCTTCCGCGGGACGGCTCAGGCGGGCGGGTCCGAGGCGGCCGGCCGCGATCCGGCGACCGGGCTGCCGGTGTACGACACGTACGGCAAGAGCGGGCAGCAGCTCGCGGACGTGTTCACGGCGGCGGGCGTCGACACCGTCGTCTTCGACATCCAGGACGTCGGGGCGCGCTTCTACACCTACATCTGGACCCTGTACGACTGCATGCGGGCGGCCGCGCTGGCCGGCAAGGCGGTGGTGGTGCTGGACCGGCCCAACCCGGTGGGCGGGCGGCGGGCGGCCGGGCCGGTGCTGGAGCGGGCGTACGCGAGCTTCGTGGGCCGGGAGCCGATCGCGCTGGCGCACGGCATGACGGCGGCCGAGCTGGCCCTGCTGTTCAACGGCGAGTTCCTGAAGGGCGCCGGCCCCCGGCTGCGGGTGGTGCCGGTGTCGGGGTGGCGGCGGGGGTCCTTCTTCGGGGAGACCGGCCTGCCGTGGGTGCCGCCGAGCCCGAACATGCCGACCCCGGACACGGCGCTCGCGTACGCGGGGACCTGCCTCTTCGAGGGGACCAACCTGTCCGAGGGCAGGGGTACGGCCACGCCCTTCGAGGTGGTGGGCGCGGAGGGGGTCGACCGGCGGTGGGCGGAGGCGGCGAACGGGCTGGGGCTGCCCGGGGTGTGGTTCCGGGAGACCTGGTTCACGCCCGCCTTCTCCAAGCACGCCGGCAAGGTCTGCGGCGGGGTCCGGCTGCTCGTGCACGACCGGGAAGCCTTCGATCCGGTGCGGGCGGGGATCGGGCTGCTGGTGACGGCGCGGCGGGTGTGGAGCGGGTTCGGCTGGCGGGCGGACCACTGGATCGACCGGCTGACCGGCTCGGACCGGGTGCGGACGATGGTGGACGCGGGCGCGGGGGTGGACGAGATCGCGGGCGCCTGGGCCGCCGGGCTGGCGCGGTTCTCGGCGGTGCGGGCGGGGTACCTGCTCTACCGCTGACCCGGCCGGCGCTTCCGGGCGGACCGGTGCCGTCACGGGTCTGGCCGACGCGGCCTCCCGGCGGGATGCTGCGAGCAGCGGAGGCGGCGCGCGGGAAGGGGGAGGCCATGGTGGACAGCGGTGGTGCGGCGGCGGCCGGAGCCGGGATCGGGGTGGGTCCGTACCAGGAGCTGACCTTCGACGCCCAGGGCGACGTGGATCCGGCCACGCGGGCGGCGGTGGCCCGGATCGAGGCGACGGACCTGCTGGTCTTCGCCCACGGCTGGAACAGCGACCGGTCCACCTCGGCCCGGCTCTTCGACCGCTTCTTCGCCCCCTTCCCGGGGCTGGTGGGGGCGGGGGTGCGGCTGGGGTACGTGGGGGTGGTGTGGCCTTCGATCCGCTTCCCGGACGAACCGATCCCGGACTTCGAGCCGCACGGCGCCCTGCCGGGGGCGGGGTCCGGGACGGCTCTGGACGATGCCACGCGCGCGGCGCTCGGGGTGTTCTGGCCGGGGCGGGAGGCGGAACTGGACCGGGTCGCCGCGCTGCTCGCGGAGCGGCCGGAACCGCCGGCGGCGTTCGCCGAGTTCGGGGCGCTGGTACGCCAGCTCGTGCACGCCGACCCGGCGGGCCCGGCCGTCGGCCCGGAGGTGCCGGCCGTCTTCGTGCGCGACACCGTCGAGGTGTGCCGGGCACTGGCGGAGGCCCTGGCCTCGGCGGGCACCGGGGCCGGCGAGGGGGGCGTGCCCGCGCTCGCGCTCGGCGACGGGGCGCGCTCCCTGTGGGGCGGGGCCAAGGAGCTGCTGCGCCAGGCCACGTACTACGAGATGAAGAAGCGGGCCGGGGTGGTCGGCGAGCACGGCCTCGGCCCGGTCCTCACCGACCTCGCCGGACGCCGGCCGGCCCTGCGCGTCCACCTGGTCGGCCACAGCTTCGGCGCCCGGGTGGTGTCCTTCTCCCTGCGGGCCGTGGCGGACGGGGCGCGGCACGTGAAGTCGCTGACGCTGCTCCAGGGGGCCTTCTCCCACTACGCGTTCAGTGAGCGCCTCCCCCACGACCGGAGGCGCGGCGGGGCTCTGGGCGGACTCCAGCGCAGGGTGGACGGACCGGTGGTGGCCTGCCATTCCGCCCATGACTCGGCGCTGCGCGTGTTCTACCCGCTGGCCTCCCGGATGGCGGGCGATTCGGCCGGTCTGCTCGGTTTCGACGAGCGGTGGGGCGCGGTCGGGCACGACGGGGTGCGGGCGGTGCCCGGCGCGCCGCGGCTGAGCTTGGAGGCGGCCCTGCGGGGCGGGCTGCCGGAGGCCGGCTGCGTCAGTGTGGACGCGGGCTCCGTCGTGCGCCGCGGGGGTGCTCCGTCGGGGGCGCACAGCGACATCTGCCACGAGGAACTGGCCCGGATCGTGGTCGGGGCGGGGCGCATGGGGCGCTGAGTTCCGGCCATGTGCCACCCGCACGCCTCGACCGCCCCCGCATGCGCCCGCATCCTGCCGGGCATGTTGGGCACGTCGCGGGGGGTTGCTTCGTTCGACGGAGTGACGCGGTCACTGGTGTGGGCATGGCACGGCGGAGGTGAAGGTACGGTGGCAGGTTTTCGGAGTCTGGCCTACCAGGTGCGCGACGCGCGCAACGACCGGGCCCTGCGGCGCCATTCGCTGCGCCGCTGCCTGGAGCGCTTCGCGCCCTACGGGCACCGGGCGACGTGGTGGCACCTGTGCGACCGGCACGGGATCGCGCCCGAGGACCGCGGCGCGGACCCGCTGCGGCTGGTCGCGGCGCTGGAGGAGCTGGAGGACGCGCGGGCGGTCTGGCTGGAGTACGAGCGGCAGTTCGCGGAGCGGCGCAGACGCGAGAAGCACGACGGGGTGCGGCGGCCGGAGTGGGCCTGGAGCGGCAGCGGGGACGCCGTGGTGCGGTGTGCCGACCCGGGTGTGCGGCCGGAGGGGGCGCTGGGCGAGGTCCTGCGGCGGCTGGTCGCGGCCCTGGAGTCGGAACCGGGGACGGCGTGCCCGGTCTGCGGCGAGGAGGAGCTGCGCTGGCCGGCGGTGCTGTCGGGGCCGTCGGCGTGGGCCGGGGCGTGGGCGTGGGACGGGCCGGTGTGCGGGGGCTGCGGGATCGTGGTGCCCAGGCCGGCGCTGGCGGAGGCGGCGGTGGGGCACCAGGCGGCGGGCGCGGCGTGAGCGGGGCGGGTGCGGGGTTGCTCCAGGTCGCGCTGAACGGCTCGCGGGACGCGGCCGACGGGGCGGCGGTGCCGGTGTCCCCGGGGGATCTGGCCCGGTCGGCGCTGGAGGCGGTGGCCGCCGGGGCCGGTGAGGTGCTGGTGCACCCGCGGACCCCGTGCGGGCGGGAGAGCCTCTCGCCCCGGGTGGTGGGGCCCTTGCTGGAGGAGTTGCGCGGCGCGGGGGTCCGCGTACCTCTGACGGTTCCGGCGGGTGTCGCGGCCGAGCCGGATCCGGCGGGGCGGCTGGAGCGGGTGCGGTCCTGGACGGTGCTGCCGGACCGGGCGGCGGTGCCGTTCGCGGAGCCGGGGGCGCGGGAGCTGGCGCGGGCCCTGCTGGAGCGCGGGATGGCGGTGGACGCGGTGGTCCCGCTGGGTGGCGGGGCCGGGCCGGAGCCGCTGGCCCGGTTCCTGGAGTGGGCAGCGCCGGAGCCGGCCCGGGTCCGGCTGGTGGCCGAGCTGGCGGAGGCCGATCCGGCGCTGGTGGCGGGGCTGCGGTGGCTGCCGCCGGTGCCGGTGGTGCTGTACGGGCGGGAGTCCGCCGCCTGGCCGGTGCTGCGGCTGGCCGCGCGGTGCGGTGCGGGCGCGCGGATCGGCGTGGCGCAGGTGCTGCACCTTCCGGACGGGCGGGCGGCGCGCTCGAACGCCGAACTGGTGGCGGCCGCCCTCGGCTTGCGGGGCGGGGCGGCTGCCGGGACGGCTACTGGGACAGCCTGGAGCCGGTGATGCGCTCACCGAAGGCGTCGTCCGGATTGGACAGCGCACAGGTCTTCAGCGAGAGGCAGCCGCAGCCGATGCAGTCGGACAAGTGGTCGCGCAGGCTGCTCAGTTGCCGGATCCGCTGGTCCAGTACGGCGCGCCAGTTCTCGGACAGCCGCGCCCAGTCCTCGCGCGTGGGGGTGCGCTCCTCCGGCAGCTGGGCCAGCGCCTCGCGGATGCTGGCGAGCGGGATGCCCACGCGCTGGGCGGCGCGCACGAAGGCGACCCGGCGCAGCGCCTCACGGCTGTAGCGGCGCTGGTTGCCGGAGGTGCGGCGGCTGCTGATCAGCCCCTTGGTCTCATAGAAGTGCAGGGCGGAGACGGCCGCTCCGCTGCGCGCGGACAGCTGGCCGACGGTGAGTTCGTGGACTTTCTCGGGAATCTGCGGCACGCGACCGAGCCTAGTCGGACGTCCGTTGACAGACGCACCAGGACCCCAGCATGCTGAGCAAGCGCTTATTCGACTGAGGGGCCGGAGACGGCAGTGGACAGCGGAAGACAGGGGCAGGGCATGGCCGAACCGAGGATCTTCACATCCGCCGAGGAGCTGCGCGCCGGCGTCGGCGAGCCGCTCGGCCCGAGCGGGTGGCTGGAGGTGGACCAGAAGCGGATCGACCTCTTCGCGGACGCGACGGGCGACCACCAGTGGATCCACGTGGACCCGGAGCGCGCCGCCACCGGACCCTTCGGCTCCACCATCGCGCACGGCTATCTGACGCTGTCGCTGCTGCCGAGCCTGGTACCGCAGATCATGCGGGTCGAGGGCATGCGGATGGGCATCAACTACGGCACGGACAAGGTGCGTTTCCCCGCCCCTGTGCCGGTCGGCTCACGGCTGCGCGCCACCGCCGTGATCACCTCGGTCACCGAGGCGGGCGGCGGCGTGCAGGTCGCGGCGACGGTGACCGTGGAGCGCGAGGGCGGCGAGAAGCCGGTGTGCGTCGCGGAGTCGGTGTCCCGCTACTACTTCTGAGCCGCCCCGGCGGCCGGGCGCGCGCCCACCATCCGGAGCACGAGGTCGGCGTACAGCGCGCCGACCTCGTCGGGCGTGCGCTGACCGGCGGTGCTGAACCAGCGGGCCACGTCGATGCACAGCGACAGCACGGCGAGGGTGGTGCCCGGGACGTCGGGGACGTCGAACTCCCCGGCCCGCACGCCCTCGGCGAGGATCCGGCGCACGGCGGCGTCGCTCATCCGCCGCAGGGCGACGATCTCGGAGCGGTGCTCCGGGGCGAGCGCGTCGAGCTCGTACTGGACGACGCGGGCGGTGGTGTGGTGCGCGGCGTGCCAGCGCACGAAGGACCGCACGGCCGCGTCCAGCCGGTCGGCGGCCGCCCCCGGACCGGAGGCGGCGGTCTCCAGGATCTCCAGCGCCTTGTCGTGGCCTATCCGGCTGATCCGGTGGAGCAGTTCTTCCTTGGTCTTGTAGTGGATGTACAGCGCGGCCGGACTCATGCCGGCGCGGCCGGCGATGTCGCGGGTGGTCGTCGCGTGGTATCCGCGCTCGGCGAAGGCGTCGACGGCGGCCACGAGCAGCCGCCGCGCGGCGTCGGGGGTGACCTCCGACCACGGCTGGTAGCCGCCGGTCGTCTCCGCCGCGCTGTCCATCGCTCGCCCACCCTCTTCGTCCTGCAGGAAGACACCAGCTTACCGGAGGGTGAGCAAGCGCTTAGGGCGTGTCCTTCGCATCAGGCCGGGCCGCCGCGGGGACTATTTCGGCGAGAAGGGGTCGAACTCCGCCATGATCTTCTCCATCCGCGCCTGATCGACCCGGCTGACGATCTGCGTCGCCTCCTGCCGGTCGCGGACCACCTTGGCCAGGGTGAAGGCGGAGGTGGTCAGGTAGAGGACGGCGATCCCGAGGAAGGCCCGGACCCAGCCGTCGACGTCCATGCTGTAGATCCCCACGGCCACGGCGGCCAGGGCGATGCCGAAGGAGGCGACGGCCTGGCCGTAGTACGCCCCCGTGTTCTGCTGCTTGACCGGTGTCTCGTTCATGGCCCCAGCATCGGACGCCGTGACGCGGACCACATCCGCGCGGGTACTCAGACGGATACTCAGAAGGCGGAGACCCCGGTGCGGGCGCGGCCGATGAGCAGCTTCTGGATCTGGCTGGTGCCTTCGTAGAGGGTCATGACGCGGGCGTCGCGCAGCAGCTTCCCGGCCGGGTACTCGTCGACGTAGCCGTAGCCGCCGTGCACCTGGAGGGCGTTGCCCGCGGCGCGCACCGCGGCTTCGGAGGCGAAGAGCTTGGCGGTGGAGGACTCGGTGGCGAAGGGCTGCCCGCGGTCGATCAGGTCCGCGACCCGCCAGGTCAGCAGCCGGGCCGCGTCGACGTCGACCGAGATGTCGGCGATCAGCTCCTGCACGAGCTGGTGGTGGGCGATCGGCTTGCCGAACTGCTCGCGCCGGGCCGCGTACGAGACCGCAGCGTCCAGCGCGGCCTGGGCGATGCCGACGCAGCCGGCGGCCACCGACATCCGCCCTTTGGCCAGGGCCGACATCGCCACGGAGAAGCCCTTGCCCTCGGGGCCGAGCATCGCGGAGGCGGGGACGCGGACGCCGTCGAGGGTGAGTTCGGCGGTGGCCTGGCCGCGCAGGCCGAGCTTGCCGCGGACCTCGCGGCGGGTCAGGCCGGGGCTGTCGGCGGGGACGAGGAAGGCGGAGATCCCCCGGTGGCCGGGGGTCGCGGGGTCGGTACGGGCGAAGAGGAGGACCACGTCGGCCCAGGTGCCGTTGGTGATGAACATCTTGCTGCCGCTGATGACGTACGCGTCCCCCTCGCGCACGGCGCGGGTGGTGAGGGCGGCCGCGTCGGAACCGGTGCCGGGCTCGGTCAGGCCGAAGCAGCCGAGCGCCTCGCCGGAGCACAGCCGGGGCAGCCAGGCCCGCTTCTGCTCCTCGGTGCCCCAGGCGGCGACGGTCTTGGCGACGAGGCCGAGGGAGACGGAGACGATGCCGCGCACGGCGGAGTCCCCGCGGCCGAGCTCCTCGGTGACGAGTGCGTAGGAGAGGTGGTCGCCGCCGGAGCCGCCGTACTCCTCGGGGACGGTGAGGCCGAGGAAGCCGAGGCCGCCGAGTTTCTTCACGATCGAGCGGTCCACGCTCTCGGCGCGGTCCCACTCGGCGGCGTACGGGGCGATCTCGCGGTCGGTGAACGCGCGGGCGAGGCGGCGCACGGCCTCCTGCTCCTCGCTCAGCTCAAGGTTCACGGGGCCCTCCGGGGCGTGGTCCGGCCGCTCTCGGGCTCTTAAACTAGCGGCGGTAGTTTATGGCGGGGCAGGGCCTACTATGTGGCGCATGGCCAGACCGCGCAAGCCCCTCCTCAGCAGAGACAGCATCGTCGAGGCGGCGGGCACGCTGGTGGACGAGGAGGGGCTGGAGGCGGTCTCGACGCGGCGCCTGGCCGCCGCCCTCGGGGTCAGCGGGCCCTCGCTCTACAACCACTTCCGGACCAAGGACGCGATCCTGGAGGCGGTCGCGGACGCGGTGAGCGCGAAGGTCGACCTGTCGATGTTCGACGGCGGCAAGGACTGGCGGGGCGCCCTGTACGACTGGGCGCACTCGTACCGGGAGGCGCTGTCGGACCACCCGAACATCGTGCCGGTGCTGGCCCGCGGGCCGGGCCGGCGCCCGGCGGGGCTGCGGCTGGCGGACGCGGTGTTCGGCGCCATGACTGCGGCGGGGTGGCCCCCGGCCCAGGCGACCCGGATCGGCGCCCTGATGCGGTACTTCATCCTGGGCTCGGCGGTGGCCTCGTTCGCCGGGGGTTTCGTGGACGACGAGACGGCGTACGACCCGGCGGACTACCCGCACCTGGGCCAGGCCCATCTGCTGGCGGAACGCCGGCGGGAGGTGGACGAGGGCGCCTTCGACACGGGTCTGACGGCCCTCCTGGACGGCCTGACCCTCCAGTACGAGGCCCTGCGGGCGGGCGCGCCGGGGGCGTAGGTCCTGCCCGCGTGCCCGCCCGCCCGCCCGGCCGCCCGCCCGCCCGGCTAGAACACGACCAGCGAGCGGCCGCCCTTGCCCGCGACCATCGCGTCGAAGGCGGCCGGGATGCCGTCCAGGGTGATGCGGTCGGTGACCATGGAGCCCAGGTCGAGGCGGCCGGCCCGGACGTGTTCGGCGATCACCGGGAGGTCGCGGGCCGGGTCGCTGTTGCCGTACACGCAGCCGCTGAGGGTGCGGGCGAAGTGGAAGATCTCCAGCGCGTGGAAGGCCACCTGCTGGTCCTTGCCGCCGATGCCGACGACCGTGGTGCGGCCGCCCCGGCGGGTGGACTCCCAGGCCGTGCGGATGGTCTCGGCGCGGCCCACGCACTCCACGGCCACGTCGGCGCCCTGCCCGCCGGTGAGGCCGCGGATCTGCTTGGCGGTGGTGTCGGAGGCGAGCACGAAGCCGGTGGCCCCGGCGGCCCGGGCCAGCTCCTCCTTGGCCGGGGAGACGTCGACGGCCACGATCGGCCCGGCCCCGGCGATCCGGGCGGCCTGGAGGGCCGCGAGGCCGACCCCGCCGACGCCGAACACCGCGACCGACTCGCCCGGGCGGACCTGGGCGCTGTGGTGCACGGCGCCGTAGCCGGTCAGGACGGCGCAGCCGAGGAGGGCGGCCTCGGGGAGCGGGATCCCGGCGGGCGCGGGCAGCACGCAGTTCGCCGCGACGACGGTCTCCTCGGCGAAGGCGGCGACGTTGAGCCCGGGGTGCAGCTCGTTGCCCTCGGCGTCGTGGGCGTGGACCGCGCCGACCCCGGCCAGGGCCTTGGCGCAGAGCCAGACCTCGCCGATCCGGCAGTGGTGGCACTCTCCGCAGGACGGCGCCCAGTTGAGCACCACCCCGTCGCCCGGGGAGACGTGGGTGACGCCCTCGCCGACGGCGAGGACCGTCCCCGCGCCCTCGTGGCCGAGGACGGCGGGGACGGGCACCCGCATGGTGCCGTCGGTGAGGGACAGGTCGGAGTGGCAGACCCCGGCCGCGGCGAGCCGCACCCGGACCTGCCCGGGTCCGGGGTCGGGCAGGACGATGTCCCGTATCTCCAGCGGGGCTCCGACGGCGGGCAGGATGGCGGCGCGGACCATGGTCGTCGTCTCCATGTCATGTCTTCGGGACTGCGGGGCTTCGGGACTGCCGGGCTTCGGGGGCTGCCGGGTCTTCGGGCTCTGCCGGGTCTTCGGCGGGTCTTCGGCGGGTCTTCGGCCGGGGGGTCAGAACTGCAGGGACTTGGTCTGGAGGTACTCCCCCAGGCCGTGCGCGCCCAGCTCGCGGCCGACGCCCGACTGCTTGTAGCCGCCGAAGGGCGCGAGCACGTTGAAGCGGCCGCCGTTGATGTCCACCTGGCCGGTGTCCATCCGGCGGGCGAACGCCACAGCCGTCTCCTCGTCCGCCGCCCACACCGCCCCGCCCAGGCCGTAGACGGTGCCGTTGGCGATGCGCAGGGCGTCGTCGTGGTCCTCGTAGGGGAGGATCGCCAGCACCGGGCCGAAGATCTCCTCCTGGGCGATGGTCATGTCGGGGGTGACGTCCGCGAAGACGGTCGGCGCGATGAAGTACCCGCGCTCGTGGGGCGCGTCGAGGCCGCCCGCGACGAGGCGCGCGCCTTCCGCGACGCCCTTGTGGATGTAGGACCGCACGCGGTCGCGCTGGGTGGCGTTGACGACCGGGCCGAGGCGGGTGGCCCGGTCGCGGGGGTCGCCCGAGGGGTACGTGGCCACGGCGGCGGCCGCGAGGGCGACGGCCTCCTCGTGCTGGTCCCGGTGGACGAGCATGCGGGTGAGCGCGTTGCAGCTCTGGCCGGTGTTGTTCATGACGTGTCCGACGCCCGCCGCGACGGCCTTGGCCAGATCGGCCCCGGGCAGGATGACGTTCGCCGACTTGCCGCCCAGTTCGAGGGCGACGCGCTTGACGGCGGCGCCGGCGATGGCGCCGATCTTCTTGCCGACGGCGGTGGAGCCGGTGAAGGAGACGAGGTCGACTCCCTCGTGCTCGGCCAGCGCCTGGCCGGCGACCGGGCCGGTACCGGTCACCAGGTTGAAGACTCCGGCCGGGACGCCCGCCTCGTGCACGGCTTCGGCGAAGAGCTGTGCGGTCAGCGGGGTGTCCTCGGCCGGCTTGAGGACGACGGTGCAGCCGGCGGCGAGAGCGGGTGCCACCTTTGCAACGACCTGGTGCAGGGGATAGTTCCAGGGGGTGATGGCCCCGACCACGCCGACCGGTTCCATGAAGACGGTGGAGTTCCCGACCCGCTCCTCGAAGGCGTAGGAGGCGGCGAGTTCGGCGTACGAGGAGGCCACCGCGACCGGGGCGCCGACGTGTACGAGCTCCGCGAAGCCGAGCGGGGAGCCGAGCTCGGCGGTGATGGTCTCGGCGAACTCTCCCTTGCGGGCCACGAGCACGTCGCGCAGGGCGCCGATCAGCGCGGCCCGCTCCGCCGGAGCCGTGGCCGCCCAGCCGGGGAAGGCCGCGCGGGCCGCGCGTACCGCCGCGTCCACGTCCTCGGCCGTCCCGGCCGCAACGGTGCCGATGACCTGCTCGTCGGCCGGGTTGACCACCTCGATCCGGCCGGTTCCGGCGGCGGGCCGCCATTCCCCGCCGATGTACATCCCGTCGTGGGCCTTCATGGCATTCCTCCCGAGCACGTACGAGTGCGTGGACCTGACCTCGCCGACACACCCTACAAACTAGCGCCGGTAGTTTTCGGTCCGCCAGGGGCCCCGACGGTCAGATGATGCCGAAAACCATCCCTGCGGCCAGGACCACGAGGGAAGTGAGGGCCGCCCATTTCACGGTGAACCGGGTGTGGTCGCCGAACTCGACCCTGGCCATGCCGACGAGGACGTAGACGGCCGGAACCAGCGGGCTGGACATGTGCAGGGCCTGCCCGACCAGGGAGGCACGGGCGATCTCCAGCGGGGAGACCCCGTGCGCGGCGCCCGCCTCGGCCAGTACCGGCAGGACTCCGAAGTAGAAGCCGTCGTTCGACATGAAGTAGGTGAGGGGCAGGCTCAGCAGGCCGGTGACCAGGGCCATGTGCGGGCCCATCCCCTCGGGGATGGCACCGACGAGCCAGTCGGCCATGTGCTTGACCATGCCGGTACCGGTGAGGACGCCGGTGAAGACGGCGGCGGCGAAGACCATGCCGGCGACGTTGAGGACGTTGTCCGCGTGGGCGGCGATCCGGGCCTTCTGGTCGGGCATGTGGGGGAAGTTCACGGTGAGGGCGAGGGCCGCGCCGAGCAGGAACAGCACCGGGATGGGCAGCAGCTCCATGATCATCGCGGTGAGCAGGGCGGCGGTGAGGCCCGCGTTGAACCAGTAGAGGTGCGGACGCAGTGTCGGGCGCTGGGGGTCCAGCCCCTGGAAGCCGTCGCCGTCGGCCGGCGCGGCGGCGGCTCCGGCGGCGGTGGTGGCGGTGGCAGCGGCGGCGGTGGCGGCTCCCGCACCCGGGGCGGAAGCGGAGCCGGTGGTACCGGTGTCCGCGACGGCCTCCCCGGCACCGGAACCGGCCGCCACCAGGGACTCCTCCGCGATCCCGGCGCCCGGCATCACGAGCGAGCCGACCCGGCGGCGCTCCCTGACGCCGAGGACGTAGGCCAGGACGAAGACGAACAGCAGGCCGACCGCGAGGGCGGGGATCATCGGGACGAAGATGTCCGCCGCGTCGAGCTTGAGGGCCGTGGCCGCGCGGGCGGTGGGGCCGCCCCAGGGCAGCGTGTTCATCACGCCGTTGGCGGTCGCGGCGACACCGGTCATGACCACCAGGCTCAGCCCGAGCCGCTTGTACAGCGGGTACATGGCCGAAACCGTGATCATGAAGGTGGTCGATCCGTCCCCGTCGAGCGAGACGATCGCGGCGAGGACGGCCGTGCCGACCACCACCCGCATGGGGTCCGCCTTGCAGAAGCGCAGGATGCCCCGGACGACCGGGTCGAAGAGGCCGACGTCGATCATCACGCCGAAGTAGACGATGGCGAACATCAGCATGGCGGCGGTCGGGGCGAGCTTGCCGACGCCGTCGATGACGTAGTCCCCCAGGTGCGCGCCCTTTCCGGCGAACACGCAGAAGAGCGCGGGGATGAGGACGAGCGCCGCGATGGGCGACATTTTCTTCAGCATGATCAGGACCAGGAAGGTCGCGATCATGGCGAAGCCGAGGAAGGTCAGCATGCAGGGAAGGTAGGTGCCGCCTCCTTGCGCCAACAAGACGTCCACGCGTGAGCAATACGAGCAAAACCCCAGCTCAGGGCAGGGGTGTCAGAGTGACGGGGAAGCCGTTGAGCACCGCCGTGCCCGACAGCGGGTCGAGGCGGGTGCCGTCGAGCAGCTGGTTCACGTTGACCCCCGGGTCGGCTCCGGCCACCGCGAGCCGGGTGCCCGCCCGGTCGTGCCCCCAGCCGTGCGGGAGGCTGACCACGCCCGTGCGGACGGAGTCGGTGACTTCCACCGGTGCCTCCAGGCTGCCCCCGTCAGCGGTGATACGGGCCCGGCCGCCGTCGGCGAGGCCGAGCCGGTCCGCGTCGACGGGATGGACCTGGAGGGTGCACCGGTTGGAACCTCCGGTGAGGGCCGGGACGTTGTGCAACCAGCTGTTGTTGGAGCGCAGATGGCGGCGGCCCACGAGCACCAGGGCGGCGGGGCGGGCGGCGAGCGCCGCGCGCAGCCCGGGGAGCTCGGCCGCGATCGGCTCGGGGAGCAGCTCGATCCTGCCGCTGCGGGTCCGGAGCAGGCCCGGGAGCCGGGGCCGCAGCGGGCCCAGGTCGATTCCGTGCGGGTGGGCGAGGAGCCGCTCCAGGCTGAGCCCGGCCGTCCCCCCGGGCGCGGCCGCGCCGGTCCGCGTACCGTCGCCTGCGTCTGCGTCTGCGTCCCCCGCCTCGGCGCCGGCACCGTCCTGGCGGCCGGCGGCGCCGAACAGGTCTCCGTACGGGCCCAGCCGGAGCATCAGGTCGAGCCTGCGCTCCGGTCCGGACTCGCCCGTGAGGAGCCCGGCCAGGCCGGCCGGGTCCGCTCCGTAGAGCGGGGAGCGGCGGTCGGCGGTCTCCTTGGCGAGGGCGCCCTGGATCGCCATGTCGTCGACGGCGGACGGCTCGGCGGAGCCGTGCGTGCCGGAGACGGCCAGGACGAGTCGCGCGTGGATCTCGCACTCGTCGAGCCGGTCCGCTTCGAGGGGGACGGCGGGCCGGGTGTAGCGGACCTGGTTGCGGACGGCGAACCCGTTGAAGGCGAAGTCGTGGTGCGCGCTCTGCGAGGGCGGCGGCGGGGGCAGGACGACGTGGGCGTGGCGCGAGGTCTCGTTGAGGTACGGGTCGACGCTGACCATGAAGTCGAGGCCGGCGAGTGCCGCGTCGAGCCGCCGGCCGTCGGGGGCGGACAGCACGGGGTTGGCCGCGATGGCGATCAGGGCGCGGATGCGCCCCTCTCCCGGGGTCTCGATCTCCTCGGCCAGGGCGGCGGTGGGCAGTTCGCTCTTGATCTCGGGGTGCCCGCTGACCCGGCTGCGCCAGCGGCCGAGGGCGAACCCCCTGCCGGGCCCGGCGGGCCGGGGCCGCGGACCGGCCGCCGGGAGCGGGAAGAGGGCTCCGCCCGGGCGGTCGAGGTTGCCGGTGAGGATGTTCAGTACGTCCACCAGCCAGCTGGCGAGCGTCCCGTGCTCGACGGTGCAGCTGCCGATCCGTCCGTAGACGGCGGCGGTCGGCGCGGCCGCCAGCTCCCGGGCGAGGGCGCGGATCCGGTCCGCCGGCAGGTCGCAGGCGGGGGCGACCGCCTCAGGAGTGAAACTCCCGAGGGCGTCGGCGAGTTCCCGGATCCCTTCGATGTGTTCCGTGAGCGCTGCGGGGGCGGCGAGCTTCTCGGTGAGCAGGGTGTGGGCGAGCGCGGCCAGCAACAGGGCGTCGCTGCCGGGGCGCGGCGCGAGGTGGGTGTCGGTGAGCTTGGCGGTGCGCGTGCGGCGAGGGTCGACGACGACGAGTGTGCCGCCCCGGGCCCTGAGCGCCTTGAGCTTGCCGGGGAAATCGGGGGCCGTGCACAGGGAGCCGTTGGACTCGACCGGGTTGGCGCCGATCAGCAGGAGGAAGTCGGTGCGGTCGAGGTCGGGCACGGGGATGGCGAAGGGGTCGCCGAACAGGAGCCCGCTGGAGACGTGTTTGGGCATCTGGTCGAGGGTGCTGGCGGTGAAGAGGTTGCGGGTGCCGAGGGTGTTGACGAGGAGCGGCGGGTAGAGGGCGCCCGCCATGGTGTGGACGTTGGGGTTGCCGAGGACGATGCCGACGGACTGGGCGCCGTGTTCCCGGACGAGGGCGGGGACGGCGGCGGCGATGGCGTCGTAGGCCTCTTCCCAGGTGGCCTCCCGCAGTTGTCCGTCGCGGCGGACGAGGGGGGTGCGCAGCCGGTCGGGGTCGGCGTCGAGGGCGCCGAAGGCGGCCCCCTTGGGGCAGATGAAACCGCGGCTGAAGACGTCGTCGCGGTCGCCCCGGGCTCCGGTGACGGTGGTGCCCTCGATGGTGAGGGTGAGGCCGCAGGTGGCTTCGCAGAGGGGGCAGATTCGCGGGGCGGTGCGGGGCATGGGCCCTCCTGGGGGCGGCAGGCCGCGGCGCGGGCACGGCGGGGCCCCGAGCATACCGACCGGTAGGCACGGCGGGGAGGGGGCTGCGGCGGCCCGTTCGTCCCGGCGCCGCCGGGCGCCGGGCCCGGCGTGGTCAGTCCAGGACGCGGGCCAGGTAGGCGTGCATCATCGCCCGGGTCTCGGCGACGATGCCGGGGTCGCCCGCCGGGTCGGCCCGGAAGGCCAGCTGGACCAGCGCGTCGGTCGCCTCGACGGCCACCAGGACCGCCCGGGACAGTTCGGGGCCCGGGGTCAGTCCGAGGTGGGCGCACAGGAGCCCGGTCAGGCGTGCGGCGACCAGGTGGTTGGGGTCGGAGGCAGGCCCTTCGGCGGGCGGGGCGGGCACCCCGAAGTCCACGAGGGCGAAGCCGGGGACGCTGCGCTTCATGGCCAGGTACTCGTCCAGCACGGCGTCCACGACGGGCCGCCAGTGCGTGGCCGGCAGGACGGCGAGCCGCCGCTCGATGCCCTCGGCGTACTGCTCCAGGTTGCGCTGGGCCAGGGCGACGGCCATGGCCCGCTTGTTCCCGAAGAAGCGGTAGACCGAGCCGATGGGCACGCCGGCGCGCAGGGCGACGGCGCGGGTGCTGAGGTTCTCGTAGCCGGTCTCGTCGAGGAGTTCGGCGCAGGCGTCGAGGATCCGGGCGAGGCGGTCGGCGCTGCGCTGCTGGACCGGGGTCCTGCGCAGGGGGTGGGCGGGAGGCACGGGGTCCATCATGCCGCTCCTGGCTCGTGGGTCCAGCGGTGCGGGTCCTCGGTCCTCAGTTCAGGAGGAGGGTCAGCCCGCCGATCGTGTAAGTGATCATCAGCGCGAGCAGCGGCAGTTGGCCCGCCACCGCCTTCGCCGGCGGGAAGAGGCGTACGGAGCGGTCGTGGGCGGCGATCACACCGAGTACGTGGCCTGCCACGACGGCGATCACCTGGAGGGCGGCGAGACCGCCCGGACCCAAGGGGGGACTGGGCTCGGGGGCATTGTCAGTGCCGAGTGCCATGCTTACCGTACGTGGTCCTTCGGTGACAAGGAGGGAGAAGTAATGGGCGGTGAGATAGCCGAGGGCGATCGGCACGAGTGAGTGCGCGAAGGCGGTCAGCGGTCGGGGGTGCGGGCCGCTGACGAGGCGGGTAGCCGCGGCGCACAGGCAGTACAGCGTGGCGACGAGGGTGACGGAGGCGAGCAGTCCGAGCGTGGCCGTGGGGGTGCGGCCGAGAGGGGAGGTCTGAAGGGTGTTGATCCAGGCGGGGTTGTCGGAGTAGCCGTCGTAGGCGGTGGAGCCGAGGAGGACGCAGACGGTGGCGACGAGTCCGGGCCGCTCGGGCGTCGCGTCGAGTCCGTGGAAGGGGTTGCGCAGGACCAGGCGGCCGTCGCTGCGGCGGCCGAGGGGCGAGAGCCTGGCCAGGAGGTCGGAGTAGACCTCGAAGGCGTCGCCTCCGGCGAACCAGCTCTCGCCGAAGCGGGCGGCGAGCAGCAGGTGGGCGGCGGTGTAGGCGGTGAGGGCACACAGGAGGGTGGTGGTCGATGCGGGATCGGGAGCGACGAGTTCGAGCCAGGTGAAGCCGAACAGCCCGGCTGCGGCCGGCCATTGGCCGATCCGCGGCGGCAGGGGGCGGCCGGCCCCGGGCGGGCGGCGCCGGGCACGGGCGAGCAGGCGGTGCAGGGTGCGCAGCGGGTTGAGGAGGCGCCAGACGGGGCCGAGGAGAAGGGAGGCGGGCACGATCCCGACCCACAGCAGGACGTAGACGGCGCCGGGAGCGGGGTTGCGGTCGGGGTCGTCGGGACCGAGGAGGAGGTGGAGGAGCACGGCGAGGGCTGCGGCCAGACCCAGTCCGCGCAGGGCGGTGGGGGGGGGGGGGGGGGGGGGGGGACGGGGGGGGGGGGGGGGGGGGGGGAGGGAGGAGGGGGGTCCGCGGGAGAGAGA
>NZ_JBVJWV010000019.1:33450-39654 GCF_055602105.1 Streptomyces sp. NPDC037421
CACCCCCCCCCCCCCCCCCCCCCCCCCCCCCCCCCCCCCCCCCCCCCCACCCCCCCCGCCCCCCCCCCCCCCCCCCCCCCCCCCCCCCCCTCCACCCCACCCCCCCCCCCCCCCCCCCCCCCCCCCCCCCGTCCCCCCCCCTTTTTCGCCCCCCCCCCCCCCCCCCGCTGCGGCCGGGCGGGCAGGGCGAGGCCGGAGCGGTCTCCGCGGAAGCGGGAGGCGGACCACAGGAGGCCGAGTGCGAGGAAGGAGACGAAGAGCGCTGTGAAGGCGCCGGCGAAGGCGTAGAAGGGGGAGATCGGCAGATCGTGCTGGGAGCCGATCCCGTGCGCGAGCACGGCCGGCGGGCCGGCCGGGTGAAGGACCACGGTTGCCGTCGGGCTCATCGGACGAGGAGCTGGGTCAGGACGAGCCGGGACTCGTGGGTCTCGACCTCGAAGAGGCCCGTGCGGTCGGCCGTCAGGACCAGGGTGGCCTCCTGGCCGGCGGGCAGGGCGAGTTCCTTGTCGTAGCCGTGGACGTGCAGGGTGTCGGCGCGGTCGCTGGTGACGCGCAGGGCCAGGCGCTCGCCCCGTTTCAGTTCGGTACGGCCGGTGGCGGGCACCACCTTTCCGTCCCGGACGGTGATGGTGACGGTCCGGTCGGCCGGCGGGGCCGACGGGGCTTCCCGCGGTGCCGGCGTTGCCGGGGAGCCGGTCGGGGCGGGCGCGGGGTGGCTGTGGGCTCCCTGACCCGGGGGGCCCGCGGTCAGCGCGACCGCCGCCTCGACCGGCTTGCCGGCGACGGCCCAGGCGGTGTGGTCGTCGGCGTACAGGCGGACGGTCAGGGTGTGCGCGCCCTCGGGCACCTGCGCCGCGGGCAGGTGGAACCAGGGGCCGTACACGCGGGCCAGTTTGCGGCCGTCGAGCTCCAGGTGGGCGTGGCCGGCGCCGGTCAGCGCGGCGCCGCCGACGCTGTCGGGGGTGAAGCGGAAGTCGGTCACCGCCAGTTGGAGGTTCCAGCCGTCCTCGGAGTCGGGGCGGGCGGTGAGCTTCACGCCGGGCGCGCCCCGGGCCGGGACCTCGCGCAGGCGGTGGCCGCCGCCGTCCTGGGCGTCGAGCAGGGCGCCGGCGCTGCCGGAGGACTGTTCGTGGGTGGTGCCGGGTTTGTGGTGGGTGGTGGCCCGGCCGCCGCAGCCCGTCGCCGCACCGCCCGCGAGCAGCAGGAGCAGGGCCACCAGCGCCGCCGTGCGGGCGGAGCGTCGGTGCGGGCGGGTCCGGGGGGCGGGTGTCCGGCACACGTCGCACCGGATGCGGGTCTCTGCGGGCACGTTCACTTCGGGCCTCCGGTCATGGGGCGGGCCGACGCGGCCGGGCGGGGCTCGGGGGTGGGGCGGGGGTGGGCGGGCAGACCCCCGCCCCGCCGTCGCCGCGGGGTGGGGGTCAGGCCGGCGGAGCGGGGCCTTCGGACGTCCCGGCCGCGGGCGGGGGCGGGGGTCAGGCGGTGGTGCCGTCGGGGCCGGGGGTGGGGGCCGGGGGCTCGGCGGTGGTGCTCAGGGCCGGGGCCGGGCCCGCCGGGACGGGGGTGCGGTCGCCGTCCGGGTCGTCGCCCGGGCCGGCGGGCCGGGCGGGGGCGGCCGGGCCCGGGCGGGCCGACGCGACGACCGCCCACAGCACCCACACCACCGCGACCAGGGCCCGTACCCAGGCGGGGCTGAGCGGGATCCACGGGATCATCAGGACGGCCTTGTCGAAGGCGTCCAGCAGGGTCAGGGCGCCCAGGAGCAGGGTGAGGCGCGCCAGCCAGGGGCGTTCGGGGCGCAGCGCCAGGCCGGCCCCGGTCCACCACAGGCCGAGCAGGAGCAGGGCCAGCGCCGGGACGGGGGTGTCCACCAGGGGCATGGTGGAACCGGCCACGTCCAGGGCCAGCCCGGCCAGGCCGGACAGCGACGCCGCGGTGCCCAGCCGGGAGCCGCGCAGGCGCCGCCACCACAGCGTGCCGCCGACCAGCAGCAGCACCGCCGCCACCGCCACGGCGATCTGCGTCTCCACCCGTTCCAGGCCCCGGGCGCCGTACCAGTCGCAGCCCGCCGGGAGCTTGCGGGCCTGGACGTTGTAGTCGGCGCAGACCATCAGCTGGGTCAGCTTCACCGGTTCGCCCACCAGCCGGGCCGAGGAGCCGCTGACCTGTCCGCGCTCCTTACCGCACTGCGGGAGCGTGCCCGGGGTGGAGCCGTCGGGGCCGTCCTGCCAGCAGTTCCCCCTGCCCTGGCCGTCCCACCACACGTCGGTGCCGTTGGGCCGGGAGGCCCCGGACCTGTCCTTGCCGAGCACGTTGCCCGCGTACCGGTTGTGGTGGGAGGTGTCGGTCTGCTTGGACCACTCCTCCTCGCCCCGGATGAAGGCCGGGACGGCGCTGAGGAAGAAGCCCGCGCGCCGGTGCCCATACACCCAGTTGTCCTCGTAGAGGTTCCAGTTGCCTCCGGCGGTGATGATGCCGGTGCCGGGCGGCATGGAGATCTGCGGGCAGACCACCCCCTGCTCGTAGCCGCGTTCGACGGGCGGTTTGGCGCAGGTGCCGTCGGCGACGTAGTGGTAGTAGTCGGCGTTGTTGTCGTGGATCAGGTTGCGTTCGAAGCGGGCGTGGTTCTGCGGGAGTCCGGGGTGCCCGGGGAAGGCGCTGTCCATCGAGGCGCCGCCCATGTTCTGGTCGAACTCGTTGTCGTGGACCCACACCGAGTCCCCGGCGGTGCCGGAGTAGCCGACCATGTTGTGGTGGCTGCGGCAGCCGGTGATCTCGATGGAGTAGCGGGGCACGTCGTAGCCGCGGCCGTCGTTGATGTCGGAGGCGCTGCCGGGGTAGATCCCGGAGTCCCCGTTGCCGTAGGACTCGCAGTTCTTGTAGAGCCCGTGGTCGCTGGCGAAGGTCAGGAAGCCGTACTCGTCGTTCCAGCGGGTCAGGACGTCGTCGATGACGAAGCCGTCGCCGGCGAGCACGTACAGGGAGTTGAAGGTGGTGCGCTGCGCGGTGAAGTTCCGGAAGTAGATCCCGTTGGACCGGTCGGCGCGGATGGCGTTCAGCTTCTGGTACTTGGCGTCGATGACGACGTCCGTGCGGGCGGCGCCGGTGCCCTCGATCTGGAGGTTCGTCTTGCCGAGGATGGCGACGAGGTTCTGGTTGTGCCGGCACTTCTCCTGCTGCTCGTACGACAGGATCTGGTAGCCCAGTGAGGAGTTGGGGGCCTTGAGGTTCGCGCACTCCCCCGTCGGGGCGGGCAGCGAGGGCTCCTCCTCGTAGAGGCCGGGCAGGATCGCGATGTTCATACCCGGCCGGTCGACGGCGTCCACGGCCTGCTGGAGGTGGCGGTAGCCGCTCTTCTCGCAGCGTTCGTAGAGGTCGAGGTTGCGCTGCCGGAGCTCCTGGGGGAAGCCGGCCACGCGGCGTTCGAAGGCGGGCCGGTCGGTCTTGCAGACCAGCAGGTCGGGCTCGGCCGCCGCCCGGTGGACGGGGACGGATCCGGTGCCGTCGGGAAGTGCGACGGGGCGCTCCTCGTGCGCGCGGGCGGCGGGCGCGGCGGCGAGGAGGGACAGGAAGGCGAGGAGGGCGGCGAGGAGCGCCGCCGGCACGGCAGGGAACCTGCGGGTCCACGACATGCGCGAGAGAGTAGAGCAATGTTCATCTTTTGGGATCCCCTCGCGCGGATTCCCCCTGGGGCGGTGACCGGATCGTTGCGACCGGCCGGCGCACCAGGCCCCGCCCGCCCCGCCCCGCCCAGCCCGCCACGCCCGCCCGGCCCGCCGCGCCCGCCCGGCCCGCCACGGGCGCCCGGCCCGCCGCGCCCGCCCGGCCCGCCACGGGCGCCCGGCCCTGCCCGTCCCGCCCGGCGGGGGATTTCGGACGGTGGCCGCAAGACGGCGTTGACGGGGAGGGGCCGGGAATCCTACTGTCGACCATAGGATTCCTTCGACGGAGCGGGAGCAGCCCATGAGTGAGCAGGCCAGGAAGACGGCGGAGGCGCTGGAGTACCTCACCGGCTTCGGGAACGAGCACAGCTCGGAGGCCGTGCCCGGCGCGCTCCCGCTCGGCCGCAACTCCCCCCAGCGCGCCGCCCTCGGCCTGTACGCCGAGCAGCTCAGCGGCAGCGCCTTCACCGAGCCGCGCCGCCACAACCGCCGGTCGTGGCTCTACCGGATCCGCCCTTCCGCCGCGCACCCGGCCTTCACCCGCGTGGACAACGGCGCCCTGCGCACCGCGCCCTTCACCGACGCCGTCCCGGACCCCAACCGGCTGCGCTGGAACCCGCTGCCCGACCCGGCTCCCGGCACCGACTTCCTGGCCGGCCTGTGGACCCTCGGCGGCAACGGCGACGCCACCCAGCGCACCGGCATGGCCGTCCACCTCTACTCCGCCAACGCCTCCATGACCGACCGGGTCTTCAGCGACTCCGACGGCGAGCTGCTGATCGTCCCCGAGCGCGGCGGCCTGCTGCTGCGCACCGAGCTCGGCCTGCTGAGCGCCGGCCCCGGCGAGGTGGCGCTGATCCCGCGCGGCGTCCGCTTCCGCGTCGAGCTGCTGGACGGCGACGCGCGCGGCTACGTCTGCGAGAACTACGGGCAGCCCTTCGAGCTGCCGGACCTCGGCCCGATCGGCGCCAACGGCCTGGCCGCGGCGCGGGACTTCCGGGCGCCGGTGGCCGCGTACGAGGACGTGGAGCGTCCGACCGAGGTGGTCAACAAGTTCTGCGGCAACCTCTGGTCCGCGACCTACGGCCACTCGCCGCTCGACGTCGTCGCCTGGCACGGCACGCACGTCCCGTACGTCTACGACCTGCGCAAGTTCAACGTGATCGGGTCCATCAGCTACGACCACCCCGACCCGTCGATCTTCACCGTGCTGACCTCGCCGTCCGACACCCCGGGGCTGGCGGGCGTGGACTTCGTGGTGTTCGCCCCGCGCTGGCTGGTCGGCGAGGACACCTTCCGCCCGCCGTACTTCCACCGCAACGTGATGAGCGAGTACATGGGCCTGATCGAGGGCGCCTACGACGCCAAAGCCGAGGGGTTCGTGCCGGGCGGCGGCTCGCTGCACAACATGATGTCCGCGCACGGCCCGGACCGGGAGACCTTCGACAAGGCCAGCGCCGCCGAGCTGAAGCCGCAGAAGATCGACGACGGCCTGGCCTTCATGTTCGAGACCCGCTGGCCGATCACCGCCACCCCCCAGGCGGCGGGGGCGGAGCACCTCCAGCGCGGATACGACGACGTATGGGAGGGTCTCCAGCGCCACTTCCGTGCCTAACATGCCGGTGTCGCCCTGCGCACCGCCCCGCCCCGTCGACTGATGACAGCCAGCCCGTACGGAGAACGACCCGTGACCGCCTTCGCCCCCGACTCCCTGGTACTGAACCGGAAGCTGCCGCTCTGGTACCAGGTGTCCCAGTCCCTGCGCGCCTCGATACTGGGGCGCACTCCGGACGCCTCGCTGCGGCTGCCGACCGAGGAGCAGCTCGCCGAGCACTACGGGGTGAGCGTGCTGACCATGCGCCAGGCGCTCAAGGAACTGGAGGGCGAGGGCCTCATCAGCCGGCACCGGCGGCGCGGGACCTTCATCGAGCCGGGCGCGATGCGCAGCGCCCCGGTGCGGCTGCTCGGCTCCGTGGACGCGATCGTGGCCCAGCAGTCGGGTGACCTGACGACGGTGCTGGGCCATGAGCGCACGACCGTGGCCGGGGAGCTGCTGGAGCACTTCCCGGACACGGCGGAGGTGGTCACGTACCGCAGGCTCCGGCGCGACGGCGAGAGCGGTGAGCCCACCAACTGGGCGGAGAACGCGGTCCGTCCGGAGCTCGCCGAGGCCGTGGACCTGGCCGACCTGGAGCGCTGGCCGATGACCAAGGTGCTGCGCGACGTGGTCGGCGTACGGATCAGCCGGATCACGGACACGGTGGAGGCGCGGCTCGCCGACCCGGTCACCGCCGAGCTGCTGGAGGTCCCGCTGCTGAGCCCGATCCTGCACTACACCGGCGTGACCTACGACGAGGACGGGCGGGTCGTGGACGTGGCCCGGATCCGCTACCGGGGCGACCGGTTCTCCTTCACGGTGACCGTCGAAGCCCCCTGAGCGGGGGAGGCGGCCCGGGGGGGGGGGGGGGGGGACAGAGAGGTTTCGTCTTCTTTTTTTTTTGCTGTTGGCGCCTCCTCGTCTCGGCTGCGGGGGGGTGGTGAT
>NZ_JBVJWV010000019.1:39664-136828 GCF_055602105.1 Streptomyces sp. NPDC037421
GAGGGGAGGGGGACGCATCCACCCCCCGATTCTCCACCCCTCCCCCCCCCCCCTCCCCCCCCCCCCCCCCCCCCCCCCCCCCCCCCCCCCCCCCCCCCCCCCCCCGGCACACGCTACTTCTGCTGCTCGTTCTCCTCCGTGAGGCGCTCGCCCTCGGCCTGCGAGGGCGTGGTGCGCATCGTCTGGGGGTGGTGGCGCTGCTCCTTCTCCCGCTCGTCCATGTCCTCGTCGAGCCGCTCGCCCTCGGCCTGCGACGGGGTCGAATACTCGTCGTACGTGCTCATGGCCGGCTCCTCGGTCGGTACGGATGCGTACGCCGGTCGATACGGATGCGTACATAAACGACGGGTACGCACATAAGGAGCGTAACGCTTCGGCCGGGACACGGCCCGGCCCCGGCGGGCCGTCGCTACCATCTGCCGGGTGAGCGCTGACGTACCGCTGCTGGACGATCTGATGCCCTGGGCCGTGGGCGGCCTGCGCCTGGGCCGGGACTGGGTGGCGGCGCCCGATCCCGCCACCCTGCGGGCCCGCTGGACGGCCCTGACCGATGCCGAAGGGGCGGAGCGGGAGCGGCTGTTCCGCCCGAGCCGGACCCGTACGCCCTCCGCCGGGGCGGCCGCGCTGCCCGGCCAGCGCTCGGCCACCGCCCGCTTCGCCGATGCGCCCGGCGCCTTCCCGGAGCCCGTACGGGTGCTCCGCGCGCCCTTCGACGAGCAGTGGCTGCTGCCCGACCAGCGGCTCATCGACTCCGCCCGCCCCGAGCTGTGGCGGGTGCGCGACGCACAGCAGGTGTTCCTGCTGGAGGCCCCGGGCCTGCTGGCCACCGCCCACCTCCCGGCGGGCCGGCTCGGCCGGATCCGCCCGCTGCACCGCCGCCCCGGCGGGGCCGAGCCCAACCTCGCACCGGGCCTGCTGCCCCTGCTGGGCGGGCGGCACGGCGGCTGGGTCACCCCGGAGGACGTGCTGTGCTGGATCCTCGCCGCCGGCCGGCCGGGGCCCCGGGGGTACGAGGTCCCGCTCGCGGCCGACCCGGAGTGCTGGCGGGCCGGCCTGGAGCTGGGCCACCGGCTGCTGACCGTCCAGCTGCGCGGGGCGCGCGGCGGGGAGCCGCCCCGGCTGCCCGGCGGGCGGCGGCCGTACGTCCGGGCGGCGGTCACGGCCTGGCCGGAGGGGCTCGGCTACGACGCGGAGAGCGAGACGCTGACCCTCGGCGACGGGGTCGTCTCCCCCGTCCCGGCCGGGGCCTGGGAGTACGAGGTTCAGGGCGCCCGGGTGCTGGAGGGGTGGTTCGCCGCCCGCAGCGCGCACCGGGATCCGCAGGCGGGCGGTCTGGAGGGGCTGGGGCCCGCCGAGTGGCCGCAGTCCTGGACCTCGGAGCTGCTCGCCCTGGTGACGACCCTGGCGCTGCTGGCCGATCTGGCGCCGGAGCGGGCGGCGTTCACCCCCGGGCCGCTGCTGCCGGCCGCGGAGCTGGAGGCCGCCGGGGTGCTGCCGCCGCCGCGCTGGGCCCGGCGTCCGGCTTCGGTGCTGGACCACCAGGAGGAGGGCCCGGGCGGGCAGTTCGCGCTGCTCTGACGACGGGCCCTCAGGCCCACCCCGCCAGCAGCCGGGAGACCGCGCGGTCGAACACCTCCGTCATGTCCGCCCCGGCGGCGGTCACCGGGGTGCCCTCGGTCAGCGCCGCCGTGAGCCTCGGGTACTCCCCCGTCGCCAGCCGGGAGCCGAGCCAGGCCGTCCGTACGCCTTCCTCGGCGGCCTCGCTCCAGGGCAGCGAGCGGGCCCGTTCGGCCATCGCCAGTTCCCCCGCCACGAAGGTGGCCACCGCGCCGTTGACGGACGCGATCAGCTCCAGCTTCTCGGCCCCGGACACCTCCAGCGGCTCCAGGCAGACCAGGCTGTGCTCCAGGTACCGCAGGGCGTTGGGGCTGAAGCCGTAGACCGGGCTCAGCAGCCGGGGCAGCCAGGGGTGGCGGCGCATCACGGCCCGGGTCTGCCGGGCCAGGGCGAGCAGGTCGTCCCGCCAGTGGCCGCTCGGCGGGGTGAGGTCGTACTCCCCGCTGACCGCGTCGACCATCAGCTCGTACAGGTCCTCCTTGCGGGGGACGTAGTTGTACAGGGACATCGTCCCGGCGCCGATCCCGGTCGCCACCCGCCGCATGGAAACGGCCTCGATCCCCTCCGCGTCGGCGATCCGCACGGCCTCGGCCGCGATCGAGTCGCGGCTGTGCGCGGGCCGGGGCCCGCGGCCGGCCCGCTGCGGGCGGGCCCAGATCACTTCGGGTTCAGCAGGGCGCCCGCCGGCTGTCATCGGTCACATCACCTCGTCGTCGTCTCCTCCACCATCTTAGTTACGTACGTCGTACGTAGTGCGGTAGGGTGCGGCGCATGACGACTACGTACGCTGTACTTAGTGAGGGTCTGGAGAAGCATTACGGCACGGTGCACGCCCTGCGCGGGCTGGACCTGGCCGTGCCGGAGGGCACCGTCTGCGGACTGCTGGGCCCCAACGGCGCGGGGAAGACCACCGCCGTGCGGATCCTCACCACCCTCACCGCACCCACCGCCGGACGCGCCCTGGTCGCCGGACACGAGGTCACCGCCGACCCGGCCGCCGTACGCCGCGCCATCGGGGCCACCGGCCAGTACGCCTCCGTCGACGGGGACCTGACCGGCCGGGAGAACCTCCGGCTGTTCGCCCGCCTCGCCGGACTGCGCGGGCGGGCCGGGCGGACCCGCGCCGACGAGCTGCTGGAGCGCTTCGGCCTCGGCGAGGCCGCCGACCGGGTGGCCGCCACCTGGTCGGGCGGCATGAGGCGGCGCCTGGACCTGGCCGCCGGCCTGGTCACCCGCCCCCGGGTGCTCTTCCTCGACGAGCCCACCACCGGGCTGGACCCGGCGGCCCGCGACCAGATCTGGACCGCGGTACGCGGCCTCGCCGACGGGGGCACCACCGTGCTGCTGACCACCCAGTACCTGGAGGAGGCCGACCGGCTCGCCGACGACGTGGTCGTCGTCGACCGGGGCCGGGCCGTCGCCACCGGCACCCCGGCCGGCCTCAAGGCCCGGATCGGCGCCCGCGCCGAGGTCGCCGTCGCCCGGCCCGATGCCCTCGCGGGCGCGGCCGCGGTCCTCGACCGGCTCACGGGCGGGCGGCCCGTCCTGGACGAGGAGCGGCTCACCGTCCGCGTGACCGTGCTCGAAGGCGGGCTCACCCTGCCCCGGATCATCCGCGAGCTCGACACCGCCGGGATCCCGGTGACCGACGCGAGCCTGCGCCCGCCGACCCTCGACGAGGTGTTCCTGCGCCTCACCCGGATCCCCTCCGCCATCCCGGACGACAAGGAGCACGCGGCATGACCACCCTGCTTTCGGACGGCGGCGCCGTCCTGACCCGCCAGCTCCAGAAGGCCCGGCACGCCCCGGCCCTGCTGGTCCTGACCCAGACCATGCCGATCGCGATGCTGCTCTTCTTCGGCTACGTGTTCGGCAGCGCGCTCGCCATGCCGGGCGCCGAGTACCGCGAGTTCCTGGTGCCCGGGCTGCTCGCCGCGACCGCCGCGAACGGCCTGATGACCGGCATGTTCACCGCCGCGCAGGACGCCCACCGGGGGGTCATGGACCGCTTCCGGACGCTGCCGATGAGCCGGGCCGCGGTCCCGCTGGGGCAGACCGCCGCCGATCTGCTGACCACGGCGGTGTCGATGGTGCCGCTGATGCTGGTGGGGCTGGCGATGGGCTGGCGGATCGAGAACGGCCTGCCCGGGGCCCTGGGGGCGCTCGGCGTGCTGCTGCTGTTCCGCTTCGCCACCGCCTGGGCGGGCACCTACCTCGGGCTGGTGAGCCGCAGCGAGGAGGCCGCGGGCCAGCTCGGCAGCGCCACCTTCGTACTGCCGATGCTGTCCAGCGCGTACCTGCCGACGGCCGGACTGCCCGGCTGGCTGCGGGCGGTCGCGGAATGGAACCCGATCAGCGCCGTCGCCACCGCCGTACGGGAGCTGTGCGGGAACGCGGGCGGCGCGGCCACGGCGCCGGGCGCGGCCTGGCCCGCGGCCCATCCGGTGGCGGGTGCGGTGCTGTGGTCCCTGCTGCTCCTGCTGCTGTTCGTGCCGCCGGCCACGCGCCGGTTCGCGCGCGGCCGGGGCTGAGGACCGGTCAGGACCGGGCCTTCCGGAGGGTGTCAGGGGATCGGCGTGAGCGGCACCTGCACGGTCACCGGGACCGTCGCCGTCTGCGGGTTGCCGTCGAGCGCGTCCGTCAGGGACGTCCGGGTGCCGGCCGTGAAGCGGCAGCCGGCGACGGCGAGTCCGCACACCCGGTAGCGCACGACCACCGAGGCGGTGGCGCCGGAGCGGATCGAGCCCACCGTCTGCGGCACCGGGCCGAGCTGGGTGATCCCGGACCCCGTGGGCAGGGCGTCGAGGAGCTTGACGTTGAAGGCGTCGCCGGCGCCCGTGTTCCGGATCCGGTACTCGACGCTCAGCGTGCGGGAGAGGTAGTTGCCGAGGCCGCCCCAGTAGGCGCGGTGGGTCACGGCCACCTGCGGCTGGAGGGGCGAGATGCTCCCCAGGAGGTCCAGACCCCACAGCTTGTTGGTGCCGGGGGTGACATCGGCGTTGATGCTGTAGTTCCCGCTGCCCGTGGCACCCCGGTAGGCGTTCGTCGAGGTGGCGTTCGGCACGACGTGCCAGGTTCCGATCCCCGACGCCGTGGTCCCGTCGTACGAGAGGCCGGGCGCCTCGCAGCCACCGCCGTCCAGCTCCACGGTCACGAACCCCCGTGCGTTGGCGAGGATCACCTGGGTGCCGTCCGGGGGGAGCGCGGCCTGGGTGCCGCCGACCCGGAAGGGCAGGTTGACGGCCATCTGGCTGGGCAGCGAGGAGAAGACGCCGGGGCCCAGCGTGGCGCCGCCGCCGAGCGTCCGGCCGTCGGTGAGCGGTCCGGCCGGGCAGCCCGGCGCGCTCGTCACGACACCGTCGGTACCGGACCCGCTCACGCTCACCGGATCCGGGCCCCGCCCAGCCGCCCCGGCAGGTGCCGCCGTCGCCGCGAGGCCCGCCAGCAGCGCCATCACGACGACCGCCGTCCGCCGGGCCGTGGAGCGGGCGGGGGATGCGGCGGCGGTCGAGGCTCTCATGGGCGGCCCTTCGGTACGGCGCGACGGCGGACGCCCGCACCTTACGCATCCAATCCGGACATTCCGCTGGACCCGGGCTCCGGACACGGGTGACAGACCCGGCTTCCACCCGGTAGGCAGACCCCATGGCTACCGAACCCCTCCCCCTCGCCGGCCTCACGGTCGTCGCCGTCGAACAGGCCGTCTCGGCCCCCTTCGCCACCCGCCAGCTCGCCGACCTCGGAGCCAGGGTGATCAAGGTCGAGCGGCCCGACGGCGGTGACTTCGCGCGCGCCTACGACACCGCGGCCCACGGCCTGGCCTCGCACTTCGTGTGGGCCAACCGCGGCAAGGAGTCCCTCACCCTGGACCTGAAGGACCCGCGCGGGCTGGAGGTGCTCCACGGCCTGCTCGACGGCGCCGACGTCTTCGTGCAGAACCTCGCGCACGGGGCCGCCGCCCGGCTCGGGATCGACGCGGCGACGCTGTGCGCCCGTTACCCGCGCCTGGTCGCCGTGGACGTCTCCGGCTACGGCGCCGAGGGCCCGTACGCCCACAAGCGCGCCTACGACATGCTCGTGCAGTGCGAGGCGGGGCTGGTCTCGGTGACCGGCACCCCCGATCGGCCGGTGAAGGCGGGGATCCCGGCGGCGGACATCGCGGCCGCCATGTACGCCTTCTCGGGGGTGCTCGCGGCCCTGCTGCGGCGCGGCACCACCGGGCGCGGCGGGCCGGTGGAGGTGTCGATGCTCGACGCGCTCGCGGAGTGGATGGGGCATCCGCTGCACCACACGATGCACGGCGGGGAGCAGCCCGTACGGACCGGCCTCGCGCACGCGGTGATCGCGCCGTACGACGCCTACGCGACGGCCGACGGGGACCGGGTGCTGCTGTCGGTGCAGAACGACCGGGAGTGGCGGCGCCTCGCCGTCCAGGTGCTGGAGCGGCCGGACCTGGCGGAGGATCCGGCGTACGCGACGAACGCGGCCCGCACCCGGGGCCGGGAGAAGACGGACGCGGTGGTGGCCGAGGCCCTCGGCGGCCTCGGGGCGCAGGAGGCCGTGGCGCGGCTGGAGGCGGCCGGGATCGCCTGCGCGCGGCTGAACTCGGTGGCACAGCTCGCCGGGCACCCGCAGCTGGCGGCACGCGAACGCTGGCGGGAGGTGGGTTCACCGGCGGGCCCGCTGCGGGCTCTGCTGCCGCCCATCGGGCTGCCGGGAGGCGCGGAACCGCGGATGGGTGCGGTGCCCGCGCTCGGCGAACACACCGACGCCCTGCTGCGCGCCCTGGGGATGACGGACGCGCAGATCACGGCACTGCGCCGGGACGGTGTGATCGCCTGATGCCGGGGTGGCGCCGGGGGTTCCCCGGAAGACGCCGGACGTGGAGACGGGGCCGGGCCGCAGCCGGACGGGGGGCCGGCTGCGCGGACGGTCAGGTGCGGCGGCTGCCGAAGAGCGTGCGCCGCAGCCTGCGCAGCGGTGCGAAGAGCGCGACGCGCGCGCTCCGGCTCCGCTGGACGTGGGTGTGGTCGCGCGAGGTGAGCTCGCGCATCAGCAGGGTCGCCTCGGCGACCTCGTGGCGCGGGGCGGCGGGACCGCCCAGCACGGCGAGGTGGCGGTCGAGGCGCGAGCTGACCGCGCTGCTGCCGCAGGTGATGGCAGGCACGCGGGGCGGCCTGCTGCGCATCGTTATCTGTTCCATGTCTCTCCCCACCCGTACGAGGGCACCCGGCCCGGGCAGGGTAACCCTATCGCCCCCGCAACGCCCGCGGGTATCCCGGCGGTGTGAATTACCCCTGTAATTACGGGTAGTTGACGATTACTCAACGGAGTCGACCGTCACTCTCCGTACCATTCGGCCGACTTGGAGGGCGCCGCGCAGCGGTCGGTGACAGTGTCGTCACGACGGGGGCCGCCCGGCGGGTACTGCGCTAACTTGGAGTGATCACCCGGTGACGCAGGGGGGTTCGCGTGAATGGGAACGAAAGCGGGGACGCCGGGCGTGTCATCGCCGGCCGGTACCGGCTGCTCGGCGAGCTGGGGCGCGGCGGCATGGGCGTGGTGTGGCGGGCCCGTGACGAGGTGCTGGGCCGCGAGGTCGCCGTCAAGGAGGTGCGGGCCCCCGCCGGGCTGGACGCGGCCGAGGTCGAGCGGATGTACCGGCGGCTGGAGCGGGAGGCGTGGGCCGCCGCCCGCGTCTCGCACCGCGGGGTGGTGACGGTCTACGACGTCGCGAGCGAGGAGGGCCGCCCGTGGATCGTGATGGAGCTGGTGCGCGGGCTCTCCCTGGCGGAGGTGCTGGAGGGCGAGGGTCCGATGACCCCGCAGCGGGCCGCGCACATCGGCGAACAGGTACTGTCCGCGCTGCGCTCCGCGCACGACGCCGGGGTGCTGCACCGGGACGTGAAGCCGGCCAACGTACTGGTCGCCAATGACGGCCGGGTGGTGCTGAGCGACTTCGGGATCGCCCGCCTGGAGGGCTCCGCCGCGCTCACGATGACCGGCGAGGTGATCGGCTCCCCCGAATTCCTGGCCCCGGAGCGGGCGTTGGGCAGTGAGCCCGGCCCGGAGTCGGACCTGTGGTCGCTCGGGGTGATGCTCTACGCGGCCGTGGAGGGGGTGTCGCCCTTCCGGAAGGACACCCCGCTGTCCACCCTGCAGGCCGTGGTGGACTCGGAGTTGCCCCCGCCGCGCCGGGCCGGGCCGCTGGAGCCGGTGCTGGAGGGGCTGCTGCGCAAGGACCCGGCCGAGCGGCTGTCCGCGGCGGAGGCCGCCCGGATGCTGCGGATCGTCGGCGCGGGCGGGGCGGTACGGGATCCCGGCGGGCCGGTGTCGGGGCCGGGCGCGCCGACGGCCACCGCGCGGGCGGGATCCGGGGCGGGGTACGGGCCGGAACACGGACAGACCCCGCCAATGCCGGTGCCGGTACCCGCCCCGGCCCCGGCGCCGGAACCGGAGCGCGGTTCGCGGGGGCAGGGGCGGGCGGGGGCGGTGCTGACCCTCGGGATCGTGGTGCTGCTGCTGGCGCTGGCCCTGCTGGGGTGGCTGCTGCGGGACACCTGGGGCGGGGAGGGATCGGGAGACACCCCCTCCCCCTCGGCGTCCCCCTCCGTGTCCCCCTCGGCCTCCGCCCAGGCGTCGGCGTCCGCTTCGGCCTCGGCCTCGGCCTCCTCCAGTGCCACTCCCGCGCAGAGCGTCACCCTGTACGCCCACGCCACGCGCCCGGCGTACGGCGGGAGCTGCCCGCCGGCCGAGGCGGCCGCGCCCGCCTTCACCGGGACCATCGAGGTGGCCCGGACCCCGGCGGTGGTGGAGTACCGCTGGGTCAGGCGCGGCGCGGGCGGGGGGCCGGCCGCCGACTGGCAGAGCGTCGTGTACGAGGAGGGCGGGGCGCGCACCCGCCAGCTGAACCACACCGAGCCGGGCGACCCGGCGGGCGCGAGCGTCCGTGACGCGGTCCGGCTGGAGGTCCGGGCGCCGGCGCAGACGGCCTCGGCCTGGCTGGAGTACTCCCTGACGTGCGAGAAGGAGACCCCGACGGGCGGGGCCTCCTCCCCCGGTTCCGCCGGGCCCTCCGGTTCACCGGCCGCGACACCGACGCCGACGCCCACGCCCACACCGAGCGCGGGTGTCAGCCCCTAGGTGTGCTGTCCGGATCAGGCCTTGGCGGAGAAGACGGGCAGGTAGCCGCCGGACTGTCCGGCGGCGGTGGGGTGGTACGACTCGCCGATGTTGGTCCAGTTGACGCTGTGCAGCCAGGCACTGCCGGAGCAGATCTCGTGGCCGGTGAAGGCTCCGGCGACCGAGGCGAAGGTGTAGCCGTGGTCGGCGGCCCGTTTGGCGATGGCGGCGTTGAGGTGGTCCGCCGCGCCGTTGATGGCGGAGCGTTCGCCCTCGGTCAGACCGGCCACACAGGTGCCGTTCAGCTTGTAGAAGCGGGGATAGCCGAGGACGACGACCTTGGCGGCGGGGGCGCGGCCCCGGATCGCGTCGTAGACCTGGTCGAGCTGACCGGGGAGGGTGGTGTCGACGTACCGCTTGGCCTCGTTGACCCGGCTGACGCAGGTGGACTCGGACTGCAGGACGCAGGTCGTCATCACGTCCGAGAATCCCGCGTCGTTGCCGCCGACGGTGATGCTCACCAGGTCGGTGCCGGAGTTGAGGGGGCCGAGCTGGCCGTTGAGCACGTCACCGGTACGGGCGCCCGAGCACGCGGTGAAGGAGAAGGTCTGCGGGGAATGGGCGGCGGCCCACAGGGCCGGGTAGGCGCGCGCGGTGCGCTTGCAGTTGCCGCTGGAGCTGTCGTAGTTGCCGGCGCCGACGCCGGAGGAGTACGAGTCGCCGAGGGCCACGTATCCGAAGTCGGCCTGCGCGGCGGACGCCTGGCCGGCGCCGAACAGGGCGGCGCCCGCGGCGAGTAACAGGGAGGAGGTCAAGGCGGCGAAACGCGACATTCTCTTGCTCATGTGGGTGCGGCTCCTTGTGGGGGGGTTACTACTGAGTCCGTAGTACAAGCAGCCGGGGATGGCTGGAAGTGTCCATGCCAAGAATGTTCGGGGTGGGAATCTTCACCCGCGCCGGGTTTGAAGAGGGAACCCGGCCACTCGATCCGGCGAAACACACGTGCGTGGGGGCAGTTCGTGCCGGATCATGGGCGCCATGCCAGCAGACCCGCATGACGCGCTGCCGATCCGGCTCAATGTCGACGACAGCGACTCACCGTCGGATGTCGTCGACGCGCTGTTCCTCGGCCGGTTCGCGACCGGCGAGCAGCCCTACGCGCAGAGCGTCACGATCGAGCGGGTGAAGGCGGAAGCCACCCTGCTGCCCCCGCGCGCCACCGTGCTCCGCGCGGCGCGCGACACCGACCGCAGCGCCACGCTCGCCGAGGGCGAGGGCTGGACGGTCCTGGTCTCCCGCTGGAGCCGGGGGGCGGACGTCACCGTGACCGCGGTCAGCGACGAACTCGCGGAGAAGGTGCTCGGCGAGGCCACGGAGGGGGCGCGGGACGAGCCCGAACCGCAGCCCGAGAACGTCACCATGGGCTTCTGGTACGTCTCCCCGCGCCGCGGCCCGTACCGCACGACCCGGCAGATCTCCGCGGGCACGTGGGAGGACGTCCGGCCGAACTACACGGCGCCGGTGGCGCTGGCGATGGACCGGCTGATGAAGGTCACCCCGGACGACATCGCCGGCCGGCTGCTCCTGCTGCACGGGCCTCCGGGCACCGGCAAGACCTCGGCGCTGCGCACGCTGGCGCGGTCGTGGCGGGACTGGTGCCAGGTGGACTGCGTCCTGGACCCGGAGCGGCTGTTCAACGACGTGGGCTACCTCATGGACATCGCCATCGGCGAGGACGAGGGCACCGCGAAGGGCCGGTGGCGGCTGCTGCTGCTGGAGGACTGCGACGAGCTGATCCGCGGCGAGGCCCGGCACACGGCGGGGCAGGCGCTGTCGCGGCTGCTGAACCTGACGGACGGTCTGCTGGGGCAGGGCCGCAACGTCCTGGTCGGCGTCACGACGAACGAGGACCTCGAACGCCTCCACCCGGCGGTGGTCCGCCCGGGGCGGTGCCTGGCCCGCATCGAGGTCGGCCGGCTGACCCACCGGGAGGCGGTGGACTGGCTCGGCACGGACGAGGGCGTCTCCCGCGAGGGCGCCACCCTGGCCGAACTCTTCGCCCTCCGGCGCGGAACGGGTCCGGCGGCCGTGCTGCCGCCGCAGCCGCACTCCCCGGAGGCCGGGCTCTACCTCTGAGGGCTGTCCCGTGCGGATCTCGCCGGTCCAGCCCGCGTCGTCCGGTGCCGTGCACCGCAAGGCGGAGAGGCTCCCGGTCACCGGCCGTCCTCGGGCGCCTCGGCAACGCGGCGAGGTGCGGTGCCGGACGGGGCGGGGCGGGGCGGGCGGGCGGGGCAGGCAAGATCCGGAAGAGACCGTCAGGCCCGGTCCCCGGCGCTCAGGCTCCGGCGGCGCGGGCGAGTTCGGCGGCGGGGAAGGGCGTCCGCTTGCTCCGGGAGAGCAGCCGGTGGTGGAACCCGTCCAGGACGACGGCGGCCCTGACGTGCCGTTCGATGATCGCGGCGATCCCGGGCGGAACGCCGTCGGGCCTTCGCCCCTCGGCCCAGTCCCGGAGGAACACGTCCGTGTCCGTACCGCCCCGGACCCGGTCGGCGAGGTGATGACGGATCAGCTGGCCCGCGGTGTAGTGGCGGTCGTAGGAGAGGTGGTCCGAGAGGAACCTCTCCTCGGCCGCCGAGAGGTCGAACTCCGAGCTCAGGGCCAGCCCGAAGTCCGCGAAGTAGACCCGTCGGCCGTCGGTCAGGAGGTTGCGGAAGTGGGCGTCGAAGTGCACGAGCCCCCGAGAGCTCATGAACGCCGTACCCCGCGCCAAGGCGTCCTCCGCCCACGAGTACGGGGACCCGCCGCCGGCCGGCCCCGCGCCCTCTCGGTGCTCGTGCAGCCACGCACCGAGCGTGTGAGGCACGTGCTCCAGGAAGAGGACCAGGCTGCGGGAAGACCTGCCGATGGCCTCCAGCCGCGCGCGCACGGCCGGTGAGCCCTCCCAGTGCGCCACCGCCGCGTCGATGCCCCCGAAGACGTCCACGAAGCCCTCGGGAGGGGAGTCGGGCAGGACGCGCCAGTGGTACATCAGCGGAAACCCGTCGTACTCCCCGCCCAGGACCCAGTGGGTGGTCATGGTGTGCGCGGCCAGTTCCCGCCAGGCGCCGAAACCGGCCGAGCCCACTCCGTACTGGTAGAACACCGGCAGGCCGAAGAGGTTCGCCGTCGAGCGGACGTTCTCCGGCCGGGTCTCGACGTCCGTCAGCGGCACCCTCTTGACGAAGACCCGCGTCCCGTCGACATCCAGTTCCGCGACCCTGCCGCCGATGCCGGCCCCGGCCGGGGAAGCGGACGCCACCATGTCGGCGAGCCGGCCGTCACTCGGCAGGGACAGCCGGGTGGCCGTGCGCCCGTAGGCGGCGAGACGCGCGGCGTGCGCGGGAGTCACGGACATGACGGACCCTCAGGGAGCGCAATAGCGGGCGCGGAGGGCCTCGGTGGCGGCGGACAGGGCTTCGGCTTCCGTCAGGCCCAGGCGGTGGGCGCGGTCCGCGAAGGCCTGCGCGGCCGTGGCCGCCTCGCGCGAGGAGCCCTCCGCCGCCGCGACGAACGTGCCGTTGCGGCCGCGCGTCTCGATCACCCCGTCGGACTCCAGCGCCCGGTACGCCTTCGCGACGGTGTTCGCGGCCAGCCCCAGTTCCTCCGCCAGCCCCCGCACGGTCGGCAGCTTGTAGCCCGCCGGCAGCGCTCCCGACCGGGCCCGGTCCGCGATCTGCGCGCGCAGCTGCTCGTACGGGGCGGCCGAGCCGGCCGAGCCGTCGATCCTGATCCTGAGGTTGGTCGAGGTCACGCGGCCGATTCTCCCCCATGAGCCCGACGGACCGCGCGTAATTCGCAGGCGCCGCAGGGATCTCCGCCCGTAACGTCCGCCCCATGACCATCCATGTCCGCGACGTCCGCCCCGACGACCTCCCCGCCGCCGAGGCCGTCGTACAGATCCGCCGGGCAGCGCTGCCCTTCATGATCGACACCCCCTCGGGAGTCGCCCATGAACTCGCCTCCGCCAACCCCGCGAAGCACTACCGCCTGCTCCTCGCCGAGACCCCCGACGGCCGTCCCGTCGGCACCGCGCAGGCCGGGCTGGCGTACGACAGCCCGCAGCCGGGGCTGTCCTTCGTGAACGTCCACGTCGACCCCGCGCACCGGGGCCTGGGCACCGGGGCCGCGCTGCTGCGCGCCGCCGAGGAGCACCTCGCGGCGCGGGGCGCGGTGGACGCGTACTCCTGGGTGCTGGACGAGCCCGCGCACCGGGGCTTCGCCGAGCGGCGCGGCTACCGTCCCAGCCGCTCCGCGCACTTCCTGCGGCTGGACCTGGCCTCGGGCGCCCTGCCGCCGCTGCCCGGGGAACTGCCCGCCGGGGTGGAGCTGCGGCCCGGGGCGGCCTTCGCCGCCGACCCGCGCCCGCTGTACGAGGCCGACGCCGAGGTCACGGCCGACGAGCCGGGCGACGTGCCCGCGGAGCTGGACGACTACCAGGACTGGCTGGACACCGTCTGGCACCAGCCGACCCTGGACCACGAGCTGACGACGGTCGTCCTCGTCGACGGGGCCGTGGCCGCCTTCACCGCCGCCCGGACGGACGGCGCGACCCGCTACGGCACGGCCATGACCGGCACCCTGCGCGCCTTCCGCGGCCGCGGACTGGCCAAGCTCGCCAAGACCGACTCGCTGCACCGGGCCCGCGCGGCCGGGTACACCGAGGCCTTCACCGGCAACGACGCCGGCAACGACCCGATGCTCGCGATCAACTCGTGGTTCGGGTACGAGATCTGCGCGACCGAGACGCGCTTCACGAAGAAGCTGGGAGCCACCGCATGACCGAGTCCTGGACCGTGACCCTCACCAAGGCCGGCCGCACCAAGATCAGCTACCCGGCGGCGCAGCTGTCCGACGACGGGGACCGGATCTCGGTGCGGGCCCCGTGGGCGGCCGAGGGGGTGAAGGACTTCGGGTTCGTCCGCTTCGAGCCCGGCGACGTGTTCGTCGAGCACTTCTGGCGGACGCGGTGGTACGCGGTCAAGGAGGTGTGGACCGGGGAGGGCGTCCTCAAGGGCTGGTACTGCGACGTGACGCGCCCCGCCGTGGTCCGCGGGGGCGAGATCGTGGTCGACGACCTGGACCTCGACCTGTGGGTGTCGGCGGACGGGACGTCGGTCCTGCGGCTGGACGAGGACGAGTTCGCGGCGAGCGGGCTGGCCGCGAGCGACCCGGAGGCGGCGGCCCGGGCGGTACGGGCGCTGGACTCCCTGGAGGAGCGGGCGCGCACGGCGGAGGGCCTCGCCGCGCTCCTCCGGTAGGTGTTTCTGTGGGCCCGCTTAGGCCTTCCTTAAGCGGACCCTAAGAATCCCTTCCCCGGGCTCCATCCGGGCCGAACGGGCCTGCCTGCGGGCTAGCTTGGCGGGGCCAGACAGGGCCGCCGGCCGGTTCCGCTGGCGCTTCCCCGCCTTGCGCCCGAAGGAGATCCACCCATGCCCGCACGCCGTGCCCGTACCGCCGTCCGTATCGCCGCCGCCGGTCTCGCCCCGCTCGCGGTGGCCGCGTACGCCGCCGGGCCGGCGGCCGCCCACGGTTCGATGACGGACCCGGTCAGCCGGGTGGCGGCGTGCTACGCGGAGGGTCCGGAGGCCCCGAAGTCGGGGGCGTGCAAGGCGGCCGTCGCGGCCGCCGGGCCGCAGGCGTTCTACGACTGGAACGGGGTGAACATCGCCAACGCGGCCGGCCAGAGCAAGTCGCTGATCCCGGACGGGCAGCTGTGCTCGGCGGGCAACGCCAAGTACAAGGGGCTGGACCTGGCCCGCGCCGACTGGCCGGCCTCCCCGATGACGGCCGGGGCGCACACCTTCCGTTACAAGGGGACCGCCCCGCACAAGGGCTCCTTCGAGCTGTACGTGACGAAGGACGGCTACGACCCGTCGAAGCCGCTGAAGTGGTCCGACCTGGAGCCGGCGCCGTTCGCGAAGGCCACCGACCCGGGCATGCAGAACGGCGACTACGTCTTCAGCGGCACGGTCCCGAAGAAGACCGGCCGCCACCTCGTCTACAGCATCTGGCAGCGCTCGGACAGCCCGGAGGCGTTCTACACCTGCTCGGACGTGGTCTTCGGCAAGGACAGCGGCGGTACGGCTCCGGGGGCGGGGGCCACCCCCGGCGCGAAGCCGTCCGCCGGCTCCTCCGCCAAGCCCGTCGAGCCGCCCAAGGCGCCGACGGACCAGCAGATCTCCGACGGCGCGGGCAAGTCCACGATCGAGCACAACGGCCACGGCGACAACGACCCGAAGACGAACGGGCAGTCCGCCGCCTCCCCGATCGCCGCCGCCCCGGCCTCCGGCCGGGCCTCCGCCGCGCCCTCGCCGGCCGGCGCCGCAGGCACCGGCACCGGCGGGGACCTCGCCGCGACCGGCGGCAGCTCCGCGACCCCGGTGATCGCGGTCGCCGGGGCCGGAGTGCTGGCCGCCGGTGCGGCCGTGCTGTTCGCGCTGGCCCGCCGCCGCGCGACGACGACGGCCGGCCGGCACGGCCGCTAGCGGGCGGGTACCGGGCGGACCGCCCGCACCCCGGGGTCTCAGTCGAAGACCGAGGCGCAGGTGGTCCGTTCGGCGTGCGCCGGGTCGAGGGCGTTGAGTGCCTCGTGCCAGGCGATCCGGTCGGTCAGGCCGATGGTCACGTGCTCCGAGAGGTCCAGCGGGCACAGGTCCTGGAGTACGACGTTGCGTACGTCCGGCCCGTCCAGGAAGGCGCTCCGGTAGGGGGTGACCACCTCGTCGTACTTGGTGGCGATGACCGTGTACTTCACCCCGGGGACGGTGTCGCCGCCCGCGTTCAGCTTCTGCTGGAAGGCGGAGCCGGCGATCTGGTCGGCGAGCCCCGGGGTGGCGGTGCTGATCAGGTCCTCGGCTCCGGGGAAGTACGGGAGCAGCCGGGTGAGTCCGGACAGGGTGGTGCCGTGGTTGTCGGGGGCGAGGCCGACGAGGGCGTTGACCTTGGCGGCGCCGCCCAGGAACTTGAGGTAGTAGCGGGGCATCATGCCGCCCTGGGAGTGGCCGACCAGGTCGGCCTTGGCGGCGCCGGTGGAGGCGAGGACCTTGTCGACGAAGGCGTCGAGCTGGCCGGCGGACTTGTCGATGGGCCCGAGCCCGTTGAAGAAGGGCACGCCGGGCAGCTGGCCGTAGTCGAGGGAGTAGACGCAGTAGCCGCGGTGGACCAGGTAGGGGGCGAATCCGAGCCAGTTGTCGACGGAGTTGCCGAAGGTGCCGTGGACCAGGACGACGGGGCGGGGATGGGCGGCGGACGGCTTGCAGGACCAGTTGTTCCAGCCGCTGCTGGGGGCGGACGCGGCCTGGGCGGCGCCGGTGGGGGCGACGAGGGCGGCTGCGGTGAGTGCGAGGACGGCCAGCGGGCGGAGCAGGCGTCTCCAGGGCAGCATCGTGTGATCTCCTTGCGGGTCAAGGGGAATGCGTGGGGGTTGGTCCCGTGATCCGGATCACAAGGGGAGCTGCTGTGGCTAAATTACGGTCCAGTAGCAAGACTTGGAAGTTACGCGTCGGTAAAAACTGGTGTGTCGAGCCTTCCTCCAGTACCGCTCAGGAACAATGGACGCCCCTGAACACGGACTTGAGGTGAATCCCCGCGATGCAGAGGGCCCCCGGATCCGGCACCGCCCTGGCCGCACCACCCGAGCTGGCCGCCGACCCGCTGGTCGCCGCCGTCACGGAGGCCGCCGTACGCGTACTGGCGCCGGAGGCGGAGCGGACCGCCGTGAGCGGGGTGCCGCGTACGCATCTGGACGCGCTCGCCTCGGCCGGCGCGTACGGGCTGATCGGATACGAACCGGATCCGGCCTACGGGCTGACGGCCCGCCAGGTGTTCCGGGAGGTGCACGAGGTCCTGGCCGCGGTGGACCCGTCGACCTGGTTCGTGTGGACCCAGCACGTCCCGCTGGCCAAGGCCCTGCGGCAGGCGGCCGGACCGGCGGGGGACGCCCTGCGCGAGAGCCGGCTGCCGGACCTCGCCGGCGGGAAGACGCGCGCCACCGCCGGCTTCGCGTTCCTGCGCCATCCGCGCCCGCCCGTCACCGCCCGGCGGGTCCCGGGCGGGTGGCGGCTCGACGGCCGGATGCCGTGGGTGACCGGGTGGGACCTGGCCGACACCGTGTTCGCCGGCGCGGTCGGCCCGTCCGACGAGGCGGTCCTCGCCCTGGTCGACCGCACCGACAGCGGCCTGAGCTCCGTCGCAGGAGCCCCGCTGTGGGCGATGGGCGGTACGCACACCGCCACCGTCGAACTGCGCGACGTCCACGTACCCGACGAGCGGGTGGTCGGGCTGCTGCCGAGGGCCGACTGGATCCGGGCCTACGACCTGGAGAACGCCGACGCGCAGCCGGCCGTCTTCGGCCAGCTGCGCGCCACCGCCGGCTTCCTCCTCCAGTCACCCCCGTACGAGGACCTCGGCCTGCGGCTGGCCGAGCGCACCGCCCGGCTGCGCGCCGAGGCCTACGCCCTGCGCGACGAGGTCCCGCGCGGGGAGCGCACCGGGGACCGCCTCACCCTCCGGGCCGCCGTCCTGGACCTGGCCGTACGGGCGGCGGCGACCTGCGTGGCGGTGGCGGGCGGCCGGGCGATCCAGTACGGGCACACCGCCGGCCGGCTCTCCCGCGAGGCCCAGTTCCACCTGATCCAGGCCCAGACCACCCCGCTGCGCGCGGAGACGGCCCGGCTGATGCTGGACGGCGTCTGAGCGGCGACCGGGGCCCGCGACCGACGCGGGGCGGACCGTGCCGGGGCCGAAACGGGCGTTGGCGCGGTCGATGGCGGCCTCCACCGTCAGCCGGGATTCACGGACCGGGTCCAGGGTGAGCTGGCGGGTCACGCCCTCCGCGCCCGTGAGGTCCTCCGCGCGCAGCACCATCCCGGTCAGCCGGGCCCGTTGCAGGCCGGCCGCGTCCATCAGGCGGTACGCGAGGGTGCGCAGGTCCTCGTCGTGGGCGGAGGGCTCCGCCAGCCGCCGGGACCTCTCCCACCGGGTGCCGCCCGCGAACTGGAGGGTCAGGGACAGGGACCGGGCGGCCTGGCGGCGTCCGCGCAGGGTGGCGCCGAGCCGGACCACGAGGCCGAGCAGCGCGGCCCGGGCGTGCGGGCCGTCCAGCTCCTGGCGGGTGAACCCGGTGCGGGCGGCGGCCGAGGAGGGCAGGTCGCGCGGGGTGACCGGGCGCGGGTCGATACCGCGGGCCCGCTCGGCCGCGAGCCGGCCGGCCCGTTTGCCGAGGATCCGCTCGACGACCCCGGGCGGGACGTGGGTGAGCGCCCCGACGGTGTGCAGCCCGTACCGGCGCAGCGCCTCGGCCTGGCGGGAGCCGAGCCCGTACAGCTCCTCCACCGGGAGGGGGGCCAGGAAGCCGGCCGCCGCCTCCTCGGGCACGGCCAGGACCCCGCCGGGTACGGGGATCCGGGCGGAGGCCATGGCCGCCACCGCCCAGGTGGCGGCGACCCCGATCCGGACGTCCGTGCCCAGCCGGGCCACCGCGCGCAGCCGGACCACTTCGGCGATGCGGGCGGGGTCGGCGCCGAAGTACCGCTGGGCGCCCCGGACCTGGACCAGCGCGGCGCGCGGCGGCAGGGCCTGGACCAGCGGGGAGAACTCGCGCAGCAGCTCCAGCACCTCGCGGTAGCCCTCCCCGGACAGGGCGGGGGCGCAGCGGACGTGCAGCACTCCGGCGGCGGTCCTGACGCCGCTCATCCCGCGCTCCCCGGGCTGGAGTGCCACAGCTTGCGGCCGGTGGCGGCGCGCTCCCCGGGCGGCTGGAGGTCGGCCCAGGGGTTCATCTCGTAGCCGGTGGGGAGGTGGATGCGGCGGCCGGTACCGGTGCCGGTGCCGTCCCCGGCGAGGGGTTCGGCGAGCCGGGCCGTGACCGCCTCCAGGCCGCTGTGCCCGCGCAGTTCGGCCAGCTCGGCGAGGTTCCAGGCGGCGGCCCCGACCACGCTCAGGCTCTGCGGGCCGCGCCGCTGCACGACTCCCCGTACGAGCAGCAGGAAGGAGTGGAAGACGGTGTGCGCGCAGGCCTCCTGGCTGTCGTCGAAGAAGGCCAGGTCGACCAGGCCGGTGCCGTCGTCGAGGGTGGTGAAGATGACGCGGCGGCCGGAGCGGACCGGCGGGGTCTGGGTGGCCGCCTTGGCGCCCGCGACGAGGACGGTCCGCCCGTGCCCGGTGTCCCGAAGCCGGGCGGCCGGGGTCACGCCCAGCTCGGCGAGGAAGGCGTGGTGGTCGTCCATCAGGTGGCGGGAGGCGTCCATGCCGAGGACTCCGAGTTCGGCGCTGAGCCGCTCGGCGTCGGTCAGGTCGGGCAGCCCGGCGGGGGCGGTGGACCGGCCGCCGCCGAGGGGCAGCTGGGCCGCGCCCCTGGTGCCGGCGGCGCGCTGGGCGCCGTGCAGCTCGGTCAAGTGCAGCAGCAGGTCGCGGCGGTTGGCGCCGAACGCGTCCAACGCCCCGACCTGGGCCAGCCGTTCGGCGACCGGCCGGCCGGGGTGGGCGCGGTCCCAGAAGTCGCGCAGGGAGGCGTACGGCTGGCCCGCCTCGATCCGGCGGGCCTCGGCCTCGCTGATGCCGTGGACGTCGGCCAGGGCGAGCCGCAGCCCCCACTCCTCCGGGTCATCGGACACCAGTTCGATGCGATGGGCGACCGCCGAGCGGTTCACGTCCAGCGGCAGCACCGGCACGCCCCGCCGCCGGGCGTCCGCCAGCAGCAGCCGCTTCGGGTACATCCCGGGGTCGTGGGTGAGCAGCCCGGCGTAGAAGGCCGCCGGGTGGTGGGTCTTGAGCCATGCCGACTGGTAGGTGGGCACGGCGAAGGCCACGGCGTGCGCCTTGCAGAAGCCGTAGCTGCCGAAGGCCTCGACGATCTCCCAGGTCCGGGCGATCACCTCGGGCGCGTAGCCGCGCCCGGCGGCCGTCGCCGCGAACCAGGCCTTGATCCGGCCCTGGGAGTCCGGGTCGGAGAGCCCGCGCCGCACCCGGTCGGCCTCGTCGCGGCCGCAGCCGGTCATGACGTGCACGATCTCGATGATCTGCTCGTGGAAGACGACCACCCCGTACGTCTCGCGCAGCGCGTCGGCCAGGTCCGGGTGCGGGAAGCGGACCGGCGCCCGCCCGTGCCGGGCCTCGATGAAGGGGCGCACCATGTCGGCGGCGACCGGGCCGGGCCGGAAGAGGGAGATGTCGACGACCAGGTCGTGGAAGGCGGCCGGCTGGAGCCGGCCCACCAGGTCGCGCTGTCCGGGGGACTCGATCTGGAAGCAGCCCAGCGTCTCGGCCGAGCGGATCAGTTCGTACGTCGGCCCGTCGCCCGGGGGCACCTGCGCGGGGTCGTCGAGGTCGAGCTCGCGGCCCGTCGCCCGCCGCAGCTCGGTGACCGCGTGCGCCATCGCGGACTGCATGCGCACGCCCAGCACGTCGAGTTTGAGCAGCCCGAGGTCCTCCACGTCGTCCTTGTCGAACTGGGACATGGGGAAGCCCTCGCCGCTGGTGGGGACCACCGGGGTGCGGGCGAGCAGCGAGGCGTCGGAGAGCAGCACCCCGCACGGGTGCATGGCGGTCCCGCGCGGCAGCGCGTCGAGCGCCTCGACGAGGTCCCACAGCCGCCCGTGCTCCTCGCCGCGCACCTCGCGGAGTTCGGGCAGTTCGGCCAGGGCGGCGCGGGCGTCGCGGGCCCGGATGTGCGGGAAGGCCTTGGCGAGCCGGTCGACGGCGGCCGGGTCCATGGACAGGGCGGCGCCGACGTCGCGGATGGCGTGGCGGACCCGGTAGGTCTCGGGCATGGCGACGGTGGCGACGCGCTCGGCGCCGAAGCGGCCGATGATCCGGCGGTAGACCTCCAGCCGGCGGGCGGATTCCACGTCGATGTCGATGTCGGGCAGCACGCGGCGGCGCTTGGACAGGAAGCGCTCCATCAGCAGGCCGTGCTCGACGGGGTCGGCGTGCGCGATGCCGAGGAGGTGGTTGACGAGGGAGCCCGCGCCGGAGCCGCGCGCGGCCACCCGGATGCCCATTTCCCGTACGTCGTCCACGACCTGGGCGACCGTCAGGAAGTACGAGGCGTAGCCGTGGTGGGCGATGACGTCGAGCTCCTCCTCCATCCGGTCCCAGTACGCGCGCCGTCCGGCGTAGCCGCGCAGCACCATGCCGGCCGAGGCGCGGGAGGCGAGCACCCGCTGGGCGGTGCGGTGCGCGGCGCCGACGAGGCGGGCCTCGGGGAAGTGCACGGAGCCGATGCCGAGGTCGTCCTCGGGGTCCACGGAGCAGGCCTCGGCGGTCTCCCGGGTCCGCGCGAGCAGCCGGCGGGCGTCGGCGGCGCGCAGTCCGGCCGCCTCGGCGATCCGCTCGGCGGCCTCCGCCATGGCGGCGGGGCCCTTGAGCCACCGCTCGCCGCTGTCGCGGGCGCCCCGGGGGCCGAGGGGGACGAGGCGGCGGGCGGCGTCGAGGACGTCGGCCACGGGACCCTGGCCGGGATCGGCGTACCGGACGGCGTTGGTCAGCACGGCCGTGACGCCCTGCTCGGCGGCGAAGCCGACGGTACGGGCGGCCAGTCGCAGCGAGCCGGGGCCGGTGCCGGTGCGGCCGTGGTGGACGGCCTCCAGGCGCAGGGCGTCGCCGTAGACGTCCCGCCAGGGCGCGAGCAGCCGCGCGGCCCGGTCGGGCCGTCCGGCGGCGAGCGCCCGCCCCACCTCGGACCCGGGCCCGAGCAGCACGAACACCCCTTCACCGCGCAACGCCTCCCACGACAGCCCGTGCCCTCCGGCGGCAGCGGAACCCGGCCCCGCGAGCCGGCCGGCGGCGGCGGACCCCGCCCGGGCCCCCGCGAACCCGTCGCCCTCGAAGCCGCCCGGCACCACGGGCCCGTCGCCGCCGAACCCGCCACCGGCACCCCCCGGCACGACCCCGCCGGAGGCGGCGTCCCCGGAACCCCCGGAACCCCCGGCCCATGCGGCCCACGCGGCTCCGCCGGACCCGGCAGCTCCGAGGAGACCCCCGTCGGCCCGGCCGGCAGACGGACCGCCCGCCCCGAGGAGGCCCCCGTAGGACCGCCCGGCCACGCCGGAGCCCGCGCCGCCGTCCGGCGCGGAGCCGGAGCCCGGGCCGGGGCCGCCGGCCCCCTCCCCCCGCCCGGCCGGGGCATGGGCGGCGGTGACCATCCGGCACAGCTCCGCCCACCCGGCGGCCCCGTCCCGGGCCAGGAAGACCGCGCGCGGGGCGGACTCGTCCACGAAGGCCCCGCCCCTGACGGGGGTACGCCTGCGGTACGAAGCCTCCCCGGCCGGGCCGGAGCCGCCCGGAGCCGCTGGACCCGCGGCCGGCGGCACGGGAAGGTCCACCCCGAACAGCGGCCGGATACCGGCCCCGGCGGCCGCCTTCGCGAACCGCACCGCGCCCGCGAGGGTGTCGCGGTCGGTGAGGGCGAGGGCGTCCATGCCCCGTTCGACGGCGCGTTCCGCCAGCCGCTCCGGGTGCGAGGCCCCGTACCGCACGGAGAACCCCGAAACGGTGTGCAGATGCGTAAAACCAGGCACCCGCGGCCTCCTGCTTCGCTCGACCTTCAACCTCCCCCTTCTCCACCATAGAGCAATTCGAATATCCGTGCGAAACACTTGTTCGATCATCCATTCGGCCCTCCCCTGCTGCGCCGGACCCCACGCGCGCCGAGCGTGGGCACCATGACCCACCCCACCAAGAGCAGGGGCTTCCTCGCCGAGATCAAGGACGCCGTGACCGCCCGGGCAGCCCTGCTGGTCATGGGAGTGCTGGCCCTCCAGCTGGCGTTCATCACCTCCTACATCGGGGCCTTCCACCACCCGAAGCCCAGCGAGATCCCGATCGCGGTGGCCGCCCCCGCCGAAGCCGTCGCCGCGCAGACCGCGAAGGGACTCGACGCCCTGCCGGGCGACCCGCTCGACCCGCGCGCGGTCAAGGACGAGGCGGCGGCGCTCGCGCAGATCAAGAACCGGGACGTGGACGGCGCACTGATCGTCGACCCGGCCGGCACCACCGACCGGCTGCTGGTCGCGAGCGGCTCCGGGGCCTCGCTGTCCCAGGCCCTGGAGCAGATCGTCGGCCTGGCCGAGAAGGCGCAGGGCCGCACGGTCCGGGTCGACGACGTGGCCCCCGCCGACAAGGGCGACGGCCGGGGCCTGAGCTCCTTCTACCTGGTCGTCGGCTGGTGCGTCGGCGGCTACCTGTGCGCCGCGATCCTGGCGATCAGCGCCGGCGCCCGGCCTGCCGACATCCACCGCGCGGTCATCCGGCTCGGCGCGCTGCTCCTGTACTCGATCGCCGCCGGGCTGCTCGGCACGCTCATCGCCGGCCCGGTGCTGGGCGCGCTGCCCGGCTCGATCCCGGCCCTGTGGGGGCTCGGCACCCTGGTGGTCTTCGCGGTCGGCGCGCTCACCCTGGCCTTCCAGGGGGTGGCGGGCGTGGTCGGCATCGGCCTGGCCATCCTGGTGGTCGTCGTGTTCGGCAACCCGAGCGCCGGCGGCGCCTACCCGTACCCGCTGCTGCCGCCGTTCTGGCGGGCGATCGGCCCGGCCCTGCCACCGGGCGCCGGTACGTACGCCGCGCGCTCCATCGCGTACTTCAAGGGCAACGGCGCGGGCGGGCCCATGCTGGTGCTGGCCGCGTGGGCGGTGGCCGGCGCCGTGATCACCCTGGCCTGCGCGGTCATGCGCCGCGGCCGCCCCGGAGCCGCGGTGGGCAGCGGCCTCCCCGACGACGCCCCGTCCGTCCCCCGCTTCACGAGCGGGGCGGCGGAACCGCGTTGAGCGCCCCCGGGGCGTGATCACCACCCTGCGGACGGGCCCGGAGGAGCTCGGCCGGGCGGTCCGCGAAGGGGCTCGGGGTCAGGCCGCGGCCGTGTGCACGACCTCGCCGGCCACCACCACCGTCTCGGCCACCGTGCCCGGGATGGACTCCGGGGCGATGCGCAGGATGTCGCGGGACAGCACCACGAAGTCGGCCGCCTTGCCCACGGTGAGGGAACCGCGCTCCCGCTCCAGGAAGTTGGCGTGGGCGGAGCCCATCGTGTAGCCGTACACCGCCGTCTCCACGTCCACCGTCTCCTCCGGCCGCCAGGGTTCGCCGCCGCCCAGGGGGCGGCGGGTGACGGCGGTGTAGATGCCGATCATCGGGTCCATCTCGGCGACGTTCCAGTCGCTGGAGAAGGCCAGCACCGCCCCCGCCCCGTGCAGGCTCCGCATCGGCCAGGCCTTGTGCCAGCGGTCCTCGCCCACGTTCTCGGCCCAGTCCTGTCCCGGGCCGGCGATCTCGGGCGCGCAGTGCCTCGGCTGCATGCAGGCGACCACGCCCAGCTCCGCGAAGCGGGGCACGTCCTCGGGGTCCAGGCATTCCACGTGGACCACCTGGTGGCGGGCGTCGCGCGGGCCGTTCACCGTCCGGGCGTGCTCGACGGCGTCGAGGACGGTGCGGATCCCCCGGTCGCCGGTGGCGTGCACGAAGCACTGGAAGCCCCGCGCGTCCAGCTTCGCCAGCAGCTCCGCGAACTCCTCCGCCGGGTAGAAGGTCTCGCCGCGGTGGTGCCCGCAGCCGGTGTACGGCTCCAGCAGCGCGGCCGTACGGGGTTCCACCACGTCGTCGATGTACAGCTTGAGCGGGCCGACCCGCAGCCGGTCGTCCGCGAAGCGGCGGGCCGCCTCCGCGAACTCGTCGAGGTCGGCGTCGCCGGTGCCGCGCGGGTGGAACAGCGCCGCCACGATCCGCGAGCGCAGCCGCCCCTCCGCCCGTGCCCGTTCGAAGAGTTCGAGGTCGTCGAGGGAGTTCTGCGGCTCGACCACGGTGGTGATGCCGAAGCCGATGGCGTCGTCGAGGCTCTTGGCGAGCCGCCCGTACTGCCGGTCCGGCGACGCCCACGGCACGCCGAGTTCGCGCAGCGCCCGGTGGCCCTCGCGGGAGAGCCCCTTGACGGCGAAGTCCGTGACGAAACCGGTGGGCTCACCGGTCCCCGGGTCGGTCGCGGCCGTGCCGAAGGGCAGGTCGGTGCGGTCGCGGGTGACGCCGAGGCGGCGCAGGGCGGCCGTGTTCAGCCAGGCCGTGTGGACGTCGTACGAGAGCACGATCGCCGGCACGTCCCCGGTGACCGGGTCGAGGTCGGCGGCGCACGGCATCCGCCCGCCCGGGATGGCGGAGTAGTCGAAGGCCTCGGCCTCGATCCACTTCGCGTCCGGGTTGGCCTCACGCCAGGCCAGGATCCGCTCGTGGATGCCCTCCAGGGTGCGCACCCCCGCCAGCTGGACGCAGTCGGCGTCGGAGCCGAGCCGGACGTGGTTGTGGGCGTCGATGAAGCCGGGCAGGACCAGCTTCCCGGCGGCGTCGACGCGTTCGGTGCCGGGTCCGGCCCAGGCGGCGGCCTCGTGGTCGGGGCCGATCCACACGATGCGGCCGTCGCGCACGGCGAGGGCCTCGGCCTCGGGCAGGTCCGGGTCCACGGTGTGGATGCGGGCTCCGGTGAGCAGCAGGTCGGCGGGGTGGTTCACGGGCGGTGCTCCTGTGTCGCGGTGGCGGGAGGGGTCAGGCGGCGGCCGGGACGGGGGCGGGGGTCCGGCGGTACAGGGCCGCGTAGGCGAGGCCGGAGACGACCGAGCCGAGCAGGGTGAGGTCGGCACCGCCGAGGGGTGCCACGAGCGGCCCGGTCCACAGCTCGGAGTCGCAGGTCAGGGTGGCGAAGGTGATGCCGGCCAGGAGGGCGGCCAGGCCGGCCGGGTGGTAGCCGGAGCGGTACCAGTAGGCGCCACCGGGGCCGGTGGTGTGCAGGGCGTCGCCGTCGTAGCGGCAGCGGCGCAGCAGCATGTCGGCGAGGAAGACCCCGCCCCAGGGCGCGAAGACGATGATCAGGAGCGAGAGGAAGGAGGTCAGCGCGCTCGTGAAGTCGGTGAGGAAGAGTGCGGCGAGGGAGCCGGCTCCGGTGATGGCGGCGCTGACGACGATGGCCTTGGCCCGGGACCACGGAATGCCGAGTACCTGGAGGTTCAGGCTGGACGAGTAGAGGGTGATGATCGAGTTGGTGACGGAGCCGCCCAGTACGAGGGCCAGGAACAGCGGCTGGAACCAGCCGGGCAGCAGGCTTTCGGTGCCGGCGACGGCGTCGGTCATGTCGGTCCGGGTGGCGGCGGCGACGCCCGCGACGCCGAGGGCGACGGAGGAGAGGAAGCCGCCGAGGGCCCCGTACCAGGTGATCGACTTCAGCGAGGTGGTGCGGGGCAGGTAGCGGGTGTAGTCGGCGGGCATCGGCAGGTACGAGAAGGGGGCCGCCAGCATGATCACGAAGGCCAGGCTCCAGCCGGAGGCGCCGGGCACGGTGGTCGCGGGGGCGGCGGTGTCGGCGCCGGGGAGCAGGAAGGCGAGCAGGGCGGCGAAGCCGGCGGCGAGGACGTAGGCCATCCAGCGTTCGGCGAACTGGACGGTGGCGTGGCCCCACATGGCCACGACGAAGGTCAGGGCGAGGGTGACGAAGAGGGCGGCGGCGCGGGCGGGGGTGCCGTGGAGCAGGCCCAGGTCCGCCAGGAAGACCTCCAGGGCGAGGGTGCCGACGACGGTGTTGAGGATGGTGTAGCCGATGCCGACCAGCCAGTTGAGGACTCCGGCGGGGAGATTGCCCCGGACGCCGAAGGCGGCGCGGGAGATGACCAGGGTGGCGGTGCCGGTGCGGATGCCCGACAGTCCGGCGGCGCTGATGGCGAAGAAGGCCAGTCCGCTGATCACGACCACGGCGGTGGCCTGCCAGAAGGTGAGGCCGAAGGCGACGGCCAGGGCTCCGTTGATCACGTAGGTGAAGGTCAGGTTGGAGCCGAACCAGAGCCAGAAGAGGTCACGGGCGCTGCCGTGCCGCTCGCCGTCCGGGATCGGATCGATGCCGCGCGTCTCGACTCTGAAGATCTCGTCACTCATCGTGCACGCACCCTTGATCTTGAATGGCGTTCTAAGTTCTTGAATGGCATTCAAGATGAGGGGTGGGTCCGGCCCCCGTCAAGACCCCGTCCGGGATAAGGTCGGCCCACGAAGATCGGGAGGCGGCGGCGGTGGCAGGAGCGGCACGGCGGCGCGACGGGCAGGTCGCCCAGGAGCGCATGCTGGAAGAGGCCATGGCGGCGATCGCCGAGGACGGGCTCGCGGCACTGACCATGTCCAAGCTCGCCGACCGCCTCGGCACCAGCGGCGGCCACATCCTCTACTACTACGGCAGCAAGGACCGGCTGCTGCTGGAGGCGCTGCGCTGGAGCGAGGAGCGGCTGGCGGCCGAACGCAAGGCCCTGCTGCACCGCCGGGTCACGGCCGCCCGCAAGCTGGAGCTCTTCCTGGAGCTGTACCTGCCCCGGGGTCCCCGCGACCCGCGCTGGACCCTGTGGATCGAGCTGTGGGCCCGTACGCCGTCCAACGAGGACCTGCGCGCCGCCCAGGAGGAGATCGACGCCGGCTGGCACGAGGACCTGGGGGCCCTGCTGGCGAAGGGCGTCGAACAGGGCCGGTTCGCCCCGACCGACACGGCCGCCCGGGCCTCGGAGCTGCTCGCCCTGCTCGACGGGCTGAGCACCCGGGTGGTGCTGGGCCAGCGGGACGCGGACCGGGCGCGGGCCCTGGAGCGGGCGCGCTCGGCGGCGGCCCTGCTGGTCGAGCACCGCTGAGCCCCGGACGGGGTCCGGAGGCTGCGGTGCGGCGGGGCGGGAACTCCTTCAACGGGAAATCCCGATGGCTCAATTCGACGCCCAAAAGCGGAAGCAGCCTTGCCGAAAATGGCCTTCGCGGGTAGGCCGAAGGCCCCTCCTCACACACCCCGAGCGCCGCGATCACGCCACTGACCTGCGAGAGAATCCAGGAACCAGAGACCCGCGGGCGTTTGTGGAAACTTTCACGAGAATTTCCCTCCCAGTGCGCCCTACCGCGCTCCCCCACCGGGGAGCACAATCGGCCTGACTGCTCGCGTCGGACGTGAGGGAGGGAGCGCGTGCGCAAAGAGGTGCGCACCGCGGACGGCCGCGCCCTGATGGCGGAACGGTGGGGGGACCCGGACGGCAGGCCCGTCTTCCTGCTCCACGGGATGCCCGGCAGCAGGCTCGGCCCGGCACCCCGCGGCATGGTCCTCTACCAGCGGCGGATGCAGCTCATCGGCTACGACCGGCCCGGCTACGGCGGCTCCGGACGCCACCCGGGCCGCACCGTCGCCGACGTGGCCCAGGACGTGGCCGCGATCGCCGACGCCTTCGGACTGGACACGTTCGCCGTGGCCGGCCGCTCGGGCGGCGCCCCCGGCGCCCTGGCCTGCGCCGCCCTGCTGCCGGAGCGGGTCACGCGGACCGCGGCCCTGGTGCCCCTCGCCCCCCGGGACGCGGAGGACCTGGACTGGTTCGCCGGGATGGCCGCGTCGAACGTACGGGAGTACACCACCGCCACCGACGACCCCGAGGAACTGGCGGCCCGGCTGATCCCGCGCGCCGCCGGCATCGCCCGGGACCCCGGCCGGCTCCTGGACGAGCTGCGCCGGGAGCTGACCGCCAGCGACCGCATGATCGTCTCGGACGCGGGCCTGCGGTCGATGCTGCTGCGCAACTACCGGGAGGGCGTGCGCGCTTCGGCGTACGGCTGGATCGACGACATCCTCGCCTTCAGCAGCCCCTGGGGCTTCGACCCCGCCGACATCCGCTGCCCCGTACTGATCTGGCACGGGGAGCTCGACGTCTTCTCCCCCGTGGGCCACGCGCGCTGGCTGGGCCGCCGCATCCCCGGCGCCACCACCGCCATCGATCCGGACGCCGCGCACTTCGCGGCGCTGCGCGCGCTGCCCGACGTGCTCACCTGGCTGCTGCGCGAACTGCCCACCCCCTCCGTGGGCGAACAGCAGCCCGCCTGAGGGCTGTCCGGCCTGCGACGACGCGGTCCGGGCCGGACCCCCGGAAAACTGGATCTTGCGCTGCGGCGAACGGCCGGATGCGGGTCCTCGATAAATGCACCACGCTTTCTATAGAACGCTTGACCAGGCGTCATGCCTCGGTTGCCAATGGGGTGTGGACGAGTAAAGTCCACGCTTGACAGCAGCGATGCGCTGACGTCATTCCCGCCCATTCCAGATGGCCTCCCCGAGGACGGTGTCGTGAACACTTCCGCAACCCCCCCGACCAGCACGGTCAAGGACCGTCGCGTCCCGCTCGCGAAGATCGACGTCCGCAGCGCTTCCGCGGCCGCGGTTCTCGAACGCGTACTTCCGTCGGAATCCGGCCGTCGCGTTCAGGCACCGATCTTCAACTCAGCGCTCTGACGATCAGTTATGAGCTCTAGACTGGTGGAATGACCCGCACGATCGCTTTCCGCGAGATCGTCCTGAAGGTTCACAGCAGATGCGATCTCGCTTGTGATCATTGCTATGTCTACGAACACGCAGATCAGAGCTGGCGAGCCCGGCCGAAAGTGATCTCCCCCGAGGTCATTTCCCAGACCGCGTCGCGGCTCGCCGAACATGCCCGTGACCATGCACTCCCCTCCGTCACGGTGATCCTCCACGGAGGGGAACCCCTGCTGGCCGGCCCCGACCGACTGCGGCTCGTGTGCGAGGAGTTCACCCGCGCACTCGCCGGAACCGCCGACCTCGACCTGCGGATCCACACCAACGGGCTCCAGCTCAGCCGCCGTTACCTGGACCTCTTCGCCGAGTACGGCGTCCGGGTCGGCGTCTCCCTCGACGGGGACCGCGCGGCCAACGACCGCCACCGCCGTTTCGCCGACGGCCGCTCCAGCCACCCGCTCGTGCTGGCCGCCCTGGACCTGCTGCGCTCCGCGCCCTACCGCCACCTCTACCAGGGCCTGTTGTGCACCGTGGACGTGGCCAACGACCCGGTCGCGGTGCTGGACGCGCTGGTCGCACTGGAGCCGCCCCGGGTGGACTTCCTGCTCCCCCACGCCACCTGGGAGGCCCCGCCGGACCGGCCCGACGGTGCGCCCGACGCGTACGCCCGCTGGCTGCTGCGGGTCTTCGACCGCTGGGAGCAGCTGGAACGGCCGGTGCCCGTACGGCTCTTCGAGTCCCTGCTGTCCACGCTGCGCGGCGGACCCAGCCTGACGGAGTCCCTGGGGCTGGCCCCGACCGACCTCGTCGTGGTGGAGACGGACGGGACGCTGGAGCAGGTCGACTCCCTCAAGAGCGCCTTCGAGGGGGCCGCCGCCACCGGCTTCGACGTCTTCGGCCACGCCTTCGAGCAGGTCGCCGCGCACCCCGGGGTCCGGGCGCGGCAGCTCGGGCTCGCGGGTGTCAGCGGCACGTGCCGCCGCTGCCCTGTCGTACGTTCGTGCGGGGGCGGTCTCTACACGCACCGCTACCGGGAGGACAACGGCTTCGACAACCCCTCCGTGTACTGCTCCGACCTGCGCGAGCTGGTGGACGGGGTCGAGGGGCGCACCGCCGCCCGGCAGACCGCTCCCGAGCTGGCCGACCCGGCCGAACTGGCCCGGTCCCAGGAGGAGCTGACCCGGATCCTGCTGGCCCGGCTGCACGGGGACCTCGCGGGGGACCCCGCCTGGGCGCGGGCCTGGGAGCTGCTGGCCGGGGTGGAGGGGGCCGGGGAGGCGGGCGCGGACGCGCTGGACGCCGTACTGGGCCACCCGTTCACCCGGACCTGGGTGCTGGAGGCCCTGGACGCCGTGCGGGAGGGGCGCCCGGACGGCCCGGCCGCGGCCCGCCGGCTGGCCGCGCTGACGGCGGCCGCCGTGCTGCGGGGCGGGCTGGAGCTGCCGGCCGAGGTGGCCTACCGGGACGGGGAGGTGTACCTGCCGACGCTGGGGCTGCTGCGGCTCGGGGAGCCCGGCACCCGGGGGCGCGCCCTGCTGCACGCCACCGGCGAGGGGTACGCGGTCGTCCGGGCGGGGCGCACCGAGCACCGCTTCGGCCCGGCGGCGGAGGACGCGCGCTGGCTGCCCGTACGGACCTGGTCGCCCGGGCCCGGGGAGCCGGCGGTGGCGCTGGAGGACCTGGACCCGTACCGCAATTGCTTCGCCCGCCCGCCCCGGCTGCGGCTCGGGGCCGGGGAGGCCGACGAGTGGCGGGGCCGCCTCGACGCGGCCCGGGCACTGCTGCTGCGCACCGTCCCCGGGTTCGCGCGGGCGGCCGCCGCCGGGCTGGGCACCCTCACCCCGCTCGCCGGCGGCCCGCGGGCCGGGGGCTGGGGCGAGGCCGGGCGGCACGGGCCGGGCGCGCTCGGGGTTCCGTACGCCGCCGGGGTCAGGGAGACCGCGCTCGCCCTGCTGACCGGGCGGCGGCGGGCCCGGCTGCGGGAGCTGACCGAGGTGGCCGACCTCTACGCGCTGGACGGGGCCTGGCAGCACCCCTCGCCCTGGCGGACCCGGCCGGTGCCGGTCTCGCGGCTGCTGGCCGACGTGCACGAGCGGGTCGCGGTGGAGGCGTACCGCCGGGCCACGGGCACGCAGGAGCCGGGCGGCGCGGACCGGATCCACCGCGCGCTGGACCGGCTGGCGGAGGCGGCGGAGCTGACGGTGAGCGGCAAGCGGCTGGTGGAGGAGCTGCGCTGGGAGCTGAAGGCGGTCGACGCGTGACCGCACCGGCAGCCGCCTCGGCTGCCCCGCCAACACCGCCGGCCCCACCCGCGGCCCCACCCGCCCCGCCCGGCCGCTACCAGCTCGCCGCCGGGCTCCGGCTGCTCGGCGTGCGCCCCGGACAGCGCCTGCTGGTGCACGCCGCCCTCGGCGGCACCGGCCTGCGCGCCGAGACGCTGCGCGACGCCCTGCTCGGGGTCCTCGGCCCCCGGGGCACCCTGCTCGTCCCGGCCTTCACCGCGGAGAACTCCCTCACCTCCACCGCCCACCTGGCCCGCGTCGCCGGTCTCGACGAGGCCCGGGTGGCGGCCTTCCGGGCCCGGATGCCGCCCTTCGACCCGGACCGCTCCCCGAGCCAGGGCATGGGCGTCTTCGCCGAGGTGGTCCGCACCACCCCGGGCGCCGCCCGCAGCGGCCATCCGCAGACCTCCTTCGCCGCGCTCGGCGCGGACGCGCACCGGCTGTGCGCGGGGCACCGCACCGAAAGCCACCTGGGTGAGGATTCCCCGCTGGGAAAGCTGTGCTGGGAGGGAGGACAGGTACTCATGATCAATGTGGGATTTTCGGCCTGTACTGCTTTCCATCTCGCGGAGTATCGAATTCCGAAGCCCCCCTTGCGCATGTACGACTGTGTGGTGAAGGTGAACCTTCCGGAGGGGCGGGGAGGGCGCCCTCAGGAGGGGGAGTGGACGAGGTACGAGGACGTCGCGCTGGACGACGGGGATTTCGAGGAGATCGGCCGGGCGTTCCCGGATTCGCTGGTGCGCGGGGGGCGGGTGGGAGGGGCGTCCGCGGTGTTCTTCTCGATTCCGCACGCCGTGGACCACGCCCAGGCCTGGATGACCGAAAACAGACGCTGATTGACTGAACGATGAGGGGATGTGGCGAAGCAGCTCCGGAATGATGTTTCTTCGCTCGCAGCTTCGGGACGGGGGTCGTGTGCCCGCATCAGTGCAGCCGTACTTTTTTCTCAGTTATGCGCATACACCGAGGTTCGGGCCGGGAGGACCCGATCCCGACATGTGGGTGGAGCGCCTCTTCCGTGACCTGTGCAGTCACATCATGGCGCTCACGGACCTGCCGGCCGGATCCGAGGCCGGCTTCATGGACCGGGAGATACGCAGCGGCGAGGGCTGGTCGGAACGGCTCGGGGCGGCGCTCGCCACCTGCCGGGTCTTCGTCCCCCTGTTCTCGCCGCGCTACTTCGCCAGTGAGATGTGCGGGAAGGAGTGGTTCGCCTTCGCGCAGCGCACCATCCAGCACGGGGCGGTCAGCAACCAGCCGGCCGCCGAGGCCATCGTCCCCGCCCTGTGGGTGCCGGTGCCGCCGTCCCAGCTGCCGGGCCCGGCCGAGCGGTTGCAGTTCAACCACAACACCTTCGGCGAGCGCTACGTCACCGACGGGCTGTACGGCCTGATCAAGCTGCGCGGGTACGCCGAGCAGTACGAGCAGGCCGTGTACGAACTGGCCCGGCGGATCGTCCGGGTCGCCGAGACCGTGCGCCTGCACCCGGTGCGCCCGCTGGACTACCGGGTGGTGCCCAGCGCCTTCGGGCACAGCGGCGGCCAGGGTCCCGCTCCCGGCGGCAGCCCCTCCCGCACCCTCCACGTGACCGTGGCCGCCGCCTCCCGGCACGACCTGCCGGACGGCCGCAGCCCCGAGTACTACGGGGAGAGCGCGCTGGACTGGAACCCGTACCACCCGACCTCCCAACGGCCCGTCGCCTACGTCGCCGAGGACCTGGTCAAGAACCTCAACTACCAGACCACGATGTCCTCCTTCGACGACGAGGCCGGCCACTTCGACAGCAAGCAGCCGCCCACCCGCCCCGAGATCCTGATCGTCGACCGCTGGGCGGTGGAGGACGAACAGCGCCGCCAGCGGCTGGCCGCCTTCGACCAGGAGCACCGCCCGTGGATCAACGTGGTCGTGCCGTGGAACCGGTACGACCACCAGAGCCGGGCCAAGGAGGCCGAGCTCGCGCGCCGGCTGGAGGAGACCCTGCCGGTCAAGATGGGCCAGGGCCGGGCCGCCTGCCGGGCCGCGGCCAACGGCGTGGCCAGCATGGAGACGCTCGGCCAGATCCTGCCGCAGGTGGTCGAGGCGGCCGCGCAGCAGTACCTCAGACACGCGCAGGTGTACCTGCCCGCCGGGAACACCTCCACCGAACGCCCGCGGCTGCTGGGCCCGATGGGGATGGGCGGGCCGCCGCCGTTACCGCCGCCGGCCCCCTTCCCGCACGCGCGGCGGCCCGACGACGGCACCGGCCCGGACGGCGACACCGACGAGCACGGCGCACACACCGACACAGACCCGGGGGGACGCGGATGACAGCCAGTCGTGACAGCCGAGACGGACGCATCGTCACCTTCTACTCGTACAAGGGCGGCACCGGCCGCACGATGGCCCTCGCCAACACCGCCTGGATCCTCGCCGCCAACGGCAAGCGGGTCCTCGCCGTGGACTGGGACCTGGAGGCCCCGGGCCTGCACCGCTTCTTCCACCCCTTCCTGGACCCCTCCACCCTGGGGGCCACCACCGGGGTCATCGACCTGATCAGCGAGTACGCCTGGGCCGCCACCAGCCCCGTGCAGCGCGCCGCCGACTGGCACAAGGAGTACGCGCGGATCCAGCCGCACGCCGTCTCCCTCACCCCGGAGACCCACGGCTGGGAGTTCCCGGACGGCGGCACCCTCGACTTCGTCTCGGCGGGCCGGCAGAACCGCGAGTACTCGGCGACCGTGTCCACCTTCGACTGGGACAACTTCTACGACCGGCTCGGCGGCGGCCTCTTCTTCGACGCCCTGCGCGCCGACATGAAGGCCAACTACGACTACGTCCTGATCGACAGCCGCACCGGCCTGTCCGACATCGCCGACATCTGCACCGTCCACCTCCCCGACGTCCTGGTCGACTGCTTCACCCTGTCCGACCAGTCCATCGACGGCGCGGCCGCGGTGGCCCGGCAGATCGACGAGCGGTTCAACGACCGCGGCATCAAGATCTACCCGGTGCCCATGCGCATCGACGAGGGCGAGAAGGAGAAGGCCGACGCGGGCCGCGCCCTGGCCCGCCTGAAGTTCGACCGCTTCCCCAACGGCCTCGTCGGGGACGAGCTGACCTCCTACTGGGGCGCCGTGGAGATCCCGTACCGCCCCTACTACGCCTACGAGGAGACCCTGGCCACCTTCGGCGACGAGGCCGGGCTGACCAATTCCCTGCTCTCCGCCTTCGAACGGCTCACCACGGTGGTCACCGGCGGCGAGATCACCTCCATGCCGGTGATCGGCGAGGAGGTGCGGCTGCGGATCCGGGACGCCTTCACCCGGCGCCGCCCGGCGCTGCCCGCCGACCTGTTCCTCTCCTACGTCGCCGAGAACCGGATGTGGGCCGACTGGATCGAGTCGGTGCTCACCCGGGCCGGCTTCCGGGTCGTGCCCAAGGACGTGTCGGCCGAGCGCGCGCCCGACGCGGCCGCCGGCGACACCCTGGGCGGGGCGGGGATCGGCGTGGACACCGCCGCCCGGACCGTGGTGCTGCTCTCCAGCGCCTACCTCAAGTCGGCCCGGGCCGTGGACGTGTGGAACCGTGCCGCCGCCGAGGACCCGACCGGGGGCAGGCGCCACCTGGTGCCGCTGCGGGTGGGTGACGTACGCCTGGCCACGCCCTACATCGACCGGAACCCGGTGGACCTGTTCCGGCTCGACGAGGTGCACGCGACCGCCGCCCTGCTGCGTGCGGTGGAGCGGCCGATGGCGCTGCCGGACACCGTGGCCAGCGCCTCCCAGCCCGGCCCCCGCTTCCCGGGCACGGTCCCGAAGATCTGGAACGCACCGCCCCGCAACCCCGGCTTCACCGGCCGGTCCATCGTGCTGGAGCGGATGCGCGACCAGCTCGGCGGCGGCATGGCCGTGGTGCTGCCGCAGCCGCAGACCCTGTACGGGCTCGGCGGCGTGGGCAAGACCCAGGTGGCGCTGGAGTACGTGCACCGGTTCATGGCGGACTACGACCTGGTCTGGTGGATCTCCTCGGAGCAGACGGACGACGTGGTCGCGGCCCTCGCGGAGCTGGCCGTACGGCTGGGCGCTCAGACCGGCGAGGACATGTCGGCCGCCTCGCAGGAGGCGATCGACCTGCTGCGGCGCGGGGTGCCCTCCTCGCGCTGGCTGCTGGTCTTCGACAACGCCGACGATCCCGAGACCCTCAAGCGGTTCTTCCCGCCGGGCGGCCCGGGGCACGTGCTGGTGACCTCGCGCAACCAGTCCTGGTCCCAGTACGGGGACGCGCTGCCGGTGGACGTGTTCCTGCGCGAGGAGTCCATCGAGCACCTCCAGCGCCGCGCGCCCGGGCTGGGCAAGGAGGACGCCGAGCAGGTGGCCGTGGCGGTGGGCGACCTGCCGCTCGCCGTCGAACAGGCGGGCGCCTGGATCGCGGAGACCGCGACGCCGGTGTCCGCGTACCTGGAGCAGCTCGCCGAGCAGACGGCGCGGGTGCTGGGCCTGAACCAGCCCGCCGGGTACCCGCAGCCGGTGGCGGCGACGTGGAACGTGTCGATCGAGCGGCTCCAGTCCCGCTCCCCCGCCGCCGTGCGGCTGCTCCAGCTGTGCGCCTTCTTCGCGCCGGAGCCGATATCGGCGAACCTCCTCTACAGCAAGGAGATGATCGACGCGCTCAAGCCGTACGACGCCTCGCTCCAGGAGAAGCTGGTGCTGGGCCGGGTGATCCGGGAGATCGGCCGGTTCGCGATGGCCAAGGTCGACCAGGTCGGCAACAGCATCCAGGTGCACCGGCTGGTCCAGGCGGTGATCCGGGCGCAGCTGTCGGAGGAGGAGCAGCGCGAGGCGCGGCACGCGGTGCACCGGATCCTGGCGGGGGCGCGCCCCGACGACGACGAGCCGATAGACAACCCGGAGACCTGGCCGAAGTTCAACACGATCTGGCCGCACCTGAGCCCGTCCGAGGCCCGGTTCTGCGTGGAGCCGGAGACCCGCCGGCTGCTGATCGACCGGGTGCGCTACCTGTGGAAGCGCGGTGACTTCAAGGCGGCGTACGCGCTGGGCGAGGAACTGCGCGAGGCCTGGCGGGAGATGCTGGGCAGCGACGACCTCCAGTACCTGTACCTGCGGTTCCACCTGTCGAACATCCTGCGGTCGCAGGGCCGGTTCGTGGAGGCGAAGGAGCTGGACGAGGTGACGCTGGACCGGCAGCGGGCCGCGCTGGGCCCCTCGCACCCGCACACGTACATGACCACCAGCGGTCTGGCGATGGACCTGGGCGCGCTGGGCCGGTACGGGGAGGCGATGGAGCTGGCGACGGCCGCGCACGAGGGATTCGGGCAGATCTTCCACGAGGCGCACCCGCGCACCCTGGCGGCGGCGAACAACCTGGCGCTGAACCTGCGGATGGTCGGGCAGTACGCGCGGGCCCGGGAGATCGACCAGGAGGTCTTCGACCGGCGCACCGAGGTGTTGGGCCCGGACCACCCGTACACCCTGTCCTCGGCGCAGAACCTGGCCCGGGACCTGCGCGAGGTGGGCCGGTACGACGATTCGGTGCAGCTGCTGAGCCGGACGTACGAGATCTACAAGCGGCAGCTGGGCCGGGCCTTCCCGGGCACGCTGTCGGCGGCGAAGAACCTGGCGGTGTCACTGCGGCGGGCCGGGGAGCTGGAGAACGCGCTGCGGCTGACGACGGCGACCCGCAACCGGTACCGGGCCAAGTACACCTCGGTCAATCCCGACCTGCTGGCCTGCGAGCTGAACCTGGCCTCGGACCTGTTCGCGACGGGTGATCCGGGCGCGGCCCGGGACCTGGCGCAGGAGGTGGTGGACGAGTACATGAAGGTGCCGGGCGAGAAGCACCCGTACACCCTGGCCGCCGTCAACAACCTGGCGGTCTTCCACTGGGGCGCGGGCGCCGCGGAGACGGCGGACCCGATGCTGCGGCAGACGATCCGCAGCATGCGCGAGGTGCTGGGCGACAACCACCCGCACACGGTCTTCGCGCACCTGAACCTGGCCAACGCGCGGGCCGATCTGGGTGACCCGGAGGGGGCTCTGGAGCTGGAGCGGATCGCGGTGGTGCGGCTGCGCGAGGCGCTGGGGGCGCACCATCCGGAGACCCTGGCGAGCGCGTCGAACATGGCCGTCAGCCTGGACATGCTGGGCCGCAAGGAGGAGGCGGCGCGGGTGCGGGCGGAGGCGGTGTCCGAGCTGACGCGGCTGCTCGGGGAGGACCACGGTCTGACCCGGTACGCCCGTGACGAGCGGCGGGTCCACCGGGACCTGGAGCCGCTCGCGGTGTGATCCGACGGCGGGTGGCGGGGCTTCGCGGCCCCGCCGCCCGGGAACGAGCGCAGGGGGCGCCGTGACCGACAGCACGACCTTTCGCAACGAGGACCTGCCGGTCCTCTTCCACCACACCGATCAGGCGGCGGTCTCCCGGCAGCGGGAGTCGACGCGGGCCACGCGCGTGCAGCTGCTGCTGCTGGTCGCGGCCGCGGGGGCCGCGGCCCTGCCGGCCGGGCCCGCGGTGGGCGGGCTGCACGTGTTCGCGGCGGTGAGCGCGCTGGCGTACGCGGGGGTGCTGGCCGTGGGCGTACGGGCGGGCAGTCGGCGGGCCCGTCCGCAGTGGCAGCTCAACCGCAGCGCGGCCGAGTTCATCAAGTCCCTGGCGTGGCGTTACGCCGTGCACGGGGCACCGTTCGGGTCCGAGGTCGCCGGGCCGGAGGGGGTGTACCGGGCGCGGCTGGAGAAGGGGCTGGACGAGCTGCGCAAGATGGGCTGGGAGGATCCGCGGACGGCCGGCCTGGTGCCGGAGGGCGGGGAGATCACCGGGGCGATGCAGCGGCTGCGCGGGCTGGACTACCAGGCGCGCAGGGAGACGTACGTCCGGGACCGGCTGATCGAGCAGCGCAACTGGTACCGGCGCAGGACGGAGGGGGCGCGGCGGACCACGGCGCTGTGGTCGTGGACGATCGTGCTGCTGACGTGTCTGGCGCTGCTGCTGGCGCTGCTGGGTGCCTTCGGTTCGGGGCCCGGGGCGGGGCCGGCGGGGTTGCTGAGCGCGGCCGCGGTGGCGGGGATCGCCTGGAACGAGGTGCGCCGCCGTCATCCGCTGATCGAGGCGCACACTCTGATCGAGCAGGACCTGGCGGCGATGATGGTGGTGATGCAGACGACCATCACGGAGTCGCAGTGGCCGTCCGCCGTGTACGAGACGGAGCGGTACGTGTCGCCGCAGCACACCGACTGGCTGGCCCGGCACAGCAGTTGAGGAATTCGCAGCAGTCGGGGAATCCGCGGTGGTCGAGGCCGGCGGAGAGGGGCGTGGCTCAGTCGCGGGTCACGCCCTCGCGCCAGATGACGGTGACGGGTTTGCCGAGGGCCCGGGCGTAGGCGACGATCTCGCCGGTGCCGCCGTGCCCGCGGGCGGGGAGGCCGTCCCAGACGGCGACGAGCCGGTCGCAGCAGTCGGCGATGTAGGTGCCGGCGGCGTAGTAGGCCTCGTCGGTGGAGCGGGCGAAGGCCAGCCGGACCTCCTGGGCGGCGCGGCGCTTGAGCCGCCGGTAGCCGGCGAGGGCGTCGGGGTGCTCGAAGGTGTCCTCGTAGTCCCCGCTGGGGATCACGACGGTGAGGTCGGCACCGTGTTCCAGGGCGATGTCCGCGAAGAGCTGGTCTGCTCCGTCGGCGAGGCTGGAGAAGGCCTCCAGCGGGCCCCGGTGGCCCGCGAGCACGGCCCGCAGGCCCTCCTCCACATGGCCGAGCACCTCATCGGGAATCGACCGGTGGCCGGTCACTCCGATGCGCTTCATACGAGCTCCTCCCCCGTGGGCGCCCTGGACATCCTGGACATCCTCCCAGAAGGAGGGAGGACGTCCAGGGGGCCTGCGCGGGGGCCGGCCGTCAGTAGACGCTGACGCCGTAGGCGTTGAGGGCTTCGACGACGGGCTGGAAGAACGTGGTCCCGCCCGAGGAGCAGTTGCCGCTGCCGCCGGAGGTGAGGCCCACGGCGCGGCTGCCGGAGTAGAGGGGGCCGCCGCTGTCGCCGGGTTCGGCGCAGACGTTGGTCCTGATCATCCCGTAGACGATGTCGCCGCCGCCGTAGTTCACGGTGGCGTTGAGGCCGGTGACGGAGCCGCTGTGGATGCCGGTGGTGGATCCGCGCCGGGTGACGGACATGCCGGTGGTGGCGTTGACGGCGCTGGTGATGTCCTGGCTGCCGACGGTGCCGGGCGGGACCGGGCTGTTGCTGGCGTACTTGATGAGGCCGTAGTCGTTGGTGGGGAAGCTGGAGCCGGCGGTGCTGCCGACGACGGTGGTGTGGGAGGAGTTGGTCCACCAGGTGCCGGCGCCTTCGGTGCAGTGGCCGGCGGTCAGGATGTAGTAGTTGCTCCCGCTGCGCACGTTGAAGCCGAGCGAACAGCGCCAGCTGTTGGCGTAGATGGCGTCGCCGCCGGAGAGCAGCTTGGTCAGCTTGCCGGGGGTGCGTTCGATGCGCAGCGCGGCGGCGTCGGCGCCGGCCTCGCGGCGGATTCTGGCGATGTCTGCGGCGGTGACGGTGGAGTCGGCGGTGACCACGAGGGTGCCGGTGGCGGGGTCGGTGTGCCATGCGGTGCCGGCGACGTCGGCGCGCAGGACGGAGGCCCCGGCGGCGGCGAGGCGGGCGGCGCTGAAGCCGTTGCCGTCGTCGTCCGCGCTGGCGGCGGTGGGGGTGGCGAGGGCTGCCGTGGCGGCCAGGCCGGCGGCCAGGGCGAGCAGGCGCAGGCGGATGGTGCTGTTGGTCCTCACTTCACGTCCTCCCGGGTGGGGGTCGGGGGCCCGGCTGGGGTGGGGGTGCCGGAGCCCGTGAGCGGCGGTGGGGGGACACTGCGGGTGCGCGGCCGGGAAGCCGCACTCTCGTCGTGACCCTGACAAGTCCGCCGGGTGACGCTGAACGGGAGTGTCCTGGCGTCAGTCACCGGCGGCAAGGGCGCCTTTCAGCCGACGCTCCCCGGCGGCGACCTCGAAGGGCAGGGTGTTCCCCGGCGGCGGGAACGGGCAGATGAAGTGGTCGGCGAAGGCGCAGGGCGGGAGCTGGGCCCGGTTCAGGTCCACCGTGATGGAGCCGTCGGGGGCGGGGGTACCGGGGTGCAGGAAGCGGAAGCGGTAGCTGGAGTCGCCGCTGGTGGCGTCCGCGAAGACGGCCCAGAGGCTGCCGTCGTCCTCGTCCACGGCCACCTGGAGGGTGTGCGGGACGCCTTCGCGGACGAAGGCGAGCTCGCCGCCGAGGCCGAGGCCGCGGGCGCGCCCGTCGGCGTTGCCGACCTGGACGGTCCGCCGCTCGGGGTACGGGCGGAAGTGTCCCGGCACCGTGAAGTCCGGGTCGTACGGGGTGGCCTCGATGCCGGCGAAGGCGCGCCGGGCCGGGGCGGCGGGGTCGTAGACGCGGACCGCCCACTGCCCCTCGCGCCGGATCACCACGAGCCGTACCTCCCCGGCCGCGAGCCGGGAGTGCGCGGGCCGGCCCTCGTCCGCGGCGAGGGCGGCCTCCCCTATGAGGGGCCGCCCGTCGAGCTCGATCCCGTCCTCGGCGGAGGCGCTCAGCACGACCCCGCCGTCGTGGGCGCGCCAGTGCCCCGGAACGGCCGGAATTCGACCTTCCGGGTAGTCGGTGATCCAGTGGGTGCCCGTCAGGGCGAGGGGTCCGTAGGGGGCGGAGACGGTGGCCGAACGGTGCTCGTGCCACTCCCGCCAGGCCTTGCCCGCTTCGTCATCGCTCATGCCGCTCAGCCCTTCCCCCGCGGGCCGGGCGGGAACCTTCCGGTAACCCGTCCGGGCGCGGGGAACTGATGCCGGATCAGCAGTCGCAGCCGCACCCGTCGCAGCAGCAGCCGTCGCAGCAGTCGCACCCCTCGCAGCACTCGCAGATGTCGCACCAGGCGTCGCGCTTCTTGCGGGACCAGGGGCCCTCGTGCTCCGAGCAGCAGAGCTGGCACGTACAGAAGAGGCCGATGGCCACCGCGCAGCCGGCCAGCAGTCCGCGGCGCGGCCTCTGTGGCGGAAGCCCGCCGAACCCACCGCTGCCACCGCCACCGCCGGGGCCGCCCGGGCCCATCGGCGGCGGCATCCCGGGCCCGCCGGGGGCGTACGGGCCGGCCTGGCCGCCGCCGTACGGGCCGGCCTGGCCGTACCCGGCCGGGTGGCCCTGCGGGGGCTGCCCGTAGCCCTGCGGGGGCTGCCCGTAGCCCTGGCCCGCCGAGTTCGCGGCGGTGTGCCCGCACGAGGAGGTGCCGAACGCCCGGTCCACGGAGGTGCGCAGCTCGTGCACCAGCAGCCGGTGGGCGAGCCCCGCGTCGGCGAACTCCACCTCGCGCAGGGCCAGCCGTATCCCGTGCAGCGCGTCGTCGCACAGCCGGCGGGCCTCGGCGAGGGAGGTGCCGGTTGCCGTGAGCGGGTTCCAGGCGCCCGCCCGGGCGTCGGCGCCCTGGTCCTCGACGGCGTCCAGCAGGTGCGCGAGCCGTCCGAAGTACCGGCCGGCCTCGGCGAGGGCCGGGCCGTTGCCTGGCCGTCCCGCCAGGATCGCGGTATGCGCGAAGGCCGCCGCGGTCGCGGTCTCCGTCGGCTCGGTGACCTCCAGCACGGGCGTGCCGATCCCGGCCAGGGTCTCGATGCCTCCCTGGCGGTCCACGGCGTCCACGAGTACCGCCGTGTCGAAGCCGAGGGAGGCGCCGGTGCGGGCGCCGGCCCGGTCCCAGCCCCGGGCCACCTTGCGCGCGGCGGCGGCGATCGGGGCGCGGGCCAACAGGCCGTCCCGGTCGGCCACGTGGTCCCGCACCTTCGCCGAGGCCAGCACGAGCGAGACGGCGGCGGCGAGCCGGGCGCCCTCGCCGTTGGCGACCGGCGCGGTGCGCATGCCGCGCAGCGGGCAGGGTCCGGCGGTGCGCCGGGCGCCGGGCAGCGGGCCGGCCTGAGCCTCCGTCAGGACGGAGACGAGCAGCCCGTCGTAGTTGGTGACGATCCTGGCGAACTGGCCGTGGTCACCGCGAAGTGCCAGGCAGAGGCCGCACAGATGGGCCATCCACTCCGTTTTGAAGCGCTCCCCGAGCCGGTGCGCGCAAGGTCTGACGATGCCGAACAACCGCTTCCCCCGTGTGTCATACGCATGATTCCGGGGCATCGTATCCAGCCAGGCGGATCACTCGTACGCCCCAGTGCCTCACCCGGACAGCGGTGGCGGTCGTATTTTCACTCAGTCAGCAGCGGTGGCGTCCGGGAACCTCGTCCGTGCAACGGATGTTCTGCACCAGTCCCGTCACGAAACATCTGCGCGGCGGCTATCCACTTGGCGCGTTGTCAGCATCATGGACGACCATAGGGGCAGCGGAGAAGAAGACAGACTGGCCACGGTGAAAGGAGGCGTCCATGGGTTCGGTACGCAAGGCGAGTGCGTGGTTGGGTCTCGTAGAGGACAGCGACGACGAGCGGTACTACGACGACGACTACGCGGAGGCGGTGGAGCGCCAGCAGGGCTCGGTCTCCGGCCCCGGCGACCAGTGGGTCACCGACCCCCGGGTGAAGGTGGCCTCGGATTCCGCGGTCGAGCGCGGCCGCCGCATCGCGACCGTGACCCCCGACGGCTTCCGCGACGCGCGCGGCATCGGCGAGCTGTTCCGCGAGGGCGTCCCGGTCATCGTGAACCTGTCGTCGATGGACCCGACCGACGCCAAGCGCGTGGTCGACTTCGCGGCCGGCCTGACCTTCGGGCTGCGCGGGTCGATCGAGCGGGTGGCGACCAGGGTCTTCCTCCTGACCCCGGCCGACACCCAGATCGTCAGCGGTGAGGCGGGCGGCCGCTCCCGCGACTTCTTCAACCAGAGCTGAGCAGGGCACTCACCGGCTTACCGGAAGGCGTCGAGCCCGGTGAGCGCCTTGCCCAGGACCAGCTGGTGCATCTCGACGGTGCCCTCGTAGGTGAGCACCGACTCCAGGTTGGTGGCGTGCCGCATGACGGGGTACTCCAGGGAGATCCCGTTGGCCCCGAGGACGGTCCGCGCGGTGCGGCAGATGTCGATGGCCTCGCGGACGTTGTTGAGCTTGCCGAAGCTGATCTGCTCCGGCCGCAGGGTGCCCGCGTCCATGCGCCGGCCCAGGTGGTGGGCGAGCAGAATGCCCTTGTGGAGTTCCAGCGCCATGTCCGAGAGCTTGGCCTGGGTGAGCTGGAAGCCGCCGATCGGCCGGCCGAACTGCTCCCGCGTCTTCGCGTAGTCGAGCGCCGCCTCGAAGCTGGCGCGCGCCGCGCCCATCGACCCCCAGATGATCCCGTACCGGGCGTGGCTCAGGCAGCCCAGCGGACCCTTGAGCCCCGTGACGTCCGGAAGTACCGCGTCCGCGGGCAGTCGTACGTCGTCCAGCACCAGCTCGCTCGTCACCGACGCGCGCAGCGACCACTTGTGCTTGATCTCCGGTGCCGAGAAGCCGGCGCTGTCGGTGGGGACGGCGAAGCCGCGGATCCCCTCGTCCGTCTGGGCCCAGACGACGGCCACGGCGGCCACCGAGCCGTTCGTGATCCACATCTTGCGGCCGTTCAGGACCCAGTCGGAACCGTCGCGCTTGGCGTACGTGCGCATCGCTGCCGGGTCGGAGCCGACGTCGGGCTCGGTCAGCGCGAAGCAGCCGATCAGCTCGCCGGCCGCCATGCCGGGCAGCCACCGCTGCTTCTGCTCCTCGGAGCCGTACTTCCAGATCGCGTACATGGCGAGGGAGCCCTGTACGGAGACCAGCGAGCGGATCCCGGAGTCGGCGGCCTCCAGCTCCAGGCAGGCCAGGCCGTACTGGACGGCGCTCGCGCCGGCGCAGCCGTAACCGGTCAGGGACATCCCGAGCGCGCCGATGGAGCCGAGCTCGCGGGCCAGCTCGCGGATCTGCGGGAGCTCCCCGTCCTCGTACCACTGGGCGATGTGGGGCAGGACCCGGTCGGCGGCCCAGGATCGGACGGTGTCGCGGACGGCGAGGTCCTCGGGGCCGAGCAGCTCGTCGAGTCCGAGCGGGTCGGTGGGGGCGAACGGGGTCTTCGGCGCGGACAAAGGGGCCTCCCGGCGGCCACGTGGGGCGAAACCTAGCGGTGCAAGTTTGTCGCCGACCCGGCCCCGGGTCCACCCCCGACTTCGGCGGGCGGGAGGTGGGTCAGCCCTGGCGGCCGGGCCTGCCGCCGACCGCGGGATCGCGCTCGGGCTGTGCCGGAGCGGGGATCCGCGCGCCGGCGGACGGCCGGACCGGGCCCGTGGGCTGCGCGGGCAGGCGTACGGCGGCTCCGGCCTCGGCGACGGCCGCGGCGTCCACGGCGGTCCCGTCGCACTCGGCCGGCTCGGCGCTCTCCATGGTGCGCGGCAGCTTCAGCGCCATCACGGCGCCCGCGAGCAGCAGGCAGGCGCTGACGAAGAGGGTGATGTGCAGCCCGTGCACGAAGGAGTTGCGGGCGGCCGCGTAGAGGGACTCCCCCGCCTGGCCGCCGAGGTGGGCGGCGATCTGGTAGGCCTCGCCGAGGGAGTTCGCGGCGCCCGCCGCGTCCTCGGCGGGGACGCCGGGGACGTCCAGCAGGCCGGGCCGGTAGGCGGCGTTCATCACGCTGCCGAGCAGGGCGATGCCCATGCCCGCGCCGAGCTGGTAGGAGGTCTCGCCTATGGAGGCGGCGCCGCCGGCGGTGTCCGCCGGGGCCTCGCTCAGCATGGACTCGTACGCGGCGAAGAGGGTGGTCTGGAGCCCGAAGCCGAGCAGGATGAAGCCGGCGGTCAGCAGCACGGGCCGGTCGTGCTGGCCCATCAGCGTCAGCAGCAGCACCGCGCCGGCGGTGAGCACGAAGCCCAGCGAGACCATGGTGCGCGGGCCGACCCGCTGGAGGGTGTAGGAGCCGGTGGCGCCCGCGGCCATGGCGGCGAAGGTGAGCGGCAGCAGCCGCAGGCCGGTCTCCAGCGGGCTGAGGTCCAGCACCAGCTGGAGGTACTGGACGGCCAGCAGCTCCAGCCCGACCAGGGCCAGCATGGCGAGCACGATGCAGCCGACGGAGGTGGAGAAGGCGGCCCGGGAGAACATCCGCATGTCGATCAGCGGGTGCTCGCGCCGCTTCTGGCGGCGCACGAAGAGGGCCAGCAGGAGCACGCCGAGCAGCAGCGGCACCAGCGCCTCGGGGTCGGTGAGCTGTCGTTCCGCGCCGATCCGCTTGATGCCGAGCACCGCGCCGAGGACGCCGGCGGCGGCCATCAGCGCGCCGAGCACGTCCCAGGGCCCGTCGGCCGAACCCCTCGATTCGGGCAGCAGCCAGCGGCCGAGCGGGAGGATCAGGGCCATCAGCGGGATGTTGATGAGGAAGACCGAGCCCCACCAGAAGTGCTGGACGAGGAACCCGCCGAGGACGGGGCCGCTGGCCGCGCCGATCGCGGCGACGGCGGTCCAGATGCCGATGGCCAGGGCCCGCTCCCGCCGGTCGGGGAAGACCTGGCGCAGGATCGACAGGGTGGCCGGCATGATCATCGCTCCGCCGATGCCGAGCAGGGCGCGGGCGGCGATCAGGACCTGTGCGTTGTCGGCGAGGGCGGCGATGGCGGAGGCCACACCGAAGAGGGTGTAGCCGAGGAGCAGGATCCGGCGGCGGCCGACCCGGTCGCCGAGGGTGCCGAAGAGGATCAGGAGCGCGGCGCAGACCAGCGGGTACGCGTCGACGATCCACAGCAGTTCCTGGGAGCCGGGGCGCAGGTCCTCGGTGACGGAGGGGACGGCCACGTGCAGGATCGTCGCGTCGAGCGCGACGAGCACGAGGCTGACGCACAGGACCGCCAGGACCACCCAGCGGTTGGCCCCGCCGGAGGCGGCGGCGACCCGCTGCCAGAGGGAGGGCTTCCTGTCGCCGGCCGTGTTCGTCCCCGACATGCATGTACCTCCCAGGTGGTCCCTCGCACTCGGCGGACAGCGTCGTGGGTAGCCGCGGGGTGGTGCGCTGTGCGGCGTCCTACGGGGTCCGGCATCGACACGCGAGTGAAGGGTCAGCGTACGCGAGTTCGCGTGCCCGACACGTGGCCAAGCTCTCATCCCGGCGACGGCCCCCGTGTGGTGTGTGCCACTCGCCCCGTCCACCCTCCCCCCTCGCGCACGCCCGCTCACGCTCCGTGCCCGCGTTCCGTTTTCGCCGGTCGCGGCGCCGATACTCGTCCCCGTGACCACTCTGCCCGTTGACGACGCCCCCGCGAAGTACCCCGGACCGCGCCGTGCCGCGCCCGCGCTCGCCGCCTTCGCCGCTGTGCGGCTGCTGGGGCTGGCGGTGCTCGCGCTGTGGTGCGCGGCGGCCGGCAGCAGCCCGCACACCTTGCTCTCGGCCCGCTGGGATTCCCTCTGGTACGCGCGGATCGCCACCGAGGGGTACGGGTACGAGGTGGTCCTGCCGAGCGGGGCCGTCCATTCCAACCTGGCCTTCTTCCCGCTGCTGCCGTGGCTGGAGCGGCTGGTGGCCGCGCCCACGGGGCTCTCGTACGGGTCGGCCGGCCTGGTGGTCTCGGTGGTGGCGGGCCTCGCCGCCGCGTGGGGGGTCTTCGCCGTCACCGACCTGGTGTGCTCCTTGCGGCACCACTCCGTTGACGGGCGGCGCGCCGGGGTGCTCGCGGTGGCGCTGTGGGCGGCGCTGCCGGTGGGGATCGTGCAGTCCATGGCGTACAGCGAGTCGCTGTTCACCGCCCTGGCCGCCTGGGCGCTGTACGCGGTGCTGCGCGGGCGGTGGGCCGTGGCGGGCCTGCTCGCGGCGGGGGCGGGGCTGACCCGGCCGGTCGGGGCGGCGGTGGTCGCGGCCGTGTGGGTGGCGGCGGCGCTGGCCTGGCGGCGCGGGGAGCGTTCGTGGCCGATGGCGGCCGGGGTGCTGCTGGCCCCGCTGGGGGCGGCGGCGTACGCGCTGTGGGTGGGGGCCCGGACCGGCGGCGGGCTGACGGGCTACCTGGACGTGCAGGCGGGCTGGGGCAACGGCTTCGACGGCGGCTGGGCCTTCGCCCGGTTCATCGGGGCGCGGCTGGCCTCCCCCGCGTTCCCCGCCGGGGTGGGGCTGATCGCCGGGGTGCTGCTGGTGCTGTGGCTGTACCGGCTGTGCGTGCGCGACCGGCAGCCGGCCGCGCTGCTCGTGTACTGCGGGATCGTGGTGGCTCTGGCGCTGTGCGCCTCCGGGTACTTCGGCTCCAAGCCCCGGCTGCTGCTGCCGGCGTTCCCGTTGGTGCTGCCCGTGGCGGTGGCCCTGGCGCGGTGGCGGGCCGGGCGGGCGGCGGCCGTACTGGGCGCGTTGGCGCTGGTCTCGGCGGTGTACGGGGCGTTCTGGCTGAACGGTTCGGGGCCTCCGTAGGCCGGTGGGGGCGGGCACGCGGACGCGATCACGGAATGGATCATTCCAATCCATGATTGTGCAAAGGAATTGACCTGCGGCAATAAATACCGTGTAAGTATGCCGATAATTGCGGGGGCAGCACTCCCGGAGTTGAATCCCGAAAGTTCCAACAAGTGCCGGAACAAGGGGAATTAAGTCCCGCGTGAGACGCACTCCACATCACATGGTCATCACAAAGCGCGCGATTCGCCCGGGGTGCGCTTCGACGCGCGGTAACGTCGATTGAGTGCGTACTGACCAAATGCTTGCCCGTCTGGAGCCGGTGTTCGCCCGGCTCGACCGGGAACCAGAGCGACCGGCTCATCTGCAAACTCCGCAGATGAGCCGGCACCGCGTCGTGCTCCTCTCCGCGACCCTCGCCTTCTACCTGGTGATCGTCGTGGCCGTGCTGACGACCTCCTGGCTCGTCCGCCTGGACTGGCAGATCATGTTCTTCCGGCCCTACGAGCAGTGGCCGCAGGTGCACGCCTTCCTCGACTACCTCGTCGTACTCGGCCAGCGCGGACCCACCGCGGTGATGGTCGCGGCCTGGCTCGGCTGGCGCTCCTGGCGCCAGCACACCCTCCGCCCGCTGATCGCACTCGGCGTGGCGCTGCTGCTGCTGAACATCACCGTGGGCTCCGTCAAGCTCGGCCTCGGCCGGCTCGGCCCGCACTACGCCACCCAGATCGGCTCCGCGGAGCTCTTCGCCGGCGGCGATATATTCCCTTCGGGCCACACCGCCAACGCCGTCGTGACCTGGGGGATCCTGGCCTACCTGGCCTCCACGACCGTCACCCGGCGGGTGCTGTCCATCCTCTCCGGGGTCCTCTCGCTGAGCGTCGGCGCCACCACCGTGTACCTCGGCACCCACTGGGTGAGCGACGTGCTCCTCGGCTGGACCGCCGGACTGCTCATCATGCTGGCGCTGCCCTGGTTCGAGCCGCTCATCGGCCGCACCGAGGCCTACGTCTTCGGACTGCGCGAGCAGTGGCGCCGCCGGCTGGAGGACGGCCGGCTCTCCGAACCGGTCGCCGCCGCGCTCACCCCGCTGCTCTCCGCGGGCGGGAAGTGGCAGCCCGGCCGCACCCCCGCCGCCGGGGAGGACGGCGCACCGGCCTCCGCCGCCGCCTCCCAGGCCCCCGCCGGGCACTCCCCCGCGCTGCGCCCCGCGGCGCACGCGCACCAGGTCTCCCGGCAGCACGTCATCCGCTCCGAGCGCACCCCGCTCACCCCGGGCGGCAGCCGCCGCCCGGCGCACACCGAGCGGGCGTCCGCCCGGGGGGCCTCGGCCCGCCCCGCCACCGGGGGCTGACCCTTCGCGGGGCCGGTACGCACAGCCCCACCCCGCACCGCGAAAACGGCGGGCCGGTCCATCGGACCGGCCCGCCGTCGGCGTTCGGCGGCGTTCATATGTCCGGACACGTCAGCCCGCTGAGCGGATGTTCCTCCGTGCCGGGTCACGCTTGTGTCACGGATTGTCGACAACCGCCGCCGGTAATACCGGCTTTACGGGCCGCCTTTCGAATTCCACCGCAGAGCCCGAATTCCCCGCTGCGGACTTACTCCCGAGGGGCTTCCACGGCCCGGCCCAGCAGGTCCCGCAGGCCCCGGATCCGGTCCGTCAGCTCGGGGGGCTCCACCACCTCGAACTCACAGCCGATCAGCATGACGTGAATCACCAGGACGTCGAGGCTCACCGCCCCGGTGCGCAGCAGGCAGCTCTCCGCGTCGACCGGCTCCAGCACCCCGTCGGAGGGCCCGATGATCCGCGCCGCCTCCTCGGCCGGGACCCGGAGCCGCACCACCGCCCGTGCCGCGTACGCGCGGTGCGACACGCCCCGGGAGACGTACGCGGCGAGGTCCTCGGCGGGCGCCGGGCGCGGGACGAAGCGCGGGCCGTGCGGCGGGCGGGGCTCGATCCGGTCCGCGCGGAAGGTCCGCCAGTCCTCCCGGTCGAGGTCCCAGGCCACGAGGTACCAGCGCCGCTCGGAGCACACCAGCCGGTGCGGCTCGACGGTACGGCGGCTGACGCTGCCGCCGTGGTCCCGGTACCCGAACCGGAGCCGCTCGCCGTCCCGGCACACGGCGGCGAGGTCGGTGAGCACAGCGGGGTCGACGGTGTCACGGCCCGGCCCGCGCAGCATGGGCACGGTGAACTCGTTGAGCGCCGAGACCCGTCGGCGCAGCCGCGACGGCAGCACCTGCTCCAGCTTGGCCAGGGCCCGTACGGAGGCCTCCCCGATCCCCTCGACGCCGTTGCCCGCGGCCGTGCGCAGCCCCACGGCGACCGCGACGGCCTCGTCGTCGTCCAGCAGCAGCGGCGGCAGCTCCGCCCCCGCCCCGAGCTGGTACCCGCCGCCGGTGCCGGGGCTGGCGTTCACGGGGTACCCGAGCTCCCGGAGCCGGTCGACGTCCCGCCGGACGGTCCGGGGCGTCACCCCGAGCCGGGCGGCGAGGTCGGCACCGGTCCATTCCCGGTGGGCCTGCAGGAGGGACAGCAGGCGCAGCAATCTCGCGGAGGTCTCAAGCACGCCCCCATTTTGACGCGCCGCCGTTCCCCCACCCGACGCGGTCCTCGCGCAGCGCCCCACCCGCCCGCGGACGGCGCCGGCCCCGGCCTCAGCGCACCGGCGCCGCCGATGCCGGGGCCGGCGCCGCAGGGGTCGGGGACGGGACCGCCGGGCCCGCGGGGGCCGGGGGCGCCACGGCCGGCGGCGGGGCGGCAGGGCCCGCGGGGGCCGGGACGGGGGGCGCCGCAGGGGGGAGGGTGAGGAGGAGGCCCGGCTTCAGGCGGGACGGGTCCGGGCCGATCAGGGGGCGGTTGGCTTCGTACAGGGGGCGCCAGCCGCCCGGCAGGCGCCGGCGCCGCGCGATGCCCTCCAGGGTGTCCCCGGCCCGCACCACGTGCATCCGCCCCGCCAGGCCGTACCGCTTCGCGCACACCGGCCACGCCTCCCACCCCTGCACCGCCAGCAGTTCCTCCGCGACCCGGATCTGCTGGTCACGGCTGGCCAGGTCCGCCCGCGCCGCGTACGCCAGCCCCCCGTGCTCCTCCCAGGCCGGCTGCCAGAACTGCAGGCCCCCGTAGAAGCCGTTGCCCGTGTTCACCGTCCACCGCCCGCTGCTCTCGCAGTCCGCGACGCAGTCCCAGGGCCACTCCCCGCCCGGCCCGCAGTCCCCCGGTCCCGTCCCGATCACGCCCGGCGAGCCCGGGTGCGCGGCCCCCGCGGGGCCCGGTGCCGGAGGGGGCGGCGCGGCGACCGCGCCGACGCCCGACGGGAGAACGAGCACCAGCGCGGCGACCGCCGCGGCCACAGCGGTGGCCGCCACCCGCCGCGTACACAGATCGGGCATCGGCTCACGCTACGGAGCCCCCGCCCCCGCCACGCCCCGCCACGCGGCGCTCCCCCGGGGCCCACTCGGACGGCCGACACCCCGAACACCCCCGAGACGACCGAAAACCGGCTCCAACTGCGCACGAAGGGGCAACAGTTGACACGAAACAGAAGTCGCGGCCGGACGGTTCACTCTTCCGGGTGGCCGGTTCGATTCCGTTCCCTCAAACGGCGTGACCCCGGCCGCCGCTGCGCCGTTGATCCCGGCGAGCCGGGAACCCCCCGGCCTCCGCACGAATGAGGAGCCACCCCGTGCCGCGCATGCTCGACGTCAGTCTTGAGGTACGTGCCGAGATCGGTGACGAAGAAGCCGACAGGCTGCTCACCGGCGACGACGCCCCGGGCAGTTACGACTGCACCTCCTGCCGCACCCCCGGCGACCCCGAGACCGACCCCACGAGCACGGTGCTGTTCGTGGGCGAGGAAACCGCCGTCCTCGCCTTCGCCCACACCGCCTGCATCCCCTCGCAGGTCGTCCAGGTGTCCGAGGAGCAGCTCCAGGGCGCGGTGCGCAGCATCACCGGCGACGGCCCCGCCCCCGCCCCGGAGCAGGCCGGCGGCGAGGCCCCCCAGTCGGTCCCCGGCGGCCAGGCCGTCCTCGGCATCACCAGCGGCCTGGTCCTGATCGCCGGGGAACTGCACCCCGCGCTGGTCGTCGAGCCGACCGCGCCGATCGCCCGCCCCGGCACCACCGGCCCCGGCGACGACTTCCTCCCCCTCCTCATCGAGCAGGGCTTCATCCCGGTCACCGACACCAACGAGGTCCCCTCCACCCTCGCCGGCTGGTCGGTCCTGCTGGCCGCCGGGCAGCTGCACGCCGTGCTCCAGCCCGGCACCGACGGCGGGCCCCAGGTGGCCTGGTGGCAGGCCCACCAGGCGCTGGGCGTCACCGACGGCTGGCGGGCCGCCGTCAACAAGACGAAGCGCGTGCTCATCTACGCCGCCCCGGTCGGCTCCATCGGCCAGCAGCCGCGCGAGGACCTGCTCCGCGACGCCCTGGACAAGGCCGCGAGCAACGGCAAGCTGGTCGGCGCCGCGATGCCGCTGGCCGGTACCCCGGTCGCCTGAGCCCCACTCCTCCCCGCCGGAACGGCCGTCCGGCCCCCTGCCGAGGGGGCCGGACGGCATGCGCCGGGGGTGCGCGGTCCGTCCCGCGCACCCCCGGCGATCTGCGTTTTCCGCCCCGTCACCCCGCATCCGCAGGGCGCCGGTTTCGTTGGCTGATACGTGCATTCATACGACCCCTCCCGCGCCCCGTTCCGTGCGAGCAGCGCCTCGCACACCCCGATCTACGACAGCCTGTACTCGGAGTACCTGCGCGCCTTCCGGGCGCTGCCGGGCGACCGTACGGGCGAGGAGGACCTCGGCTTCACCGCGTTCTCGTACGGCAGCGGGTACACCGGCACCTCGTACGGCGGCGCGAGCGGCTCGTACGGCAGCGGCTGGAACGGTTCCTCGTGGCAGCAGGCCGACGGCTGGCAGCCCCCGTACGTCCCGCAGCAGGCGGCCCAGCCGGTGTACTCGTACGCGGGCGGCGGCTCCGGATACGGCGGCGGGCGGCAGCACCAGACCGGGATGCAGCACATCCCGGCGGCCCTGCCGCCCGCTCCGCGCCGGGGCTACTGACCCCGGACCGCCGCTACTTCTTCTTCTTGTACTGCGCGCCGCGCTTCTCGCGCACCCGCACCGAAATGTGGAGCGGGGTGCCCTCGAAGCCGAACTCCTCGCGCAGACGGCGCTCGATGAAGCGCCGGTAGCCGTGCTCCAGGAAGCCGGAGGCGAAGAGGACGAACCGCGGCGGCTTGCTGCCCGCCTGGGTACCGAACAGGATGCGGGGCTGCTTGCCGCCGCGGATCGGGTGCGGGTGGGCCGCGACGATCTCGCCGAGGAAGGCGTTCAGCCGGCCGGTGGGGACGCGCGTCTCCCAGCCCGCGAGGGCCGCCTCGATCGCCGGGACCAGCTTCTCCATGTGGCGGCCGGTCTTCGCGGAGACGTTGACCCGGGGCGCCCAGGAGACCTGCTGCATCTCGGTCTCGATCTCGCGTTCGAGGTAGTAGCGGCGCTCCTCGTCCAGCTCGTCCCACTTGTTGTAGGCGATGACGATCGCGCGGCCGGCCTCGACGGCCATGGTGATGATGCGCTGGTCCTGGACGCTGATGTTCTCGGTGGTGTCGATCAGGATGACCGCCACCTCCGCCTTCTCCACGGCGGCGGCCGTGCGCAGCGAGGCGTAGTAGTCGGCGCCCTGCTGGAGGTGGACCTTCTTGCGGATGCCCGCGGTGTCCACGAACTTCCAGGTGACGCCGCCCAGCTCGATCAGCTCGTCGACGGGGTCGCGGGTGGTGCCGGCCAGCTCGTTGACGACGACGCGGTCCTCGCGCGCGACCTTGTTCAGCAGGGAGGACTTGCCGACGTTGGGGCGGCCGATCAGGGCGATGCGGCGCGGTCCGCCGATGGCCGTGCCGCCGAAGGTCTGCTCGGGGGCCTCCGGCAGCGCCTCCAGGACGGCGTCGAGCATGTCGCCCGTACCGCGGCCGTGGAGCGAGGAGACCGGGTGCGGCTGGCCGAGGCCCAGGGACCACAGCGAGGCCGCGTCGGCCTCGCCGCTCTGGCCGTCGACCTTGTTGGCGCACAGGACGACGGGCTTGCCGGACCGGCGCAGCAGCTTGACGACGGCCTCGTCGGTGTCGGTGGCGCCGACCTTGGCGTCCACGACGAAGACGACCGCGTCGGCGGCCTCGATGGCGTACTCGGCCTGGGCGGCGACGGAGGCGTCGATGCCGAGGACGTCCTGCTCCCAGCCGCCGGTGTCGACGACCTTGAAGCGGCGGCCGGCCCACTCGGCCTCGTACGTGACGCGGTCGCGGGTGACGCCCGGCTTGTCCTCGACGACGGCCTCGCGGCGGCCGATGATGCGGTTCACCAGGGTCGACTTGCCCACGTTGGGGCGGCCGACGACGGCGAGGACGGGGAGCGGGCCGTGGCCGGCCTCCTCGATCGCGCCTTCGACCTCTTCGAGGTCGAAGCCTTCCTCCGCGGCGAGCTCCATGAACTCCGCGTACTCGGCGTCGCCAAGTGCTCCGTGGTCGTGCTGGTCGTTCATGAAGTCCGTTCCTCGTCGTTCGTGGTGATCGGTGGCACCCGCGCAGCGCGGTTCCACTACTAGGTCAAGTCTCGCTCAGCGCCCGGTGAGGCGCTTGGCGTCGGCCAGGTGGGCGGTCAGCCGTCCCTGGATGCGTGCGGTGGCCTCGTCCAGCGCGGTGCGCGTACGGCGGCCCGTGCCGTCCCCGGCGTCGAAGGCGGAGCCGAAGACCACGTCGACCCGGCTGCGCAGCGGCGGCAGGCCCTTGACGAGCCTGCCCTTGGCCTCGGTGCTGCCCAGGACGGCGACGGGGACGACCGGGGCGCCGCTGCGGACCGCGAAGTAGGCGAGCCCGGCGCGCAGGGACGCGAAGTCCCCCTCGCCCCGGGTGCCCTCGGGGAATATCCCCAGGGCGCCGCCGTTCTCCAGGACGCCGAGGGCGCGGGTGATCGCGGTCCGGTCGGTGCCGGCGCGGTCCACCTTCACCTGCCCGATCCCCTCCAGGAAGGGGCCGAGCGGGCCGACGTACGCCTCCTTCTTGATCAGGAAGTGCAGCGGCCTCGGCGCGGTGCCCATGACCATGGGTCCGTCGATGTTGTGCGCGTGGTTCACGGCCAGGATGACGGGGCCGGAGGCGGGCACCTTCCAGGCCCCCAGCACGCGCGGCTTCCACAGCCCGTACATGAGGCCGATGCCGATGCGCCTGCCGACCGCCGCACCCTTGGGGGAGGGCGCTCCGCTCACTTGCCCCGCCGCTCTTCGACCAGGGTCACGACGCATTCGATGACCTGGTCGAGGGTGAGCTCGGTGGTGTCCACCTCGACGGCGTCGCCGGCCTTGGCCAGCGGGGAGGTCTTGCGGCCGGAGTCGGCGGCGTCCCGCTTGATCAGGGCTTCCCTGGTGGCCGCGAGGTCCGCGGCCTCCTTGCCGCGCAGCTCACCGCTGCGGCGGGCGGCGCGGGCCTCGGCCGAGGCCGTCAGGAAGATCTTGAGGTCGGCGTCGGGCAGGACGGTGGTGCCGATGTCCCGGCCCTCGACCACGATCCCGTCGGCCTCCTCGGCCGCCTGGGCGGCGATGGAGCGCTGGAGGTCGGTGATCAGGGTGCGCACCTCGGGGACGGCGCTGACGGCGCTGACCTTGGAGGTGACCTCCTGGGTGCGGATCGGGCCGGAGGCGTCCAGGCCGTCCACCGTGATGGTGGGGGCGGCCGGGTCCGTGCCGGAGACGATGGCCGGCTTGCCGGCGGCGAGGGCGATCGCCTGCGGGTCGTCGGTGTCGACGCCGTTGGTGATCATCCACCAGGTGATGGCCCGGTACTGGGCACCGGTGTCCAGGTATCGCAGCCCGAGCTTGGCGGCCACGGCCTTGGAGGTGCTGGACTTGCCCGTGCCGGAGGGACCGTCGATGGCGACGATCACGGCGGACGGAGCGGCGGTTTCCACGGTGCGGGCACCTTCCTGGTTGCGCGTACGTGTGCGGGCGCGCCAAAAGCGCCCCCGCACCAGGTTACCGGCCCCTGGAACCCTCCGGTCCCAGCCCCGTCCAGCCCCGCCGGCGTCCGAGGCCCTTGGGGCCCGGGGCGGAGCCCCCGGCAACGGCGCCGCACCCGGACTACTGCTGCCGCAGCGCCCAGCCGCGCTCGCGCAGCTCGGCGGTCAGCGGGGCCACGGCCCGCGGCTCGATCATGAGCTGCACCAGGCCCGCCTGCTGGCCGGTGGCGTGCTCGATCCGCACGTCCTCGATGTTGACCCCGGCGCGGCCGGCGTCCGCGAAGATCCGCGCGAGCTCGCCGGGCTTGTCGCTGATGAACACCCCTACGGTCTCGTACGCCATGGGCGCCGCGCCGTGCTTGCCGGGGACCCGGACCCGGCCGGCGTTGCCGCGCTTGAGGACGTCCTCGATGCCCGCCGCGCCGCCCTTGCGCTCGGCCTCGTCGGCGGACTGGAGGCCGCGCAGCGCCTCCACGGTCTCCTCCAGGTCGGCGGCGATGCCGGCCAGGACGTCGGCCACCGGTCCCGGGTTGGCCGAGAGGATCTCCACCCACATCCGGGGGTCGGAGGCCGCGATGCGGGTCACGTCGCGGATGCCCTGCCCGCACAGCCGGACGGCCGTCTCGTCGGCCTCCTCCAGGCGGGCGGCGACCATGCTGGACACCAGCTGCGGGGTGTGCGAGACCAGCGCCACCGCCCGGTCGTGGGCGTCGGCGTCCATCACCACGGGGACGGCCCGGCACAGCGCGACCAGTTCCAGGGCGAGGTTGAGGACCTCGTGGTCGGTCTCCCTGGTCGGGGTCAGCACCCAGGGCCGGCCCTCGAACAGGTCCGCCGTGGCGGCCAGCGGGCCGGAGCGCTCCTTGCCCGCCATGGGGTGGGTGCCGATGTAGGCGGAGGTGTCCGCGCCCAGCGCGGCGAGCTCCCGGCGCGGGCCGCCCTTGACGCTGGCCACGTCCACGTAGGCGCGGGCCAGTCCGCGTCCGATCGCGTCGGCCAGCGCGGCGGCCACGTGGGCCGGCGGTACGGCGACGATCGCGAGGTCCACCTGGCCCTCGGGGGCGTCGTCGGTGCCGGCGCCCAGGGCGGCGGCCGTGCGGGCCTGCGCGGGGTCGTGGTCGACGAGGTGGACGCTGATGCCCCGGGCGGTCAGGGCGAGCGCCGCGGAGGTGCCGATCAGTCCGGTTCCGATGACGACGGCGGTTCTCACGGGGCGCTCCAAGGGTGATCACGTAACGGCGGGGCCGGGCCTGACTCAGGGTAGCCACTCGGTACCGCGAAAGGACCCGGCGGTCCGCCCTGTGGACGGGGCCGGGCCCTCGCGGACGATCCCGCCGGGTCAGAGGTTCTGCTTCCGGATGATCTCCTCCAGCGACTCGGTGGGCACCTGGCCGGCCGGAGTCAGCTTGTCGACGGCCTGCGGGAGCGCGCGGGCGAGCTGGTCGGCGGCCTCGTCGGGGCTGACGCCCGCCTGCCGGGCCGCCTGCTGGAGGGCGGCGTCCGGCAGCGCCTCCTTGATCTGGGCGCCGCTGACGGGCTGGTTCTCGCCGGTGCCGATCCAGGACTGGGCCTGGTCGGCGAGACCGGACTTCGTCAGCATGTCCAGCAGCCCGCCGAGGGGGTTGTTCGCCCCTCCGGCCGCCTGGGCGCCTCCGGCACCGCCACCGCCCATCAGGGCGCCGAGCAGCGCGCCCAGGATGTTGCCGCCGCCACCGGCCGCCGCGCCGCCGCTGCCGCCCTGGCCGCCGCCGAGGAGTCCGCCGAGGAGGGAGCCGAGGTCATTACCCGCCATGGTCCTGTTGCCTTTCGAAGGGGGACCGGGCGCACGCGCGTCAGCGGCGGGCCCGGCTTCGAGACACGGACAATGTCGCCCGGATCGCCCCGTACCGCCACCTGGCACACTGCGGTCCGGCAGGGTGCGGTAGAACCACCGGCATGATCTTCCACATCGCCGCGCTCGCCGACTGGAGTGCCGCTCCCGAGTCCCCGTACGCTCCCGGCTCGCTCGCCGCCGAGGGGTTCGTGCACTGTTCGGCGGACCGCCCCACCGTGCTCGCCATCGCGGACTCCCACTACCGCGAGGTGCCCGGCGTCCTGCTCGCCGTGGAGCTCGACGAGGCGGCCCTGACGGCGGAGGTCCGCCGGACGGGCCCCGGCGACCCGTACCCCCACGTCCACGGGCCGTTGAACCGCGACGCCGTGTTCCGCGTGTGGGAGGTCGTACGCACTCCCGGCGGCCCGGCGGACCTGGTCCCCTGGCGGCCGGTGTGAGACAGACGGTGTGGCGGGCTTCTCCTGGGGCCCGCCGCACGCCAGGATGCACCTCGCCATCCCGGCCACGCAGCAAGGAGCCCCGCATGACCGACTCGAACACCGCCCGGCGCACCGTACTGGCGGCCGGAGCCGCCGTCCTGGCGGGCGGCACCCTCGCCGCCTGCGGGTCCGACACGGAGAAGCCCGACACCGGGTCCGGTGCCGCGTCCGCCCCGCAGACGGGCGCGTCCCCGGGGGCCTCGGCGCCGGGCGCGGTCGCGGAGCCGCTGGTGAAGTCCTCCGCGGTGCCGGTCGGCGGCGGCACGGTCCTCAAGGAGCAGAAGGTGGTGGTCACCCAGCCGACGGCCGGCTCCTTCCGCTGCTTCACGGCCGTCTGCCCGCATCAGGGCTGCCTGGTGGACAAGGTCGAGAACGGCACGATCGACTGCCCCTGCCACGGCAGCAAGTTCAAGGTCGCCGACGGGGCCGTGGCACACGGGCCGGCGGTCAAACCGCTCGCGGAGAAGAAGATCGCCGTGTCCCCGGAGGGCGAAATCTCGCTCGCCTAGCGGACGCTGTGCCGCCTACCCTCCCGGGATGGACGACCTCACCCTGGTCCGGGACCACACGATCTACGCCTGCGTGATGGGCTCCCGCGCCTTCGGGCTGGCCACGGAGGCGAGCGACACCGACCGGCGCGGTGTCTACCTCGCCCCCACGCCGCTCTTCTGGCGGTTCGAGAAACCCCCGACCCATGTCGAGGGGCCCCGGGAGGAGGAGTTCTCCTGGGAGCTGGAGCGCTTCTGCGAGCTGGCCCTGCGCGCCAACCCGAACATCCTGGAGTGCCTGCACTCCCCGCTGGTGGAGCGGCTCACCCCGGCCGGCGAGGAACTGCTGTCCCTGCGCGGGGCCTTCCTCTCCCGCCGGGCCCACACCACCTTCAGCCGGTACGCGGTCTCCCAGCACCGCAAACTCCTCGCGGACGTCCGCGTCCACGGCGCCCCGCGCTGGAAGCACGCCATGCACCTGCTGCGCCTGCTGGCCTCCTGCCGCGACCTGCTGCGCACGGGCAGCCTGACGATCGACGCGGGCGCCGACCGCGAGCGGTTCCTCGCGGTCAAACGGGGCGAGCTGGGCTGGGACGACGTCGACGCCTGGATGGCCCGCCTCGCCGAGGAGTCGGAGGCGGCCCTCTCCTCCAGCCCGCTGCCCGCCGAGCCGGACCAGGCCCGCGTGGCGGACTTCCTCCACCGCGCCCGCCGCGCGTCAGCCGTCTAGGGGGTGTCCAGCGGCGTGCGGTGGCGTACGACGAACTCGTCGAGCTCCTCGTACGCACTCACGTACTCCGGCAACGCCGTGCGGGCCTGCGCCGCGTCCAGTACCGCGTGCAGCGCCCCGAAGTCCCGCCCGACCGCGTCGGTCGCGGGACCCTCGTACCGGCCGTGCTCGGCGGCCACCTTGGCCTCGATCAGCGCCTCCAGGTACCGGGGCGCTTCCGGGACCTCCCCGATCAGGGTGGGCAGGTGTGCCTGCACCTCGGCGGAGCGCATCAGGTGGATGCCGGTGAGCAGCGCGCGGAAGGCGTAGAGCAGGGGCTTCAGCTCGGCCGTCTTCTCGAACAGCCGCCACTGGGTGTTGGCGAAGCCCCGGTAGTGGTGGGCGTGGTGGCCGGTGAGCACACCCGGGGCGAGCGCGGCCAGCTCCGCGTGCGCCTCGGTCGTGTGGACCACCAGGGGGGACAGCAGCTGCTCCAGCACGTAGCCGTTGCGGCGCAGCATCAGGCGGACGAACTTGCGCAGGTCGTGCGTGACGAGGTCCAGTTCGACGCCGTCGTCCTCCCACATGCGGGTCCGGGTCTCCTCCGGATCGCGCAGGCCGAGCAGGGCGCGCGGCGGCAGCAGGTGGGCGCCGCGCAGGTCGATGTCGGAGTCCCGGGAGGGGAATCCGTACAGGTGGGCTCCGGAGACGGTGGCGAAGAGCAGCGGGTCGGGCTGCTCCGCCACGACGGGGGCGAGGTCGATGTCCATGGCGTCCAGCACGGCTCACGCGTCCCAGAGGGTGCCGAAGGCGAGGAGTTCCTCGCGGTACTCGATGCGGCCCTCCCAGTCGCGGGGCCAGACGTCGGCGCCGAGGTGGGCTCCGGCGAAGGCGCCGGCCAGGCAGGCGATCGAGTCCGAGTCCCCGGCGGTGCAGGCCGCGCGGCGCAGCGCGAGGAGGGGCTCGTCCGGGAACAGCAGGAAGCACTGGAGGGCGGTGGCCAGGGCCTCCTCGGCGATCCAGCCCTGGCCGGTGGTCAGGCAGGGGTCGGTCTCCGGGGAGGGGTCGCGCAGGGCGGCCGCGAGCCGGTCCAGGACGGCCAGGCACTCGTCCCAGCCCCGGGCGATGAAGGACTCCGGCGAGGCGTCGGAGGCGGTGCGCGTCCACAGGCCGCCGAGCCAGCGCTCGTGGTAGCGGGTGCGGTTCTCCAGGGCGTACGAGCGCAGCCGCCCGACCAGGCCCGTGACCTCGGTGCCCTGCGCCAGGAGGTGCACGGCGCGGGCGGTCAGGTCGGAGGCGGCCAGGGCGGTGGGGTGGCCGTGGGTGAGGGCCGACTGGAGCTGGGCGGCGCCCGCGCGCTCCTCGTCCGTCCATCCGGGGACCAGGCCGACGGGGGCCACGCGCATGTTGGCGCCGCAGCCCTTGGAGCCGGTCTGGCTGGCGTCCCGCCAGTCGCGCTCGCGCCGGACCAGCAGCCCGCAGGCCGTCATACAGGTGTTGCCGGGGGCGCGGTTGTTCTCCGGGGAGTGGTACCAGTCGACGAACTCCTCGCGGACCGGCGGGGTCAGCCGCAGCGGGTCGACCGGGCCGCTTCCGGCGGCCGTGCGGATGCCGCGCGCCAGCGCCAGGGTCATCTGGGTGTCGTCGGTGACGATCGCGGGGCGGGGCAGCGGCATCTGACGCCACGGGCCCGTCTTGGCGAGGATCGACGGGACGTCGCGGAACTCCGTCGGGAAGCCGAGGGCGTCGCCGAGGGCCAGGCCGACGAGGGCGCCCGTCGCGGCGCGCTTGGTGGCGGTCACAGGGTGGGTCCTTCCGAGGGGCGGAGCAGGGGCGGGTGGAGGGTGGTCGCCGGCCCGGCCCGGTACAGCGCGGCGGGTTTGCCGCGGCCGCCGGTCAGCCGGGCGGCTCCGGGCACGGCCTCGACGAAGCCGGGCGTGGCGAGGACCTTGCGGCGGAAGTTGGGGCGGTCCAGGGAGGTGTCCCAGACGGTCTCGTAGACGGCCTGGAGCTCCCCGAGGGTGAACTCGGGCGGGCAGAAGGCGGTGGCCAGGCAGGTGTACTCCAGCTTGGAGCCCACCCGCTGCCGGGCGTCCGCCAGGATCAGCGCGTGGTCGAAGGCGAGCCCCGAGGCCTCCCCCGCCGGCACCCACCGGGCCCGGTCGGCGTCCCCGCCGCCCTCTTCGGCCGGTTCGGGCATGTCGGGGACCAGGGCGGTGAAGGCGACCGACACGACCCGCATGCGGGGGTCCCGGTCCGGTTCGCTGTAGGTGCGCAGCTGTTCCAGGTGCAGGGCGGCGACCAGGGCGGGCGGCAGGCCGGTCTCCTCTGCCAGCTCCCGGCGGGCGGCCGTCTCGGCGGACTCCCGGGGCAGGACGAAGCCGCCGGGGAGCGCCCAGGCGCCCGCGTACGGTTCCTGGCCGCGCCGGATCAGCAGGACGTGCAGGGCGCCGCCGCGCACGGTGAGGACGGCGAGGTCGACGGTCACCGCGAAGGGCTCGAAGGCGTACGGGTCGTAGTTCACCGGCGCTCCGGGAGGGGCGCCGCGAAGTGCCAGCCCTCGGACAGCAGGCCGTCGACCGCCGCCACGGCCGCGTCGAGCCGGGTCCGCCGGTCCCCGCTGATGACCAGGAAACGCCTGCCGGTGCGGGTGAGTTCCCGGCGGAAGCGGGCGGTCATCCAGGGTCTGAGCTCAGGCCCGTCGCGCAGCCCGTCGTCCTCGAAGGGGACTCCTTCGTGGTCGGTCAGCAGGTACAGGTCGCGGGGGCGGCGGGCGGCGATCCGTTCGACCTCCGCGTTGCGGCCGCCGAGGTAGCGCTCGTGCCAGATGCCGGTGGCGAAGGAGTCGGTGTCGCAGAACAGCACCGGCGAGCCGAGCCGGGCGGCCCGCTCCTCCGCCTCGTCCTGGCGGCGGGCGATCACCGGGAACTCCCGCGAGGTGAAGGACATGTCCTCCCAGGAGGCCGCCGGGTCGACGGCGCGGGCCGCCGCGAGCTTCTCCTCGCTGTACTCGCGGCCGTACTCGGCGACCCAGCCGGTCTTCGCCCACACCCCGCCGCGGCGGCGGTAGCGCGCGGCCAGCTCCCGCGAGAGGGTGGTGGTGCCGGTGGACTCGGCGCCCAGGACGACGACCCGCCGGGTCAGCGCGGCCCGTACGCCGGGCCCGAGGAACTCCCAGCTGCCGGCCGGGTCCTCGCGCACGGCGGTCCCGGACACCGGGAACAGGGTGCGCGCCGGGTCCACGCAGACCTCCTCGGCGCCGAACCGCCGGGCGAGTTCGGTGCCGTACTCCTCGGAGGTGAAGACGGCGTCCACGCGCCGGCCCACCGCGCCGCGGAAGATCGCCATGTGCGCCTCCCAGACGCCGGGGTCGTGCAGGTCGACGGGGACGTCGTCGACCGCGCCGACGACCTCCGCACCGGGGTGTTCCTCGCGCATCCAGGCGACCCGGTCGGCGAGCGGCACGGACTCGACGGAGGCGGCGCAGACCAGCACCGTCAGCCGCTCGCACTGGTCCTGGGCGGTGCGCACCAGGTGGTGGTGGCCGGCGTGCGGCGGGTAGAACTTGCCCAGTACCAGCCCGTGGCCGTAGCGCTTGCCGCCGCTCATGCCGCCGCCTCCAGGGCCGTGCGGGCGCCGCGCGCCGGGAGCGCACGGTGCCAGCCGACGAGCCCGGCCACGCACAGGGCGAGGAAGCCCGCGTAGAGGACCGAGGTCAGGTACAGCCCCTTGTACGCGTAGAGCGGGACGTAGACGAGGTCGGCGGCGATCCACAGCCACCAGGACTCCAGGAGCTTGCGGCACTGACCGTAGGTGGCCATGAGGGACAGCCCGGTGGTGAGGGCGTCCCAGAACGGGACGGTGGAGTCGGTGACCCGGCCGAGCAGCAGGGTCAGGGCGGCGGTCCCCACCGCCCCCGCCACCAGCAGCCAGGCCCATTCGGCGCGCGTGGTGCGGCGCACCGGCAGGGCCCCGGCGGTTCCTGGTCCACCCCCGTGGGTCCAGGACCACCAGCCGTAGGCGGCGAGGGCGATGAAGACGATCTGGAGCCCGGCGTCGGCGTACAGGCCCGCCTGGGCGAACAGCACGATGAAGAAGAGGTTGTTGGCGATCCCGACCGGCCAGTTGGCGATGTGCTGCCGGGCCACCAGCCAGACGCACACGGCGCCCGTGGCGAAGCCGAGGATCTCGGTCCAGCTCGTGCTCCAGCCCATGAGGACCACCCGCTCCCTTTAATAGTCACCCTGACTATAAACAGGCTCGGCGGCCCCGGGCAAGGCGGTCGGCACGGTGGCGCCGGAAACGCGGAAGCCCGCGGCGCCTGATGGCACCGCGGGCTTCCGCCGGATCCTGCGAGGGGGACTACAGACCGACCTCGCGCATGAGCATGCCGACCTCGGTGTTGGTCAGGCGGCGCAGCCAGCCGGACTTCTGGTCGCCCAGCTCGATCGGGCCGAAGGAGGTCCGCACGAGCTTGTCGACCGGGAAGCCGGCCTCGGACAGCATGCGGCGGACGATGTGCTTGCGGCCCTCGTGGAGGGTCACCTCGACCAGGTAGTTCTTGCCGACCTGGTCGACGACGCGGAAGTTGTCGGCGCGGGCCCAGCCGTCCTCCAGCTCGATGCCGTCCTTGAGCCGCTTGCCGATGTCGCGCGGCAGGGAGCCGGTGATCGCCGCGACGTACGTCTTCTGCACGCCGTACTTGGGGTGCGTCAGGCGGTGGGCCAGCTCACCGTGGTTGGTGAGGAGGATGATGCCCTCGGTCTCGGTGTCGAGCCGGCCGACGTGGAAGAGGCGGGTCTCGCGGTTGGTGACGTAGTCGCCCAGGCACTGGCGGCCGTCCGGGTCCTCCATGGTGGAGACGACGCCGGCGGGCTTGTTCAGCGCGAAGAACAGGAAGGACTGGGTGGCGACCGTCAGGCCGTCCACCTTGATCTCGTCCTTCGGCTGGACGCGCTTGCCCTGCTCCGTGACGATCTCGCCGTTGACCTCGACGCGGGCCTGCTCGATCAGCTCCTCGCAGGCGCGGCGCGAGCCCATGCCGGCCCGTGCGAGGACCTTCTGCAGGCGCTCGCCCTCCAGCTCGGCACCGGGGAAGGTCTTCGGGGTCTTGATCACGGGCTTGTCGGCGTACCGGTCGCGCACGCGCTCCTCGATCCGCGCGTCCAGCTCGCGGGGGCGGGACTGACCGCTGCGGCTGCCCGGACCGCTGCGCGGACCGCCGGCGCCGCCGATGCCGGGGGTGCGGGAGGGGGTACGGGGACCGCCCTTGGCACCGCCGCGCGCCGCCGCGCCGCGGGCACCGCCGCCACCGGCCTTGGGGCCGCTGCGGCCGCTGCGCTCGCCCTCGGGGCCCACGTCGTAGCGGCGCTCCTCGGGGCGCGGGTTGCGGGGACGCTGGGGCGCCTGGTCCCGGTCGCGGTCCCGGGAGCCGCCGGAGGAACCGCCCCGGTAGCCGCCACCGCCGCCGGAGCCGGAGCCGCCGGAGGAACCGCCCCGGTAGCCGCCGCCCGAGCCGCTGCCGGACGAGCCGCCCCGGTAGCCGCCACCGCCGGAGCCGCCGGACGAGCCGCCGCCCCGGTAGCCGCCACCGCCGCCGGAGCCGCCGCCGCGGGCGTTACCGCGCCCGCCGCCGCTGCCGCCGCCGCTGTTCCTGTTGCCGCCACCGTTGCCGTTGCCGCTGCTTCGCATCAAAGTTCCGTCGTCTTGTCGTCGTCTACGTCAGTGTCCGGTGCGTCCGGATCGAACGACGGCACACCTTCTTGCGTCTCGGCTTCGATCGCGTCCGCCTCGGGGAGGAAGGGCGCGAGCTCCGGGAGCTCGTCCAGGCCTCGCAGGCCCATACGCTCCAGAAAGTAGTTCGTCGTCCTGTACAGGATCGCACCTGTTTCGGGTTCCGTGCCCGCCTCGGCCACCAGACCCCGCTGGAGCAGGGTCCGCATGACCCCGTCGCAGTTGACCCCGCGGACCGCCGAGACCCGCGAACGGCTCACCGGCTGGCGGTACGCGACCACCGCCAGGGTCTCCAGGGCCGCCTGGGTGAGCCGGGCCTGCTGCCCGTCCAGGACGAAGGCCTCCACGGCCGCCGCGTACTCGGGCCGGGTGTAGAACCGCCAGCCCCCGGCGACCAGCCGCAGCTCGAAGCCGCGGCGCTGCGCCGTGTACTCGTCGGCGAGCGCGGAGAGGGCCTCGGCGACCTCGCGCGGGGTGCGGTCCAGCACCTTCGCGAGGTGTTCGGCGGTCGCGGGCTCGTCCACGACCATCAGCACGGCCTCCAGCGCGCCCTTCAGCTCCAGCCGGTCCCGCACCCCGGTCATTCCGCCACCTCCACGACTCGGTCGAACTCGTCCATCACCCTCGGCGTCCCGTCGCCGTCCCCGCCGCACCAGCGCACGGTGAGCCGGAGCAGGGCCTCCGGCTGGTCCAGGGCCACGGCCTTCTCCCGGTACAGCTCCAGCAGCGCCAGGAAGCGGGCGACGACGGTGAGGGTGTCCGGGGCGTCCTCGGTCAGCTCCTGGAACGTCGCCTCGCCGCGCGCCTTGAGCAGGCGTACGACGTGCCCTGCCTGCTCCCGCACGCTGACGAGCGGGGCGTGGATGTGGTCCACGTACACCTGGGGCGCGGCCTTGGGTTGCATGGCCCGCACCGCGAGCCGGGCGAGGCCGTCGGCGCCGATGCTGATGACCACCTCGGGCAGCAGGTCGGCGTGGTGCGGCTCCAGCCCGACGGTGCGGGGGTAGCGCTTGCCCTCCGCCTCGGCGCGGTCCTGGAAGATCGCGGCGATCTGCTTGTACGCCTTGTACTGGAGCAGCCGCGCGAAGAGCAGGTCCCGCGCCTCCAGGAGGGCGAGGTCGGCCTCGTCCTCCACCTCGGCGGCGGGCAGCAGGCGGGCGGCCTTGAGGTCGAGCAGCGTGGCGGCGACCACGAGGAACTCGGTGGTCTGGTCGAGGTCCCAGTCGGGGCCCATGGCGCGGATGTGCGCCATGAACTCGTCGGTGACCTTGGAGAGGGCGACCTCGGTGACGTCGAGCTTGTGCCGGGAGATCAGCTGGAGCAGGAGGTCGAAGGGCCCTTCGAAGTTGTCGAGCCGCAGCGTGAACCGCCCGTCGCCGGCGGCGGGCTCGGCCGGCGGGTGCGCCACGGGGCCTGCGGCGCCGTCGGCCGGGCCGTCAGCGGGCCGGGCGGCGTCCCGATCGGGCCCTGCGGCGCCTCCAGGCGGGGCGTCAGGCGCCTGGGGGGCTTCCCCGGCCCCCCGGTCGCCCCCGAGCGGTTCGCGGGCCGCAGCGGGCGCCTGGGCGGCCTCCTGGGCCACCCCTGGGCCACGGCCCAGGCTCCGGCGGGCCGGGCGGGGGGCGTCTACGTTCGGGGGCATCGCGGTCCAGGGTGGTACGGGGTTTCGGCCGAGCGGCCACGGGTGCAGCCTAGGCCCTGGCCGGGCGGGAGCACGTCTACCGCTGCGCGGTGCGCTCCCCCATCCGCCCTTCCCCCGTCCCCCGGGGCTCCGCCCCCAGCCCCCCGCGCCTCAAACGCCGGCGAGGCTGCAAAGACCCCGGGGCTCCGCCCCGGACCCGGCGCCCCACGCTCCCCCGGCTACCGCTGGGAGGTGCCCCCGGGCGGGGCTGGATTCGGCTGAGCCGGCTCGAACGCCCCGCCGGCGTTTGAGGCGCGGGCGCGGTGGCGCCGTGCGGTGACCCGCACCGGCACGGAGCGCCGGTTCACGGAGACGACGGGCGCGCGGCGCCCGTGCCCCGGGCCGGGGCAGCCCCGCCGGCGCTTGAGGCGCGGGTCCGGGCAGCGCCCGGGGAACGGGCGAAGGGCGGGTGGGGGACCCTCGCCCCGCGCAGCGGGCCCGCCCGGCCGCACCCGACCCGCCGGCCCCGGCCACGGGCACCGGCACTGGCCCCGCCCCAGGGCCGCCGGACGGAGTCCGGCGCAGCGGGCCGAAGCCCGCGAGGCGCCCCGGCGCTGAGCGGTGCGAGGGCCGCGTCGAAAAGTGAAGACGGCCTAAGGGCTGTCCCGTAATCCCCGGTGGACCGGCGCACGGCGTCGGATGCGGTGCATCGCAAGGCGGAGGGGCGCCCCCGTACTGGGCGTATTCGGGCGTTCCGACAACGCAGCGAGGTGCCGTAGCCGGCGTCGTGCGCCCGCCGGGGATTACGGGACAGCCCTTAGGGGGGTCCGGCGGATCAGTCCCGGGCCCGGGACTGTCCGACCCTCACCCGCCGGACATCCCCTAGCGGCCGCGGAGGCGGCGGACCAGGATGCTGGCGTCGCCGCGCGACTCCAGGTCCGCCAGGACGACCGCGACCGCTTCGCGCACGATGCGGCCCCGGTCGACCGCCAGGCCGTGCTCACCGCGGAGCACCAGACGGGCGTGCTCCAGGTCCATGAGCTCCTCCGCGGAGACGTAGACCGTGATCTTCTCGTCGTGCCGCTCGCGCCCGCTCGGCCGCCGGTTCGCGCCCCGGCCCTGGCCCTTGCCCTGCCGGGGTCCGCCGCTGGCAGAACCTTCCTGCGGCCTGCGCTGCGCGCCCACCGCGGGCTCCGCGGTCTCCCGGCCCCGGGTCTCCCCCGTGGTCCGCGTCGTGCCGTCCGCCGGTGCTGCCGCGTGCTCCCCGCCCGTACCCCCGCCCCCGGCCGCCGGCGCCTCCTCTGCGCCCCGCCGCGGCGAGGACGACTGGAGGGCCATCCCCCCGGTCGTGCGGAACAGTTCGTCGGCTCCGGGCAGACTCACTCGGCGGGACACCGGGCGAGCACCTCCCTGGCCAGCTGGCGGTAGGCGGCGGCGCCGACGGAGTTGGACGCGTACGTGGTGATCGGCTCGCCGGCGACCGTGGTCTCCGGGAAGCGCACCGTCCGGCCGATGACCGTGTGGTAGACGTGGTCGTCGAAGGCCTCGACCACGCGCGCCAGCACCTCGCGGCTGTGCACCGTACGGGAGTCGTACATCGTGGCGAGGATGCCGTCGAGCTCCAGCTCCGGGTTGAGCCGCTCCTGGACCTTCTCGATGGTCTCCGTCAGCAGCGCGACACCGCGCAGCGCGAAGAACTCGCATTCCAGCGGCACGATGACCTTGTGAGCCGCCGTCAGGGCGTTCACCGTCAGCAGGCCGAGCGAGGGCTGACAGTCGATCACGATGTAGTCGTAGTCGGCCATCAGGGGCTTCAGCGCCCGCTGGAGCGTCGACTCGCGCGCGACCTCGCTCACCAACTGCACTTCGGCGGCGGACAGGTCGATGTTGCTCGGCAGCAGGTCCATGTTGGGGACCGCGGTCTTGAGCAGCACCTCGTCGGCCGACATGCCCCGCTCCATGAGCAGGTTGTAGACCGTCAGGTCGAGTTCCATCGGGTTCACGCCGAGGCCCACGGACAGCGCGCCCTGCGGGTCGAAGTCGACGAGCAGCACGCGGCGCCCGTACTCGGCGAGCGCGGCACCCAGGTTGATGGTCGACGTGGTCTTGCCCACGCCGCCCTTCTGGTTGCACATCGCGATGATCTTCGCCGGACCGTGGTCGGTCAGCGGACCCGGGATCGGGAAGTACGGGAGCGGGCGTCCGGTCGGGCCGATCCGCTCGCGGCGCTGGCGGGCAGCGTCGGGGGCGAGGGTGGCCGCGTACTCGGGGTCGGGCTCGTACTCCGCGTCGGGGTCGTAGAAGTGCCCCTCGGGCACCTGGTCGTAGTCGGCGAATCCAATGGGCGTATCGCCACCGTGGTCGCCGGCCGTGGAGTTCACGTCTAGGCCGTCCATGCTCTTTTGGGGCGTCGTCATGTGCTGGTGGTTTGCGAAGGTGCGGACCGCGACGGAGCCGACAGCTTCGAGCCCGGCAGGACCCTGTCCCCGCTCAGGCGTCCCTGCTCGACCACCTCCAGGAGCAAATGTCGACTCATTCACAAGTCGTCTTACCTCCTCGGACGTGACCAGGACACTTATCGATAGGTCAGCGTTGCACCATGCCGACGGTTGGCGACTCTATGGCGTGTCACCGCCCAGCGGCAACACAATCCGCCGGACCCGGCACGATGTGTCGGCAACCGAACACCACTCTGTCAAGGGCGTGCGCGCTGTCACTGCGAAGTTTCGCGGGTGTGCGAAAGGGTTAAAGGGTTACGTTCGAGGCGAGTTGAGCGGGCTGCGCGGGCATGCCGCAAACGCGTCCGGCCGGACCTTGCGGGCAAGGTCCGGCCGGATACGTGAGATTGACGTCAGTCGTTGACGGTTCAGCCGAGCAGCGTGCTGAGCTCGAGGGTCTCGAGGCCGTGGGCCTCGGCGACGGGACCGTAAACGACCTTGCCGTCATGGGTGTTGAGGCCCAGCGCCAGCGCCGGGTCACGGCGCAGCGCCTCGACCCAGCCGAGGTTCGCGAGCTGCACGATGTACGGCAGGGTCGCGTTCGTCAGGGCATAGGTGGAGGTGTTCGGAACCGCGCCCGGCATGTTGGCGACGCAGTAGAAGACCGAGTTGTGGACCTGGAAGGTCGGCTCGGCGTGGGTGGTCGGACGGGAGTCCTCGAAGCAGCCGCCCTGGTCGATCGCAATGTCGACAAGGACACTTCCGGGCTTCATCTTGGCGACGAGCTCGTTGGTGACCAGCTTCGGGGCCTTCGCACCCGGGATCAGCACGGCGCCGATGACGAGGTCGGCCTCGACGACGGCCTTCTCCAGCTCGTAGGCGTTGGAGACGATCGTCTTGATCTTCGTGCCGAAGATCTTGTCGGCCTCGCGGAGCTTGTTGATGTCGCGGTCGAGCAGGGTCACGTGGAAGCCCATGCCGATGGCGATCTGCGCCGCGTTCCAGCCGGAGACGCCGCCGCCGATGACCACGCACTCGCCGGCGTGGGTGCCGGGGACACCGCCGGGGAGGACGCCGCGGCCGCCGGCCGAGCGCATCAGGTGGTAGGCGCCGACCTGCGGGGCCAGGCGGCCCGCGACCTCGGACATCGGGGCGAGCAGCGGCAGCGCGCGGTTGGCGAGCTCGACCGTCTCGTACGCGATGGCGGTGGTGCCGGACTCCAGCAGGGCGTCCGTGCACTCGCGGGAGGCCGCCAGGTGCAGGTAGGTGAAGAGGGTCTGGTCCTTGCGGAGGCGGTGGTACTCCTCCGCGATGGGCTCCTTGACCTTCAGCAGCAGGTCCGCGGCGGCCCAGACCTCGTCGGCGGTGCCGAGGATCTCGGCACCGGCGGCGACGTACTCGGCGTCCGTGATCGAGGAGCCGACACCGGCGTTCTGCTCGATGACGACCTGGTGGCCGTTGCGGACGAGCTCATGCACGCCGGCGGGCGTGATGGCGACCCGGAACTCGTTGTTCTTGACCTCGCGGGGGATGCCGACCTTCATCGTCGATCACGGTCCTTGGCTCAGGGGATATTACGGGGTACTTCCATACATACCCGCCCACAAGAACGCGCAACGGGATGCACCACTGGATGTCGTGGTGAAGCCAGTCTAATGAAGGATGAGGCGCTGTCTAGCCTTGCAAACCAATAATTTCAGTCGGACACACTACGGATTTCGCAGGCCGCGGGGTCGTCTCCCAGCAATCTGTCGGCAGCCGAACGGTGCAGCCTCGCAGCTGCGGGGTCCCCCAGACGGTCCAGCGTGTCGGCCAGCCGGACCTGGAGCGCGGCCTGAAGCCGCTGGTCGCCGGCCCGGCGCGCCAGCTCGATGGCCTCGCGGCAGGTGTGCAGGGATTCCTCGGGCCGGCCGGCGTACTCCTGGACCCGCGCCATCTCGCTCAACGCCTTTGCCTGGCCGGGGACATCGGCCAGCCGGCGGTAGCCCGCGGCGGCCGCGCGCCAGCTGCGCAGGGCCTCCCCGTAGCGGCCCGCGTAGGTGTGCACGTTGCCGAGCCGGCCGTAGAGCCTGGCCTCGTCCACGCGCTCGCCGCGCGCGAGCGCGTGGGCCAGGGCGCGGCCGAACCAGTCGGAGGCCCGGGGCCAGTCCGCCAGCTCCTGGTAAGCACCGCCTACGGATTCCATCGCGCGGCCCGTCGCGTACGGGTCCTTCGCGGCCTTCCCCGCGCCCAGTGCGGCCCGGTACCGCGCCAGCGCGTCCTGGGTCCGGCCGGTCTCGGCGTCCAGATCGGCCAGGTTCAGCAGGGCGGCGGCCCGCTCCCGGTGCAGGCCGCGCCGCTCGGCCACGTCCAGTACGAGGCGGTGCAGCCCGTACAGCTCGGGGGCGGCCGCCTCGGTGCCCCGGTGCCCGGCCAGCGCCCGGACCAGGGCGGAGACCAGCCTGCGGGCCAGGGTGTCCAGCCCGCCGTCCGCCACGGCCAGGTGCGCGGACGAGGTCAGCGCGGGCAGCCGGGTGTCGAGCCAGGTGCCGGCCGCACGGCGGTCGGGGAAGCGCAGGGCCCGGGGCGTCCCGTCCAGGTGCTCGCGCAGCAGGCCGTCGTCGTCCTCGCCGGTGTCGGCCATGGCCCGGCAGGAGGTCAGCAGCCGTACGGTCCGCTCCAGCATCCGGGCGCGCGCCAGCTGTACCTCGGCGGGGCGCTCCTTGGTCTCCAGCAGGGCCTGGAGGAAGGGCGCGAGGCAGCCGGGGAGCAGGAAGAGGCCGTCCGGGGCGTGCCGTACGAGGCCCAGCGCGGCGAAGTCCTCCAGGGTGGACTGGGCCGCGGCCACCGAGCAGCCGGCCAGGGCCGAGGCGGTGTGCGAGTCGAGGTACCCGGCCGGGGCGAGCGGCAGCAGGTGCAGGGTGCGGCGGGCCGGCTGCGGCAGGGACTCGTAGACCAGCCGGAAGGCGCGGCCCAGCGGGCCGGCGCTGCCGGGGGGCATGTCGTGGAGCTGCTTGGCGAGGTCGGCGACGGCGGCCTTGGGGTGGGCGGCGAGCCAGCCGCCGGCGAGGGCGAGCGCGGCGGGCAGCCCTCCGCACTCCTCCGCGAGGGCCTCGGCGGCGCGGGGGTCGACGGTGACCCGGGTGTCGCCGATGAGCCGGGCGAGCAGGCCGACGCCGGAGGTGGGGTCGAGGCCGCCGAGGGTGCAGGGGCGGACGTCGGGGATCCCGGTGAGCGGGCCCTCGGCGGTGACCACGACCAGGCACTCGGGGGTGTCGGGGAGCAGGGCGTCGACCTGGTGCGGGTCGGCGGCGTCGTCGACGAGCAGGATCGCCCGCCGCCCGGCGAGGGCCTCCCGCAGGGCGGCGCTGAGGTCGTCCTCGCCGGCCCCGGGCGGGGTGCGTTCCCCGAGCCCCTCCAGCAGGGTGCGGACGGCCCGCTCGGTGGCGACGGGTTCCCCGCCGGGCTCGGTGAGCCGCACCCGGAGCAGGCCGTCGGGGTACTGGGGGGCGACCTCGCGCACGAACGCCTCCGCGAGCGCGGTCCGCCCGGAGCCGGGCCGCCCGGCGACGAGCAGTACCCGTGCGCGGGGCGCCTTCGCCTTGCGGCCCGAGAGGGTGTCGAGCCCGGTCCGCGCGATGTCCTCGCGCAGCTCCTTGAGCTCACGCCGCCGCCCGACGAAATCCGCCACGGATCCGCTCCTCTCCCTGCCTTCGGGTTGCTGAGCGTAGTTCACGCAGAGCGACGACCTGCGGGGAGCGCGGCCCGTAGATCGCCCGATCGGATCAGCGGATGTACCTATTTACCGAGCCGCCCCCGTTTGCCGTGGCCACGCGTGGTGTGTGCCGCTGCGCGGAGCGGTCCTTCCGCGCAGCGAATTCCAGCCCCGCCGGCGTTTGAGGCGTAGGGGTCCGGGAGGAGGAGCCCCCGGGGAGCGGGGTCCGGGGCAGCGCCCCGGGGAACGGGCGAAGGGCGGGGCGGGGAGCAGCCCGCGCAGCGGCACACCACCCGCACCCGGCTACGCCTCGTACGGCCGGGCCGGCCAGGGGGCGTCGGCGGGGCGGAGGGCTTCGGGGCCGCCCTCGGAGGCAAGGGCGGCGGTGAGGGCCAGGACCCCCGTGACCAGCGCCGGGTTGCCCAGCTCGCCGGCCAGGACCCCCCGGACCAAGTCCTCCCGCGCGACCCACTCCACCTGCATGTCGGCCTCCTCCGAGGAGGTTTCCGCGTACCGCTCGCCGTCCGCCTCGGCCACGTCCCGCGCGAGGAAGATCCGGATCGCCTCGTCGGAGCCGCCCGGGGAGGCGAAGAAGTCGGCCAGCACCCGCCAGTCCCCCGCCTTGACGTGGGCCTCCTCGTACAGCTCCCGCTGCGCCGCGTGCAGCGGGTTCTCCCCCGGTACGTCCAGCAGCCCGGCCGGCAGTTCCCACAGCCGGTGCCGGACGGGGTGGCGGTACTGCCGGATCACCAGTACCCGGCCGTCCCCGTCCAGGGCGAGCACGCACACCGATCCCGGGTGCACCTGGTAGTCGCGGCGGGCCACCGAACCGTCCGGCATGCGCACCTCGTCGGAGTCCACCGCCGTCTTGGCGCCCTGGAAGGGCCGCCTGGTCGACAGCGTCTCCCAGGTCTCCGACGTGTCCTTGATGGCGATCCCCATGGCCAGTGCCCTCCACAACGCGCGACAGCCGGGTACGGATGATCCGTACCCGGCTGCCTACGTTACCGAGCGTCAGCTACCGCGCGTCAGCCCTGCTGCTGGCGCTCCACCGCGGCCTTGACCAGGCCCGCGAAGAGCGGGTGCGGCCGGGTCGGGCGGGAGCGGAGCTCCGGGTGGGCCTGGGTGGCCACCAGGTAGGGGTGGACCTCGCGCGGGTACTCGACGTACTCGACGAGCTTGTTGTCCGGGGAGGTGCCGGAGAAGACCAGGCCGGCCTTCTTCTCCAGCTCGCCGCGGTAGGCGTTGTTCACCTCGTAGCGGTGGCGGTGGCGCTCGTCGACGTACGCGTCGCCGTAGACCTCGCGCACGATCGAGCCCTCGGCCAGCTTGGCCGTGTACATGCCCAGGCGCATGGTGCCGCCCAGGTCGCCCGCGCCCTCGACGAAGGCCAGCTGCTCCTCCATGGTCGAGATGACCGGGTGCGGGGTCGAGGCGTCGAACTCGGTGGAGTTCGCGCCCTCGATGCCCGCGAGGTTGCGCGCGGCCTCGATGACCACGCACTGCAGGCCCAGGCACAGGCCCAGCAGCGGGATCTTGTTCTCGCGGGCGTAGGTGATCGCGCCGACCTTGCCGTTGACACCGCGGTCGCCGAAGCCGCCGGGCACGCAGATCGCGTCCACGTCGCCGAGCTGCGCCGCGGCGCCGGCCGGGGTCTTGCAGTCGTCGGACGTGACCCACTTGATCTGGACGCGGGCCTTGTTGGCGAAGCCGCCGGCGCGCAGCGCCTCGGTCACCGACAGGTAGGCGTCGGGCAGGTCGATGTACTTGCCGACGAGCGCGACCTTGACCTCGTGGTCGGGGTTGTGGACCCGGTCCAGCAGGTCCTCCCACACCGTCCAGTCGACGTCGCGGAAGGGCAGGTCGAGCTTGCGGACGACGTAGGCGTCCAGGCCCTCGGTGTGCAGCACCTTGGGGATGTCGTAGATCGACTTGGCGTCGATCGCCGCGACCACGGCCGCCTCGTCCACGTCGCACATCAGCGAGATCTTGCGCTTGATGGAGGTGGGGACGTCGCGGTCGGCGCGCAGCACGATCGCGTCGGGCTGGATGCCGATGTTGCGCAGGGCCGCGACGGAGTGCTGGGTGGGCTTGGTCTTCAGCTCGCCGGAGGGGCCGATGTAGGGCAGCAGCGAGATGTGCACGACGAAGACGTTGTCGCGCCCGACCTCGTGGCGGACCTGGCGGACGGTCTCCAGGAACGGCAGCGACTCGATGTCGCCGACCGTGCCGCCGACCTCGGTGATGACGACGTCGACGTCCTCGGTCGCCATGCGGCGGATGCGGTGCTTGATCTCGTTGGTGATGTGCGGGATGACCTGCACGGTGTCACCGAGGTACTCGCCGCGGCGCTCCTTGGCGATGACCGTGTTGTAGACCTGGCCGGTGGTGACGTTGGCCGAGCCGTCGAGGTCGACGTCGAGGAAGCGCTCGTAGTGGCCGATGTCCAGGTCGGTCTCGGCGCCGTCGTTGGTGACGAACACCTCGCCGTGCTGGAAGGGGTTCATCGTGCCGGGGTCGACGTTCAGGTACGGGTCGAGCTTCTGCATCGTGACCCGCAGGCCGCGCGCCTTCAGCAGCGCACCCAGGCTGGAGGCCGTCAGGCCCTTGCCGAGGGACGAAGCGACACCCCCGGTGACGAAGATGTGCTTGGTCGTCATGGATTTGGGCGGCATCGCCAAGAGGGGGCTCCCGTGGTCGCGAGGTGAGGTGCGTCCGGCGACTTCTCCCGTTTCCGGGGGTGCCGAAGCTGCGGTTTCGGGGCCCCTGATTCGCACAGGCAGACCACCGGTCCACGGGGTACCAGCCTATCAGCGCCCGGGACGGTCCGCCTCCGGGCGCGCTGCGCGGCGGTCTCCGCGAGTCCTTCGACCTGCCGTTCCCGCAGGTCACCCGTTCGGCCGAGTGACATTGTCCCAATACTTAAGGAGATCACTAGGGTGCGCTCATAACTTGCTCGGATAACGCTGCACATCGCCGCCGAGCGGTCCGGCAGACGGCGTAACAACGCCAGTTCCGGCAATCTAGGACTCGACGCGGGGATCCCTGCGCACAGGAGACCGCGCGACAGCGCATTGCAAGCGCCCTTCGGGGCGGACGTGGCCGTTCGACTGGAGACCAACGTGTCCGGGCGCATCGAGGATTACGCACTGATCGGGGACATGCAGACCGCGGCGCTGGTCTGCCGGGACGGCGCGGTGGACTGGTTGTGTCTGCCACGTTTCGACTCCCATGCCGTCTTCGCGAGCCTTCTGGGCACCGAGGAACACGGGTTCTGGCGCATCGGCCCGGCGTTCCCCTCGGGCGCGGAGCCGCCGCGGGCCGCCCGCCGCCGCTACCGGGGCGATTCCCTGGTGCTGGAGTCGGAGTGGGACACCCCGCGCGGGACCGTCCGCGTCATCGACTTCATGCCGCCGCGCGAGGACCACGCGCCGCAGCTGATCCGCATCGTGGAGGGCGTCAGCGGGCGCGTCCCGATGCGCTCGGCGCTGCGGATGCGCTTCAGCTACGGGCGGGTCGTGCCGTGGGTGCACAAGGTGGACGGGCGCACCGTGGCCGTCGCCGGCCCGGACTCGGTCTGGCTGGACTCCGACGCGCAGACGTACGGCAAGGACCTGACGACCTACTCCGACTTCACGGTCGGGCCCGGCGACCGGGTGGCCTTCGCGATCAGCTGGCAGCCCTCCCACAAGGGCGCCCCGGAGACTCCGGACACCGAAGCGGCGCTGGAGGCGACCAGCGAGTTCTGGCGCGAGTGGGTGGACCTGTGTACGTACCACGGGCCCTACCGGGAGGCCGTGATCCGCTCGCTGATCACCCTCAAGGCGCTCACGTACGCGCCCACGGGCGGGATCGTCGCCGCGCCGACCACCTCCCTCCCGGAGGAGATCGGCGGGGTCCGCAACTGGGACTACCGCTACACGTGGCTGCGCGACGCCGCCATCACCCTGTCCTCGCTGCTGCGCACCGGCTACCGGGGCGAGGCCGCCGCCTGGCGGGACTGGCTGCTGCGCGCGGTGGCCGGCGACCCGGAGAACCTGCAGATCATGTACGGGATCGCCGGCGAGCGCGAGCTGGGCGAGACCGAGCTGGACTGGCTGCCCGGGTACGAGAACTCCGCCCCTGTGCGCGTCGGCAACGGCGCCGCCCACCAGCTCCAGCTCGACGTGTACGGCGAGGTCACCGAGGCCCTGCACCTGGGTCACATGACGGGCCTGGCCCGCAACGACTACGCCTCGGTCCTCCAGCTGAAGCTGATCCGCTACCTGGAGACCCACTGGATGGAGCCGGACGAGGGCATCTGGGAGGTGCGCGGTCCCCGCCGCCACTTCGTGCACTCGAAGGTGATGGCGTGGGTGGCCGTGGACCGCACGATCAAGCTGATCGAGAGCGGGGACGCGGACGGCCCGCTGGAACGCTGGCGCGAGATGCGCGACGCGATCCACGCGGACGTGTGCGAGAAGGGCTACGACCCGGAGCGCAACACGTTCACCCAGTCCTACGGGTCCCGGGAGCTGGACGCCTCCCTGCTGCTGATCCCGCAGATGGGCTTCCTGCCGCCCGACGACAAGCGGGTCATCGGCACCATCGAGGCGATCCAGCGCGAGCTGTCGACCCCGGACGGCTTCATCCTGCGCTACCCGACGGCCGGCGAGGAGGCCGGGGTGGACGGGCTGGAGGGCGACGAGGGGGCCTTCCTCGCGTGCTCGTTCTGGATGGCCGACGACCTCGCGATGATCGGCCGGGTCGACGAGGCCCGGCGGCTCTTCGAGAAGCTGCTGGCGCTCCGCAACGACCTGGGGCTGCTGGCGGAGGAGTGGGACCCCAAGCTCCAGCGGCAGGTGGGGAACTTCCCGCAGGCCTTCAGCCACGTTCCGCTGATCGACACGGCGCTGCGGCTGACGGCGAGCGGGGCCTACGGCGGCTGACGCGCGGGGGCGGGGCCGCCCGCCTAGCCTGTAAGGGTCCTTTGCCCTTGACGGGAAAGGGGGGTGGCCATGGCGCCCCTCTCGAAGGCGGGCGCGGCCCTCGCCGCGCTCCGCGAGGATCTGGCCGGCGACGTCTTCGCCCCGGACGACCCGGGGTACGACGGTGCCCGGACCCTGTTCAACGCGATGATCGACCGCCGGCCGGCGGTGATCGCCCAGTGCGAGGGCGCGTCGGACGTGGTGACGGCGGTGCGCTTCGCCCGGGAGCTGGACCTGCCGGTCGCGGTGCGCGGCGGCGGGCACAGCGTGGCGGGCATGTCCCTGAACGACGGGGGCCTGGTCGTGGACCTGCGCCGGATGCACGGGGTGACCGTCCATCCGGCGGCGCAGGCCGCGTACATCGGGGGCGGGGCCACGATGAGCCACCTGGACCGGGCCTGCGAGCCGTACGCGCTGGCGACCACCGGGGGCCGGGCCTCCACCACCGGCGTGGGCGGTTTCGTACTGGGCGGGGGGACGGGCTGGCTGGACCGGAAGTTCGGCCTGGCGGTGGACAACCTGCTGGGCGTGGACCTGGTCACCGCCGACGGGGAGCTGCTGCACGTCACGGCGGAGGACCACCCGGACCTGTTCTGGGGGCTGCACGGCGGCGGCGGGAACTTCGGCATCGCCACCTCGCTGACGCTGCGGCTGCACGAGCTGCCCCACATGTCGATCGCGTTCCTGCTGTACCTGCCGGAGCGCGGCCCGGAGGTGGTGCGCGCCTTCCGGGACGTCATCGAGTCGGGTCCGCCCGAGGCGGGCGGCGGCGCCATCTACCTGACGGCACCGCCCGAGGAGTTCGTCCCGCCGCACCTGGTGGGCCTGCTGGTGGCGGGCGTGCTGCTGACGTACGCGGGCCCCGAGGACGGGCTGCGGGCGCTGGCGGAGCCGCTGCTGGCGATCCCGCACGAGGTGGAGATGGTCACGCCGATCGCGTACGCCGACCTCCAGTGCATGATCGACGACCCGCCGGGGCTGCGGAACTACTGGTCGGCGGAGTACCTGACCGGTGCGCCGGACGAGTTCGTGGACGTGTTCTGCGCGCGGGCCGACTCGATGCCGGTGCCGACGGGCACCCAGCACGTGCTGTTCCCGCAGGGCGGGGCGGTCGCCTCCGGCCCGGCCGACTACCCGGTCCCCTACCGCGACGCGCCCTGGGCGGTGCACCCGTTCGGGATGTGGGAGGACCCGGCCGACGACGACCGGGTCCGGGGGTGGGTCGGGGACGTCCGCGCCGACGCCCGGCCGTGGAGCACCGGCGCGGTGTACCTCAACTTCACCGGGGACGAGGGCGCGGACCGGGTGGTGGCCGGCCTGGGCGCCGAGAACATGCGGCGCCTGGGCGAGCTGAAGCGGCGTCACGACCCGGACAACGTCTTCCGCTTCAACCACAACATCAAGCCCCTGTGAGGCGCCCCCGCGCGGGTGTCAGGTGAGGGCGGCGATCACCTCCCGGGCGGCCCGTTCGCCCTCGGTGGCGCCGCCCTCCATGAACCCCTGGAAGTCGTAGCTGCAGTGCTCGCCGCCGATGTGCACGTTGCCCTGGGCGGTGCCCTCGTACTTGGCGTAGCGGTGCAGGTAGCCGGTGGGCCAGTACGAGTAGGCGCCCAGCGAGTAGGGGTTGCGGTGCCAGGCGGAGAGCTGGGCGCGGCCGGTCCAGGCGGCCTTGGTGCCGGGGTAGAAGGCGTCGATGCCGGTGAGCATCCGGCCGGCGAGGGCGCGTACGTAGGGGTCGGCCTCGGTGGCGAAGGGGCTCGCGGGGGTGAGGGAGCCGGCGAGGCTGCCTCCGCCGTACTGGAGGAGGATGCCGCCGCTGCCGGGCTGGACCTTGGTGGTGTCCCAGGTCTGCTGGACGTCGGAGTCGGTGAAGCAGTCGCCGGCGGAGACGCCCGGCCAGGGGCCGGTGCCGCGCCAGGGCCGGGCGGTGAACTGCATGTTGAGCTTGGTGCAGTGGCCCATGCGGGCGTCGCGCAGCAGGTCGCGCATCAGCGGGTCGAAGCCGGCCCGCGAGGTGTCGAGGTTCTGGAGGACCGGCAGCGGCAGGCACAGGACGGTGTGGTCGGCGACGGCGGTGCGGGTGGCGCCGGCGTCGTCGAAGGTGAGGGTCTGGGTGCCGTCGGCGTTGGCGCGTACGGCGAGCAGCGCGCGGCCCATCACGACCGTGCCGGGGGCCAGGGCGGCGGCGATGGCGTTCGGGAGCCGGTCGTTGCCGCCGGTGATGTGGTAGCGCTCGTTGGACAGGCCCCAGACGTTGAAGTTGCCGGGGTTGGGCTGGTAGCCCATCAGCAGGACCAGGGCGAGGGCGGACTGGGCGGTGGTGTCGGCGCCGTACTCGACGTTGTAGGCGACGTCGATGAAGCGGCCCAGCCTTGAGGTGTGGCCGCCGGGGACGCGGGTCTCGATCCACTCGTACAGGGTCATGTCGTCGAGGGCGGTCCCGGCGGGGGTGGAGCTGTTCCAGCTGACCTCGCCGGCTTCCTGGAGGTCGCGGCGCAGCGCCTGGTAGACGGCCTTGAAGTCCTCGTCGGCCTGGGTGCGGGAGTAGTACCCGCCGTTGAACCAGAGGACCTCCTGCGCCCCGTTGGGTCCGCCGCCGAGGAAGTCCTCCGTGGGCAGGCCGAAGCGGCGGCAGAGTTCGAGGATCTTCTTGTGGCTGGTGTCGATCAGCTCGCCGCCGATCTCGGAGGTCTGGCCGTACGCCCAGTGGCCGCGCTGGGTCCACATGCGGCCGCCGACGCGGGCCGGGTCGGCCTCGTAGAGGGTGCAGGGGACGCCCGCGTCCTGGAGGGTGAGCGCGGCGGTGAGGCCGGAGATCCCGGCGCCGACGACGGCGACGCGGGCGGGGGCGGCGGGCTTCTTGGCGGGGGCGCTGTCCGCGGCGTACGCGGTGGCGGTGGCGGCCGCCGTCGCGGAGGAGGCGATGGCGGTGCCGAGGCCGAGCGCGGCGGCCCGGGAGAGGAGTTCGCGGCGGGTGGAGCCGCGCACCTCGGCGACGGGCAGGCGCAGCCGGCGGGCGGCGGCGTGTTCGGCGGCGAGCTGCCGCAGGGAACGCATCAGGGGCGTACGGGCCATGGCGGGGCTCCTCAGACGGTGGCGGCGGTCGGGCCGGAGGCGGTGGCGGCGGGGCCGTCGGGGGCGTCGGTGCGTTCGGCGGCGTCCTCCAGGACGATCCGGCCGATGACCTCGTACCGCTCGGGGGCCTTCGCCTTCAGCCAGAGGCCCAGTGCCAGGCCGCCGAGGAAGACGGCGCCGACGATCCACGGGATGAGCTTGAAGAACAGCGACCCGGCGGCGGCGCCCGCGGCGGTCTCCATGTTGAGCACCAGCAGGACCACGACGGCGGTCATCCCGATCCCGCCGAGCAGCGGCGCGGTGAAGGTCCTGAACCAGTGCCGGTCCTCGGGGTGGTTGGCGCGGAAGTAACCGATGACCGCGAAGGAACACAGGGTCTGCACGATCAGGATCGCCATCGTGCCGAGGATCGCGAGCAGCGTGTACAGGTGCAGGTACGGGTCCTGGCCGGTGAGCCAGAAGCCGGCGACGAGGGCGGTGGCGATGGCGGTCTGCGCCACGGAGGCCACGTACGGGGAGCCGTGGCGGTGGTGGGTGCGGCCGAGTCCGGGGTGCAGGAAGCCCTCGCGGCCGATGGCGTACAGGTAGCGGGCGGCGCACTGGTGGAAGGCCATGCCGCAGGCGAAGGAGCCGGTGAGCAGCAGCCACTGGAAGGCGTCGACGGCCCAGGCCCCGATGAAGGTCCGGGTGGGTGCGAAGAACAGGTCGAGGGGGCTCGCGGAGGCGGAGAGGGTGACGGAGTCGGCCAGGCCGTTGCCGGCGATGGTCATCCAGGAGACGTAGATGTAGAAGAGGCCCACTCCGACGACGGAGATGATGGTGGCCTTCGGGATGACCCGCTTGGGGTCGCGGGACTCCTCCCCGTACATCGCGGTGGACTCGAAGCCGACCCAGGACCAGAAGGCGAAGAAGAGGCCGAGTCCGGCGGAGGTGCCGGTGAAGGCGTTCTTCGGGTCGACGGGCTCCAGCGGGATCCCGTCGGGGCCGCCGCCCGCGAGGAGCACGGCGGTGGCGACGGCGAAGAGGACGGCGATCTCGGCGACGAGCATCACGCCGAGGGCCTTGGCGGTGAGGTTGATGTCGAAGTGGGCGAGGACGGCGGTGACGGCGAGCATGGCGGCCGCGTAGAGGATCCACGGCAGGTCCACGCCGAGCTGGTCGTGGACGGTCGTCTTCGCGAAGTAGGAGAAGACGCCGACGATCGAGGCCTCGAAAACGATGTACGCGAGGACGGCGAGCATCCCGGAGGCCATGCCGGCGATCCGGCCGAGGCCGTGCGATATGTATCCGTAGAAGGCGCCGGCGGCGGTGATCCGCTTGGCCATGGCCACGTAGCCGACTGCGAAGACGGTGAGGACGACGGTCGCGAAGAGGTACCCGGCGGGGGCACCGGTGCCGTTGCCGAAGCCGACCGCGATGGGGAGGTTGCCGGTCATCGCGGTGATCGGCGCGGCGGTGGCGACCGCCATGAAGACGACGCCGACGAGGCCGACGGAGTTGGCCTTCAGGCGCTGGACCGGGGGTGTGGTCCCGGCGGCGGGCGGAGGCGTGGCGCTGGCTCTGCTCATGGAGTCCTCGTTCCTGCTTCCTGATCTGTCCGAGGGCCGACACTCTCCACCCGGGTGACGCACGCCACAATCGGCACGCGGTCCGATAATCACCTTGCGGGGGCGACGAGTTGTCGGTCCGGACGGGGGCATATCGGACTCCGTAACCGCCCGGTGATGTGCGCGGAACGGGGCGGCCGGTAGCGTCCGCGATATGGACGACCAGGGCGGAATCACGGTTCAGCGGGCACTTGAGCTGCCGGGGCTGCGCGGCGGGCTCCCGGAGGTGGTCGCCTGCGCCGACCGGCTGGGACGGACCGTGCGCTGGGTGCACGCGGGCGAGGTGCCGAACATCGCCTCGCTGCTCAAGGGCGGCGAACTGCTGCTGACCACCGGGCTCGGGCTGGGCACCCGGCCGGCCGAGCAGCGCGCCTTCGTACGCCGCCTCGCGGACCGGGGCATCGCCGCGCTGGTCGTGGAACTGGGCCCGCGCTTCACCCGGCTGCCCGCCACCATCGTCGAGACCGCGAAGGCCGCTGGACTGCCCCTGGTCCAACTCCACCGCGAGGTCCCCTTCGTGACGGTGACGGAGGAGGTCCACACCGAGATCGTCAACGGCCACTACGCCCTGCTCCAGCGGGCCGAGGAGGTCCACCGGCGCTGCACGGAGGCCCTGCTGGGCGGCGGCGGGATCCCGCAGGTGCTGCGCATCCTGGCCGACTTCACCGCCAACCCGGTCTTCCTGGAGACCCCGGACGGCCAACTCCTGTACGCGGCCGGACCGGTGGCCGGGGAAGCGGCGGCGGACCCGCTCCAGGTGTGGGAGGGGCTACGGGGCCAGCGCGCGGCCGAGCCGTCGGCGAACGCGGTGGTGGTCGACGTACCGGGCGGAGGCCACGGCACCGGGTCGGTCCGGGCGCGGGTCGTCCTGGCCGGGGTCTCGGCGCCGCTGCTTCCGGTCCACCGGATGGCGGCGGAGCGCACGGCGGGGGTCCTCGCGGTGGTGCTGATGCAGGCGCGGCAGGAGGAGGAGCTGGCCGCGCGCGGCCGGGGGGACTTCCTCACGGACCTGGCGGAGGGCCGGATCTCGGCGGACGACGCCCCGGCGCAGGCCCGGGTCCTGGGCTTCCGGCCGGGGACGGGGCCGCTGCTGCCGATCGTGATGCGGCTGTCCACGGACCTGGGGGCCTCGGGGAACTGGGCGGTGCTGGCCCGGGCGGTGCTGGAGGAGCTGTCCTCGGTCGGGGTGCCGGTACTGCTGGGCGTCCGTCCGGTGGAGGGCCGGGTGCCGCTGCTGGTCTCCCTGCGCACCGAGTCGGAACGCACGGCGGTCGCCGACCGGGTCGCCGCCGCGCTGCGGGCGGGCGTCGAGCGGGCCGGCCTCGACCGGGCCTCCGCCCCGCCGGCCGTGGTCGTGGGCGTCGCGGGCGGCTGGGCGGCCGCCTCCTCGGGCCTGCGGCACGCCGCCGAGACCGCCACCGCGGCCCACGGCCTGCCGGCCCGGCTCTGGTACGACGCCCGCCGCCTGGACATCGACCTGCTGCTGTGGCGCCTGCGCGAGCACCCGGACCTGGCGGCGTTCGTGGACCGCGCGATCGGGGCCCTGCGGGTCCACGACGCCGCGTCCCGGCCGCCGCTCCTCCCGACGCTGGAGACGTACCTGGCCCACGCGGGCCGCAAGGCGGAGACCGCGCGCGAGCTCCACCTGAACCGCCAGACCCTGTACAACCGCCTGGCCCGCATCTCGGAACTCCTGGGCACGGACCTGGACGACCCCGAAACGGTCCTCTCCCTCAGCCTGGCCCTCCGCGCCCGCCGCCATACGGTCTCCTCTCCTTCCTGACGCGCCGCTCACACGGCTCGGCGCGTCAGGAAGGCGGCGGCACGTCAGCGTCAGGAAGGCGGCGGCACGTCAGGAGACGGGGCGTTCCATCAGTTCGTCGTACACCGCCAGGACCTGCGCCACCGTGTCGTCCTCCGACGGCCACGTCGCCGCCTGGGCCCGCCCCGCCACCGCGAGGGCGGCCCGGCGGTCCGGGTCGTCCAGGAGGGCCGCCACCGCGCCCGCCAGCGCGCCCGAGTCGCCGTAGGGGACCAGGACCGCCGCGTCGCCGACCAGTTCCGGGACTCCCCCGACCTCGGTGGCCACCAGGGCCACCCCCGCCCTCAGGGCCTCCTGCGCCAGCAGGGACCGGCCCTCCCAGCGGCTCGGCAGCACCGCCACGTCCGCCGCCGCGAGCAGCCGGTCGGCGTCCCGGCGGCGGCCCAGCAGCCGCACCGGGAGGCCCTCCTCCTCGATGCGCCGGGTCAGTTCGGGCCGCAGCGGCCCCTCCCCCGCGATCACCAGCAGCGGCAGCGGCTCCAGCACCCGCCACGCCCGCGCGGCGTCCAGCAGTACGGAGTACCCGCGCCGCGCCACCAGGCTGCCGACCGCGATGATCAGCGGCCGTTCCACCGCGCCCAGTTCCGCCCGGGTCTTGCCCGCGTCGGGCAGGGCCGCCGCTGCCGGTACGGCCACCGCCGCCAGCCGCGCGTCCCGCGCCCCGCGCCGCCGCGCGAGGTCGACCTGGTCGGAGGAGGAGCCCAGCACCACCGCCGCGGCCCGGGCGACGTGCCGCTCCAGGAGCCGGCTCAGCCGCCCGAGCGGGCCCGCGGGCTCCGGCGCGCTGCCGTGCCAGGTCACCACCAGCGGCACCCGCCGCCCGCGGCCGCGGCGCAGCGCCAGCGCGGCCCGCATCCCGGCCCGGATCCCGTGGGCGTGCACCACGTCGGCCCCGGCGCAGGCGGCCCGCAGGGCGCTCGCCGCGTCGGGGGTGAACTCCGCCCCGGCGCCGGTGAAGTCGTACTCCCCTTCGGCCGCGACGGGGGCGCACACGGTGACCCGTACTCCCCGCGCCGCGAGCCCCGTCGCCAGGGACCGCACGTGCGCGCTGCTGCCCGCCCCCGCACCGCCGAGGACCTGGACGGTACGCAGCGGGGGCCGCCCGTACGGCTGTGCGGGGGCCGGGAAGGAGGCCGGGGAGCTGCTCACGGGCCGTAGCTCCAGGGTGAGGAGTCAGGGGACGTCGCCCAGGATGCCAGTCCGCACGCGCGTTCCGGGACCATACGGGTGCGGATCCCGTACGAGATACCGCAGTGCGCCCCCCAGCCTCACCCACACGGGCTAACGAGCCCGTCGTCACGCGTCCGCGCGCGCCGCCTCCAGCAGCTCCTCGGCGTGGGCCCGCGCCGTCTGGGAGTCCTCCTGGCCGGCCAGCATCCGCGACAGCTCGCGGATCCGGTCCTCGCCCTCCAGCACGGTCACCCCGGACCGGGTCACCGATCCGTCGACGGTCTTCTCCACGAGCAGCTGGCGGTCCGCGAAAGCCGCGACCTGCGGCAGGTGCGTGACGACCACGACCTGCGCGGACTTGGCGAGCTTCGCGAGCCGCCGCCCGATCTCGACGGCCGCCTTGCCGCCGACGCCCGCGTCGACCTCGTCGAAGAGGTACGTGGGCACGGGCGCGGAACCGGCGAAGACGACCTCCACCGCCAGCATGACCCGCGACAGCTCACCGCCCGAGGCACCCTTGGCGATCGGCCGCGGCTGGGCTCCGGGGTGCGGGGCCAGCAGCAGCTCGACCTCGTCCGCGCCCGCGGGCCCGTACGCGACCGTGCGCCCGCCGACCTCGACGCCGTCGGCGTCCTCGGTCTGCCGGATCTCGATGGTCACCCGGGCGTGGGGCATGGCCAGGGAGGCCAGCTCCTCGGTGACGGCGGCGGCGAAGCGCTCGGCGGCCTCGGTCCGGGCGTCCGTCAGCGCCTGCGCCAGCAGCGACAGCTCCTCGCGCAGGGCGTCCCGCTCGGCGGTGAGCCCGGTGATCCGCTCGTCGTCCCCGTCCAGCTCCAGCAGCCGCGCCGAGCCCTTCTGGGCCCAGTCGAGCACCGAGTCGACGGACTCCCCGTACTTGCGGGTCAGCTGGGTGAGGGCGGCCCGCCGCTCCTCCACCGCGGCCAGCCGCAGCGGGTCGGCGTCCAGGTCGTCGGCGTACCCGGCGAGTTCCCCGGCGACGTCGGCGAGCAGGATGCCCAGCTCCCCGATCCGGTCGGCGAGCGCGCCGAGCGCCTGGTCGTGGGAGCGTACGGACTCCAGCGCGCGGTGGGCGCCCGCGACGAGGGTGTTGGCGTCGACGCCCTCCGGGTCCTCGACGTCGCCGGCCAGCGCCGCGTGCGCGGCCTGCGCCGCGGAGGCCAGGGACTCGGCGTGCCCGAGCCGTTCGGCCTCGGCCGCGAGCTCGGCGTCCTCGCCGGGCAGCGGTTCCACGGCGGCGATCTCGTCCAGCCCGAAGCGCAGCAGGTCCGCCTCCTGCGCCCGTTCGCGGGCGCGGGTGGTGATGGTGTCCAGCTCGGCGGTCGCGGCGCGCAGCCGCCGGTACGCGCCGGCGTACTTCTCCAGCGGGACGGCGACGGCGTCGCCGGCGTACCGGTCGAGGGCCTGGCGCTGGCGGGCCGGGCGCAGCAGGCCCTGCTGGTCGGTCTGGCCGTGGACGGCGACGAGGTCGTCGGCGAGCTCGGAGAGCAGGCCGACGGGCACGGAGCGGCCGCCGACGTGGGCGCGGGAGCGCCCCTCGGCGGACACGGTCCGGCTGATCAGCAGGGCGCCCTCGTCGAGCTCGGCCCCGGCTTCCTCGGCGCGTACGGCGGCGGGCGCGTCCGGGCGCATGACGACGCGCCCCTCGACCACCGCGGCCTTGGCCCCGATCCGCACCAGGGCCGGGTCGGCGCGGCCGCCGAGCAGCAGCCCGAGGCTGGTGACGACCATCGTCTTGCCCGCACCGGTCTCGCCGGTCACCGCGGTGAAACCGGGCGACAGCTCGACCACCGCGTCGTCGATGACCCCGAGCGACCGTATCCGCATCTCCTCAAGCACGGGACGACCATACCGAGGTTTCACGGGTGCCATGTGACCTCACCCGCCCGAAGTTGCTCGAACGGATGTGCTATTGAGGGGCTGGGGGGATCCGCCGGACACCCCCTAGTGCGGTGCCCCGCGCCACCCCGAGACCGGCAGCGCGAACTTCGCCACCAGCCGGTCCGTGAACGACGCGTGGTGCAGCCGGGCGAGCCGCACCGGCACCGTCCCCCGGCGGACCTCCACCCGCGCCCCTGCGGGCAGCTCCAGCGTCCTGCGCCCGTCGCACCACAGGGCGCCGTGCGGGGTCCCGTTCTGCACCTCCACCGCCAGCACCGAGGTGGGCGAGGTCACCAGCGGCTTCGCGAACAGCGCGTGGGCGCTGATCGGAACCATCAGCAGCGCCTCCACCTCCGGCCACACCACCGGCCCGCCCGCGGAGAACGCGTACGCCGTGGAACCCGTCGGCGTCGCGCAGACGATCCCGTCGCAGCCGAAGCCGGTCACCGGGCGGCCGTCGATCTCCAGGACCACCTCCAGCATCCGCTCGGCGGAGACCTTCTGGACGGCGGCCTCGTTCAGCGCCCAGTCCCGGTGCACGATGTCGCCGTTGGTCCGGACGAGGACGTCGAGGGTCATCCGCTCCTCGACCTCGTACGACCGCCTCACCACCCGGTCCACGACCTTGTCCAGGTCGTCGCGCTCGGCCTCGGCGAGGAACCCCACCCGGCCCAGGTTGACGCCCAGCATCGGCACCCCCGAGCCGCGCGCGAACTCCGCCCCGCGCAGCAGGGTCCCGTCCCCGCCCAGCACGATCAGCAGCTCGCACCCCTCGAACACCTTGGGCGTGCACTCCGCGACGAGCTCCACCTCGGGCGGCAGCGGCAGGTCCCGCGCCTCGTGCTCCAGGACCCGCACCCCGATCCCCGACTTCAGCAGCCCCTGCACCACCAGTTCGGCGCTGCGGATCGCGGCGGGCCGGCCGGTGTGCGCGACCAGGAAGACGGTCCGCGGCCCCGCCGGCTCCGCTGCCTCCTCCGAGGCCGCCCCCTCCGATTCCACCCGACGTGCTGAACCTGCTGAACCTGCTGACACATCCGTCACTGCGGCCCCTCCGCCACTGCACGATCGACATCCCCCGGGTCGAGTGCCGGTGCCCCCGCCCGAAGCCACAGAAAGTACTCGACGTTCCCCGACGGCCCCGGCAGCGGGCTCGCGGTCACCCCGAGCACACCCAGCCCCAGCTTCCAGGCCTGCGCCGCGACGTCCTTCACGGCCTCGGCCCGCAGCTCGGCGCTGCGCACCACACCGCCGCTGCCCAGGCGGTCCTTGCCCACCTCGAACTGCGGCTTCACCATCAGCACCAGATCGGCGTCCGGCGCCGTGCACCGCACCAGCGCGGGCAGCACCAGGCCGATGGAGATGAACGACAGGTCCCCCACGACCAGGTCCACCGGGACGTCGTCGATCAGCTCCGGCGTCAGCTCGCGCACGTTCGTACGGTCCTTGACGGTGACCCGCTCGTCGCTCTGCAGCGACCAGGCGAGCTGTCCGTAGCCGACGTCGACGGCGACGACGTGGGCCACGCCCGCGCGCAGCAGCACATCGGTGAACCCGCCCGTCGAGGCACCGGCGTCCAGCGCCCGGCGGCCTTCGACCGCCAGCCCCCGCGGCCGGAAGGCCGCGAGCGCGCCGGCCAGCTTGTGGCCGCCCCGGGAGACGTAGTCGGGGTCGCTGTCGTCCTTGAGGACGACGAGCGCCGCGCTGGTCTCGACCTGGGTGGCCGGTTTGGTGGCGGTGGTACCGCCCACGGTGACCCGGCCCGCGGCGATCAGCTGGGCCGCGTGCTCGCGCGAGCGGGCCATGCTGCGGCGTACCAGTTCGGCGTCCAGGCGGCGGCGTGCCACTCCTGCCACGTTCGGTTCAGCTCCTGTTTTCGTAAGGTCCGGGGACGGGCGTCGCGTCCAGCGCGTCCAGCGCCTCGCGCAGTCCCCTGTGCACATCCTCGTACACCTCGACGTGCCCGTCCGCCGCCAGGTCGTCCGCGTCCGCCAGCCGCTCCAGGTGCGCGTCCACCGCGGCGTGCCCGGTGGGGGTCCGTACGAGGCCCAGCGGCGCGGGCCCGGCGGGCGGCTCGGAGGGCCCGCCCGCGGGATCCCGGGGGTCGTCCGGCACGCTCCCGGACTGTGCGTCGGTCATGCCACGACGCTACCCCGAAGCGCGGCCGTCACCACCCGCGGCTCTGCGGTACGGTCGTGATCACCATGGCTACGATCCAGGAGTGCCGCGCGGCACTCGACCGACTCTCCGACAACCTGGCCGCGGCGGACGGCGACGTACGCGGCGCCGCAGCCCTCGACCGCTCCCTGAGCTGCCACATCACGGACCTCGACGAGACCTTCTCCGGCCGCCTCCGTGGCGGCCGGATCCGGGTGGACGGGCTCACGCCCGGACCGCCCCCGTCCAAGGCCGAGATCCGGCTGGCGATGACCGGCGACGACCTGGTCGCGATGGTCGCCGGCGAGCTGAAGTTCGCCAAGGCCTGGGCCTCGGGCCGGGTCCGCCTGGAGGCCGGCTTCCGCGACCTGCTGCGCCTCAAGAGCCTGCTGTAGACGTACGCCTCAGACGGCGGCCTTCGCCCGGGCCTGCCGGGCGGCCGGGACAACCAGCGGCGTACCGGTCTCCGGGTCGTCGATGATCTGGCAGCGCACCCCGAACACCTCCTCCACCAGCTCGGCGGTGACCACCTCGGCCGGCGGGCCCTCGGCGACGACCACGCCCCCGCGCAGGGCGATCAGGTGCGTGGCGTAGCGGGCCGCCTGATTGAGGTCGTGCAGCACCGCCACCAGGGTCCGCCCCTGGGTCTCGTGGAGCTCCGCGCACAGGTCGAGCACGTCGAGCTGGTGCTGGATGTCCAGGTAGGTCGTCGGCTCGTCCAGCAGCAGCAGCGGGGTCTGCTGGGCCAGGGCCATCGCGATCCACACCCGCTGGCGCTGGCCGCCCGACAGCTCGTCCACGGCCCGGTCGGCGAGCTCGGCGACGCCGGTCGAGGTCATCGACTCGACGACGATCCGCTCGTCCTGCGCCGACCACTGGCGCAGCAGCCCCTGGTGCGGATAGCGGCCGCGCGAGACCAGGTCGGCGACCGTGATGCCGTCGGGGGCGACCGAGGACTGCGGGAGCAGGCCCAGCGTCTTCGCCACCTTCTTCGCGGGCAGCGAGGAGATCGCCTGCCCGTCGAGCAGCACCCGCCCTGCGGCCGGCTTCAGCATCCGCGACAGGGCGCGCAGCAGCGTCGACTTGCCGCAGGCGTTGGGACCCACGATCACCGTGAAGGAGTTGTCGGGGATCTCCACCGACAGGTCCTCCGCGATGACCCGCTGGTCGTAGCCGAGGGTGACGTTCTCCGCGCTCAGCCTCTGCACTTGCCCACTCCTCGTTTCGACCTGCTTGTTCATATGCGTCCCGCCTTGCGCTCCGTGACGAGCAGCCAGAGCAGGTAGACACCGCCGACCAGCCCCGTGACCACGCCCACCGGCAGCTGGTCGGAGCCGAAGGCCCGCTGCGAGGCCAGGTCCGAGGCCAGCAGCAGGACGGCGCCCATCAGCGCGCCGGTCAGCAGGTTCGACCCGGGCGACCGCGACAGCCGCCGGGCCAGCTGCGGCGCGGCCAGCGCGACGAAGCTGATCGGCCCGGCCGCGGCGGCCGCCGCGGTGGTCAGCAGGACCGCCGCCAGCATCAGCAGCATCCGGGTCCGCTCCACGGGCACGCCCAGCGCGTACGCGGCGTCGTCGCCCATCTCGATCATCCGCAGCGCCCTGCTCTGCCCGAGGACCAGCGGGAACAGCACCGCGCAGGCCGCCAGCAGCGGCCACACCTGCGCCCAGTCCCGCCCGGCCAGCGAACCGGTCAGCCACACCATCGCCCGGGTGGCCTCGACGATCTGCGCCTTGGCTATCAGGTACTGGATGACCGCCACCAGGACGGCGGACGCCCCGATGCCGACGAGCACCAGCCGGTAGCCGTGGATCCCCTGCTTGTACGCGAGGAGGTAGACGACCGCGCCGGCCAGCAGGCCGCCGACGACCGCGCCCAGCGCGACCTCGGTGGCGCCGCCCTTGAACAGGACGATGACGACGAGCGCGCCGACGGCCGACCCGTACCCGAAGCCGAGCATGTCCGGGGAGCCGAGCGGATTGCGCGAGACGGACTGGAAGACCGCCCCGGACATCCCGAGGGCCGCGCCGACCAGCACCGCGACCAGGACCCGCGGCAGCCGCAGGTCGTTCACGATGAAGTCGTCGGCGGGGGTCCCGTTGCCCAGCAGGGTCTGCACGACGTCCCAGGGCGCGATCTCGAAGTCGCCGGTGCCGATGAGCACGACGGCCAGCACCAGGGTCGCCGCGGCCAGCACCAGCCCGGTCACCAGCGCGCGCGGCTCGACGCGCAGCGAGGTGCGGCCGGGTCCGCGCAGGGCCCGGAGCCGGGAGGCCGGGACGGGGGTCGGGGCGGGAGTCGGGGCGGCGGGGGTCGCGGTCACAGCTGGGCCATCCTCTTGCGCCGAACCAGGTGGATGAAGACGGGGCCGCCGATGAGCGCCGTGACGATCCCGACCTGGAGTTCGGACGGCCGGGTGACGACCCGTCCGACCACGTCGGCGCCGAGCAGCAGCACGGGCGACAGGACGGCCGAGTACGCGAGCACCCAGCGCATGTCGGGCCCGGTCACCAGGCGGGCCAGGTGCGGGATCATCAGCCCGATGAAGATGATCGGCCCGCACGCGGCCGTCGCGGCCCCGCACAGCAGGGTGATGGCCACCATCGCCAGGATCCGGGTCCGCGTCAGGTTCGCGCCGAGCGCCCGCGCGGTGTCGTCGCCCATCGCCATCGCGTTGAGCGGCCGGCCCAGCGTCAGCGCGAGGACGGCGCCGGCCAGCAGGAAGGGGGCCACCTGCTTGACGGTGTCCATGTTGGCCGAGGCCAGCGAACCCACCGTCCAGAAGCGCAGCTTGTCCAGCGCCTTGGTGTCCATCAGCTGCACGGCGTTGATGTAGCCGACGAGGGCCGCGCTGGCCGCCGTACCGGCGAGCGCGAGGCGCACCGGCGTCGCGCTGCGGCTGCCGCCGAGCACGTACACGGCGGCCGAGACGACGGCGGCGCCGAGGAAGGCCCACCAGATGTACTCGTTCAGCGTGGCGGCCCCGAAGAAGCTGATGGCCGAGACGACGGCGGCAGCGGCGCCGGCGTTGACGCCGAGGATGCCGGGCTCGGCCAGCGGGTTGCGGGTCAGCGCCTGCATCACCGCGCCGGACAGGCCGAGTCCGAGCCCGACCACCACCCCGAGGACGGTGCGCGGGACCCGCAGGTCCCGTACGACCACGTCGTTGGTGGTGCCGGAGTAGTGGAACAGGCCGTGCCAGACCTCGTCGAGCGGCATCGGCTTGGCGCCCACGGCGATGCTCGCCACCGCGACCAGGGCCAGCACGGCGAGGGCGATCAGCAGACCGGCCACGCGCACCGCGTGCCGCGGACGGGCCACGGACGGCGGCGCGCCCTGCTCGGATTCGGGGGGACTCTCAGCCAACACGAAGGTTAGGTTAGCCTACCCTGCGCCCATTCTGATCACCCGAACGGCCGAGCCCGCCGGGCTCAGAGCCCCAGCTTCGCCAGGGCCTTCTCCACGTCGTCCGCGTACGCCCCGTCCCCGGCCCGCGACCAGGCCGCCGCGCACAGCGCCCGCAGCCCGTCGACCGGATCGCCCGGACCGCCGGCACCGCCCGCCGGCTCCACGTCGAGGCGGCCGTCCGCGTGCACCGCGGTCCAGCCGCCGCACCGCCAGCCGCCCGCGTGCTCCACCACCTCCGGCTGCCCCGTCAGCAGCCCGCGCAGGTCCCGGTCCACATAGGTCGGCCGGTGCCTCGGCTCGGCCCGCAGCAACTGGACGGCGTCCGTCACCCCGGTCAGCACCAGCAGCGAGTCCACGTCCCCGTTGAACGCGCCCTCGATGTCGGTGTCCAGCCGGTCCCCCACCACCAGCGGCCGCTCCGCCCCGGTCCGCAGCACCGTCTCCCGGTGCATCGGGGGCAGCGGCTTCCCCGCCACCTGCGGCTCCGCGCCCGTGGCGATCCGAACGACCTCCACGGCCGCCCCGTTGCCCGGCGCGATCCCCCGCGCCCCCGGGATCGTCAGGTCGGTGTTCGACGCGAACCACGGCACCCCGCGGTTGACCGCGTACGCGGCCTCCGCGAACCTCCCCCACGCCAGGTCCGGCCCGCCGTACCCCTGGACCACCGCCGCGAGCCCCTCCTCGTCGGCGGACTCCACCGGCACCAGCCCGCGCTCGCGCAGCGCGACCCGCAGCCCCTCGCCGCCGATCACCAGCACCTTCGCCCCCGGCTCCACCTGCTCCGCGATCAGCCGGGCCACCGCCTGCGCGGAGGTGATCACCTCACCCGCCTCGGTGGGGATCCCCAGCTCGGTCAGGTGCTCCGCGACGGCGTCCGGGGTCCGCAGCGCGTTGTTGGTGACGTACGCCAGGTGCATCCCGCCCTCCCGGGCCACGGCCAGGGACTCCACCGCGTGCGCGATGGCGTGCCCGCCCGCGTACACCACCCCGTCCAGATCCAGCAGCGCCGTGTCGTACGCCTGGTGCAGACTCCGCTCGCTGCCCGCGGGGCTGGTCCTGCTCTGCCGGGTCATCTGGCCACTCCTCTTGAACCGTTCCAACAACGCTCGAGACACCGCGATTCTTACGAACGATCTTGTCCGAGTTTGCGCTACCCCGTAACTCCCCCGATCATCCCGCATCGCGAGACGGGTCTTACCATGCACCAATGACCACACCTGGCAACGCGGAGCACGGGCTGCGCCTGATCCCCTTCCACGGACTGCGCTACGTCCCGGAGCGCGTCGGCAGCCTGGCGGCAGTGACCTCGCCGCCGTACGACGTGGTCGTACGCCCCGACGGAGTCGACTACCTCGAATCCGCCGACCCGCACAACATCGTCCGGCTGATCCTGCCGCAGGCCGAGACCCCGGCCGCGCGCAACGAGCAGGCCGCCCGCACCCTGCGCGACTGGCTCGCCGGGGGCGTCCTCAGCTCCGACCCGCGGCCCGCGCTCTACGTCTACGAGCAGCGCAAGCCGGGCCTCCTCCAGCGCGGCATCATCGGCGCCCTCGCCCTCTCCCCCGCCGAGGCGGGCGTCGTCCTCCCCCACGAGGACGTCATGCCGGACGTGGTCACCGACCGGGCGGGCCTCATGCGCGCCACCTCGGCCAACCTGGAGCCCCTCCTCCTCACCTACCGCGGCGACGGCCCCGGCACCGGAGCGGCCGGCGTCGTCGAGGACACCGCCGCCCGCGAACCGCTGCTGTCCACCGTCACCGAGGACGGCTTCCGCCACAGCCTCTGGGCCATCACGGACCCCGGCGAACTGGCCGTCGTCACCGCCGACCTCGCCCACCGCCAGGCACTCATCGCCGACGGCCACCACCGCTGGGCGACGTACCTGCGCCTCCAGGAGGAGCACGGCCCCGCCACCCCGTGGGACTTCGGCCTGGTCCTCCTCGTCGACACCGCCCGCTACCCGCTCCAGGTCCGGGCCATCCATCGGATGCTGCGCCGGCTCCCCCTCACCGAGGCCCTCGCCAAGGTCGAGGGCTCCTTCCGGGTCCGCCCCGTCGAGGGCCCGCTGCCGCTGGCCCTGGAGGCCCTCGCGGACGCCTCGGAGCGCGGAAACGCCTTCCTCCTCACCGGCGACGGCTCCTACCACCTGGTCACCGACCCGGACCCGGCCCTCATCGAGCGCACCGTCCGGCACGACCGCCCCGAGGCCTGGCGCCGGCTGGACGCGACCGTGCTGCACGCCTCCCTGCTCGACGCCCTGTGGCAGATCCCGGACGCCCCCGACCACATCTCGTACATCCACGACGCCGCCGCCACCGTCGCCATGGCCGAACGGCACGGCGGCACCGCGGTCCTGCTGCACCCCGTACGGGAGGAGGTCGTCCGGGACCTGGCCCGCCAGGGCGTCACGATGCCCCGCAAATCCACCTCGTTCGGCCCGAAGCCGGCCACCGGTCTGGTGCTCCGCAGCCTGGACTGACGGCCCCACCCGGCCCCGGACACGCGGAAGGGCGGCACCCCCGAGGGGGGTGCCGCCCTTCCGTCGTCCCGCGAGCGCCGCGGTTACGCCTTGCCGCGCTCGTCGTCCTCCACGACCACGAGCTCGTCGGTCATGTCGACGTCGGCGTCGTCGACGGGCTCGTACTCCTCGTCGTCCTCGTCGTAGTACTCGGCCTGGTCGGCGGCGCGCTCGGCGGCGGCCACCTCCGCCGGGTCCTCGTCGTCGTCCGAGTCCTCGTCCTCGTCGATGTCCGCGTCGACGTCCGCGTCATCGAGCTCCGAGTCGGCCGCGGCGGCGTCCACGAACTCCACGCCGTCGATCTCGGCGAGCCGGTCGGAGGCGTCGGTCGCGCCGTCCTTGTCGGCCTCGAGGGTCTTCGCGAACCACTCGCGGGCCTCGTCCTCACGGCCGGCCGCGAGCAGGGCGTCGGCGTAGGCGTACCGCAGGCGCGCGGTCCACGGCTGCACGGCGCTGGAGGCCAGCTCGGGGCTCTGCAGGGTCACGATGGCGGCGTCGAGCTCGCCCATGTCCCGGCGGGCACCGGCCGCGACCAGACGCATCTCGACCTGGCCGGCCTTGTCCAGCTTCTGCACCTCGGGCTCACCGGCCATGGCCAGCGCCCGCTCCGGACGGCCGAGGCCGCGCTCGCAGTCGGCCATGACGGGCCACAGCTCGACGGAACCGGTCATCCGCTTGGCGGCACGGAACTCCGCGAGCGCCTCGCTGTACTTCTGCGTCGCGTACGCGGCGAAGCCGGCGGCCTCGCGCACGGCGGCGACGCGGGAGGCCAGCCGCAGGGCGATGCGGGAGTACGCGTACGCCTGCTCGGGGTCCTCGTCGATCAGGCGGGCGACCATGACCAGGTTCCGCGAGACCTCCTCGGCCAGGCCCTTCGGCAGGCTCAGGAGCTCCTGACGGACATCGGCGTCGATCTCGTGGCCGGTGACGTCCTCGTCGATCGGAAGCCGCTTGACCGGGTCACGGTCGGAGCGGAAGTCGCGGTCACCGCGGTCGTCACGGCGGAAGCCGCCACGGTCGCCACCACGGTCATCACGGCCACCACGGTACCCACCACGGTCGCCGCGGTCATCGCGACGGAAGCCACCGCGGTCGCCGCCACGGTCGTCCCGACGCGGGTACGACGGGCGGTCGCCGCCACGGTCGTCACGGCCGCCACGGAAACCGCCACGGTCGTCATCACGACGCGGGTAGGACGGACGCCCGCCACGGTCGTCATCGCGACGCGGGTACGAGGGACGCTCACCCCGGTCATCGCGACGGAACGAGGGACGGTCGCCGCCACGGTCATCACGACGCGGGAAGGAGGGACGGTCGCCGCCACGGTCATCCCGACGCGGGTACGACGGGCGGTCGCCGCCACGGTCGTCACGACCGCCACGGAAACCACCACGGTCGTCATCACGACGCGGGAACGACGGACGGTCTCCGCCACGGTCGTCGCGACGGACGCCGCCACCGCCGGCGGGACGCCCGCCACGGTCGTCACGGCGGAAGCCGCCACCGGCGGGCCGGCCGCCGCGGTCGTCGCGACGGAAGCCACCGCGGTCGCCGCCACGGTCGTCACGGCCCCCGCGGTAGCCGCCCCTGTCACCGCCGTCGTTGCGCCGAGGCTCGCGCTCCGGACGATCGTCGGAGTAGTTGGACATGGGTGTGACTCCTGTCTTCGGGGTACCGCTAGTCATTCTCGCGCAGCCAGCCCATGGCCGCGCTTCGACGTAAAGATGGGAAAAACAAAAAGGACCCTTGGCCCAGCGTTGAACGCTGGACCAAGGGTCCTTTGAAAGATTGTTCGGCGGCGTCCTACTCTCCCACAGGGTCCCCCCTGCAGTACCATCGGCGCTGAAAGGCTTAGCTTCCGGGTTCGGAATGTAACCGGGC
>NZ_JBVJWV010000020.1:0-13285 GCF_055602105.1 Streptomyces sp. NPDC037421
CCCCCCCCCCCCCCCCCCCCCCCCCCCCCCCCCCCCCCCCCCCCCCCCCCCCCCCCCCCCCCCCCCCCCCCCCCCCCCCCCCCCCCCCCGCCCCCGGCGCCTCAGCCTCCGTTGGCCACGATGAAGGCCCGGACCATCCGGCAGGTGACGTTCGACGGACGGTGGATCCCCACCCGCACCGCCATCGTGCGTATCTTGCGGTTGGTCGCGCGCTTGGCGTCGTACGTCCCCGTGTCGAGCAGGGAGATCGCGAGCCGCATCGCCTTCAGACGGCGGTTGTGGTTCTCGTACCACTCGCGGGGCAGGCCCGCCGGCAGCGGCTTCTTCTTGGGCATCGAAATGATCGCGGCAGCGGCCATCTACAGCCTCCCAAACGGTAGTTGGCTTCCTGTCGTTCTCCTTCGATTTTACCGGGGGGCACTGACAAAAGCCCTGGCCGGACGGAGTCTGACTACCCTTGCGGGCATGGAGATCTGGATCAATCCCGCCTGCTCGAAGTGCCGGAGCGCGCTGACCCTGCTGGACGCGGAGGGCGCCGACTACACGGTGCGCCGCTACCTGGAGGACGTACCGTCCGAGGGCGAGATCCGCGAGGTGCTGGGCCGCCTCGGGCTGGAGCCCTGGGACATCACGCGCACCTCCGACGCCCTCGCGAAGGAGACCGGCGTACGGGACCTGCCGCGCGAGGCGAGCGACGAGGCGCGGGACCGCTGGATCGCCCACCTCGCCGCCCACCCGAAGCTGATCCAGCGCCCGATCATCACCGCCGACGACGGCACGGCGGTGGTCGCCCGCTCGGAGGAGAGCGTCCGCGAAGCCCTCTCCCGCACGGGTGCCGACCACGGATGAACACCCATAACTGCACAAATGCGGCAAATTCTGCCTGATCTGCAACCGGACGGTACGTTCTCCCATCAGGACTGGCAGGGAGACACCGCCGCTCGCCCGTTGGGCAGCCCCGACCGCTCGGAGTGAAGTTCGTTGCAGCAGCAGTACCCGCAGACATCGCCGTACGGGCAGCAGTCGTACGGGCACCCGCCCATGGGCCACGACGCCGGCCCCGGCACCCAGGAGCTGTGCGTGCACTGCGGGCAGCCGCCGTTCGGCCCCCGCCTCCCGAAGCGGTCCAGGGCGAAGCTCTGGGTCGGCACGGCCGTGATCGTCGCGCTGCTCGCCGGCGGAGGCGGCTGGGCGTACTGGGGGACGGACTGGTTCGACGGCAACGGCGAGGACGTCACCTTCGCCAAGCCCAAGCCCCCGGCCCAGGGCGCGGGCTCCGGCGGCGCGGCCGCGACCGGCCCCGACCCGGACGTGTCGCTGCCGGCCGGCCCCGCCGCACAGTTCAAGCAGACGACCAAGCTCGACGACGGCACCCGAATATCCAAGACCCGCCTCAAGGGCGCCAAGTCCGGCTTCGAGGGGGACGTCTGGGTGTGGACGCCCAAGGAGTACGACGAGCCGAAGTACGCCAACAGCGCCTTCCCCGTGATGATCGCCCTGCCCGGCGGCAACGGCTACCCCGACAACTACTGGGCGACCATGCCCAACATCGGCCTCCAGAAGGCGATAGCGGAGACCTCCGCCAAGGGCACGGGGCTGCCCTTCATCCTGGTCATGCCGCTCCTCAACCCCGACAACAAGAACTACTACGACGGCTCCGACATCCCCGGGCAGCCGAAGATGGGCACCTGGATCGCCGAGGACGTCCCCGACCTGACCAAGGCCAACTTCCGTACGTACAAGTCCCGCGACGGCTGGGCCCTCATGGGCAACTCCTCCGGCGCCTTCGTGGGCCTCAAGCAGGTCATGCAGCACCCGGAGAAGTTCCGGGGCGTGATCGCGAACGGCGGCGAGACGGCCCCCGACTCCCCGCTGTGGAAGAGCAACAAGGCGGAGATGGACGCGAACGACCCCGGCAAGCTGGCCCAGAAGCTGATCCAGTCGAAGGGGCCGGAGGTCTACGTCAACTTCCAGTACGGGACGAAGGAGGGCGGCCGGGAACGGCTGGAGAAGTTCCAGCGCGAGAACGGCAAGGGCCCCATCAAGATCGACCTCTACGAGATCAAGGGCGGCGACCACAACGGCTGGGACTACGTGCGCGGCATGCGGGAGCAGGGCCTGGAGGCCCTCAGCAAGGTCATCAAGGGCCCGAAGCCGAACGCCGGCTAGGCCGCAGATCGGGCAGGACCGGGAACCCCTGCTCTGGAGCGGGGCTGGGGAACGGGTCTCGGGAAGGGGGCTCAGGAACCGGGGGCGCGGACCGAGCCGGTGCTCGTACCGGTCTCGTCGCCCAGGAAGCAGACGACATTGCGATTACCGATGTCCCAGGTGGCGGAACTCGGATAGAAGTAGTACCGCTCCAGCTTCTCGGGGAGCTTCGCGGCGGCGCCCGTGTAGGCGCCGAGTACCGCGTCTCCGCACGTGCCCTGGGCCATCGCAACGATCTTCTTCTTGCCCGGGTACGCACCGTCCTGCAGGCTGAAGACGGCGTACACCTCCCCCTCGTGAGGCTCGTCGCAGGGCACGAGGCGCACCTCGGTGGAGGCATCGCCGCCCTCTTCGCCTTCGTACTGCTGCAGTTCGTCATCCGTGGTGAAGCAGTCGCCGGCGCGGATTTCCTCCACATCGCTGGCGACCAGCCCGGTGACCTGGCCACTGGTGTCACGCTTCGGCAGGGGAGCACCGTCCGCGACTCCGGAGAATCCGAGGACCAGCGCGAGCACAAAGGCAGGGCCTGGGAGGGCGAATGCCAGGACGGCCCGCGTGTGCGGCCCGTGGTGGCCCGGCCGTCCGCGCGGTCCCCACCGCGGGGAGGGATCGGGCGACGACGGTGGCGGTGGCAGTGACGGTCTGGACATGCGCGGCCCTCCTTGCGCGGAGTGGGAGTCGCAACCAGCAGCCAGGAGGTGACACCGTGGTCACCGGGTGGGGGCCTTGCTGGTACATGGCGCTCGGACTGGGCCGCAGCCCCGGCATACCCCGGCGAGCTGCCGCGAGCGGCAACGGTGGCCGCTTCACGTCCGGCGTGGTCTCAGATGCCTTTGGCGGGTGGGATGCGTCGGCCCCGGCGGACGCATGCGCGCCGATGGTGCTGTGCCACCACCCACGCTACCGAGCAAGGCCCGGCCACGCCTGTCGACGGCAAGCAGTCGCACGGCCACGAAGGTCAGGATCTACGGCTGGAGCACCAGGGGGCCTTCAGGCCGATGGGGCCAGGAGCCGGGCGATCTCCTCGGCCGCCGTCAGCGGCAGCGCGTGGTGCGAGACCCCGGCCAGTACGCCGACCCGCGCGCCCGGCAGCGCCCGGCGCGCGGCCGCGGCGGCCCGCCGGGGGTCGTGGCAGCGGGCCCGCCCGGCGAAGAGGACCTCCACCGGCAGCTCCCCGAGCCCGGCCAGGCCGGGGCGCGGGCCTGTGACCGGCCGCACGGTGGGGAAGGCGGCCGTCTCCTCCTGGAGTCGCGTCCAGGCGGGGTCGAGCGCCGCCCCGCCGGTCTCCCAGGCCAGGAACGAGCGGATCCGCGCCGGGGTGGGCCGCACCAGCATCGGCAGCGCCCGCAGCACGTAGCCGGGACGCAACCCGGCGAAGACCTGGGTCGGGTCGAGCAGGACGAGCCGGTCGAGCCGGTCGGGCCGCCGCGCGGCGGCGTGGGCGGCGATCCAGGCCCCGTAGGAGTGCCCGGCCAGCGTCACGGGCCCGCCGGCGGGGCCGGTGAGGCCGTCGAGCAGCGCGTCGAACCAGGCGGTGAGGTCCCCGACGGTCCGCACCGCCCGCCCGGGCGCCGGCACGCTGAGCCCGGGCTCCCCCACCAGGTCCACGGCATGGACCCGCCGACTCCGCCCCAGCCCGGCCGCCACACAGGCCCCCCACACGGTGGACGTGGCGCCGCCGCCGGGCAGCAACACGAGCGGCGGCGCCGACGCCCCGCCCCCCGGACCGCAGCTGTTGACGCGGGTGACCCCGTAGGGGGTGGGCACGTCGCCGGCCTCGACGGGCCCGGGCCACCGGGCGAGGGCCTCGTCGTAGGCGGCGCGGAAGGAGGTGCGGGACATGTGGACCCCATTTCCCTCGATGGGCAATAATCTCGCTCAGCGAGAGATCCTAGACGGGGGCGACATGACCGACAAGCACGGGGACGACCACCTCGACCTGGTGCATCTGCTGCGCGCGGTGAGCGTCGAATTCGGCCTCCGCCAGGCGGAGTTCGCCGCCGCCAACGGCATGCACCCGACCGACGTACGGGCCCTGATCTGCCTCCTGGACGCGGCCCTCGCCGCCGAACCCGCCACCCCGGGCCTCCTGGCCACCCGACTCGGCCTCAACTCGGCCGGCACCACTGCGGTGATCGACCGCCTGGAACGCCTGGGCCACGCGGAACGCGTCCGCGACCCGAACGACCGCCGCCGCGTGCTGCTACGCGTGACCCCGGAGGCGATCGAGCTGGGCCAGGCCTTCTTCGGCCCCATGCTCACCGCCGTCCAGGACTCCCTGACCCCCCTCACCCCCGCCGAGCGCGAGACGATCCGCGCCTTCCTGACAGAGGCAAGGGCGGCATTCACGCCCTGAGGGCACACTCGGCCCACACGGTCTTCCCGACCACCCGGTCACAGACGCCCCACGCGGCGGCGACACCCCCGACGAGCCGGAGCCCGTACCCGCCCTCCCTCAGGCGGGGCCGCCGATCCCGCCGCCCGTCGGACACCTCGACCCGCACCACCCCGCCCAGCCGGCTGACCCGCAGCTCGAAGTCCCGCCCGGCCACCCACCCGTGCGTCACGGCGTTGGCGGCGAGCTCGGCGATGACGAGCCCGACGTCATCACCGACCCCGCTCCCGTGCGGAATCCCCCAGGCGTGCAGCTGCACGAGCGCGAGATGCCGGGCCAGTCGGGCACCGCGCGGCGTGGCACTGAACCGCTGGACGAAGACGAACCCCTGGAGGGCGGCGTCCAGCCCGGTGACCAAGTCAGCCCAGGCCCGGTCGAGCTGGGGGAGGACACCGGCAAGCCATTCGATGTCGTCCACGCCGTCAGCGCCGGTCGCATCACGCATGACATTCCACCATCCGTTCGAGTGCTCAATCACCTTGCGTGAAATCAGAGTTACGCAGGCGGAGCTACGATCGAAAGCGCCCGATCGACCGACCTGCGTCTTGGTCGGAGCGGCATATTCCGACCCACTTGACCTGCGGAAACGCGTCAGGCCCGGTCGTGACCAACCGCATGGGAACGTGGAAAGGGGGCGTCTGTGGAGCCGGATCCACGCCGCCGATTCGCCGAGGAACTCAAGAGCGCCCGAGAGCTGTACCCGGAACGCCGCCTCTCCCAGACGAGCGCGGCCCGTCTGGCGCGCACGTCGAAGAGCACGATCAGCCGCATGGAGTCGGGGGAAGGGGCGATCCCTCCGGAGCTGCCGGCGGTGCTGGATCAAATCTTCGAGACGGACGGCTTGTTCAAGCGACTGTACGAGGAGATGATCATCCAGTCGTTCCAGGCCATCCATCGTCGACGCATGGAGCTTGAGCGTTCCGCGATCGCCGTGTGGGAGTGGTCACCGACGCTGATTCCGGGTCTGGTGCAGACGAGCGACTACGCGCGCGCCATCATCCGAGCAGGCTCTTCACGAGCTTCCGAAGGGGAGGTCATGACAACGGTCCGCGCCCGCATGACCCGCCAAGACGTGTTGAAGGGTCCTGCAGCCCCTGATCTGCGCATCGTGCTGTGCGAGTCCGTGATCTACCGACGGGCCGTACCAATCCCAGTGATGCGGGAGCAGCTGGCAACGCTCGTGTCCCGCAGCGAGAGTCCGACCACGAGCATTCGCATCCTGCCTCTGGACGCTGAACCAAACCTGCTCATGGACGCGCCCGTCAGCATCCTGACCTCGCCGAATCACTCCCAATCCGTGTGCGTCGACTCCTTCCGCACCGGAGCGATCATCACGGACGCTGAGCATGTGCGAGAAGCTGTACGAGCCTTCGGCGAACTCGCGGGCGAAGCGCTCTCGGCACAGCGCAGCGCGGACCTCATCAGGAAGCAGATGGAGAGCCTGAAGTGAGCAGTCCTTCACCCCACCAGTGGATCAAGTCGTCGTACAGCAACTCGGAAGGAGGCAACTGCGTCGAGATCTCCCCGTCCACCGCCACCATCCACATCCGGGATTCCAAAGTACCGGGCGGCCCCGAGGTAGCGGTGACCCCCACCACCTGGGCCACCTTCCTGGACGGCATCACGACGGCCAGCTGACCCGGTGCGGAATCAGAGACGGTTGGGGGTTTCCCGGCAGTCCCATCGTCATTCCGTGTCGTGCCGGCCCGTCAAGGGCGCTCCCTTCGGTCGCGTCACTTCGTGATCGCCTTCGGCGACCCTTGACAGCCCGTCCCGCCCCGGAAAGCCGAAAGACTGCCGGGAAGCCCCCAAAGGAACGGTCACCGGGCAGGAGAGGCAGGAGCGGCCCAGTCAGCGATGAGGCGAGGGGCCGGGCCTTGGCCGGCCGCGCATCCGGGCTGGCCGTGACCCCCGCTCCAGGGCCGGGGGCCCGGATACCTGCACCAAATGCCGACCACAGCCCCCTGCGGAGCCCCCAGGCGCATTGGATCGCTACGCGCTCCTCTTTTCCCGGCGTCCAGCGACCGCCCGTGGCTGATACCCGCACCAAATGTTGATCAGAGCGCTGTGGGAAGCCGATGGGCGCGAGAGATCGCTACGCGCTCCTCATGTCTCGGCGTCCGGCGACCGCCCGTGGCTGATATCCGCGCCAAGACGTGTCGGGTCAGCCGGCGAGAGTGATGAGGTGCTCGTAGAGGGCCCGGTGGCCTTCATGGGTGGGGTGTACGCCGTCGACGAGGAGGTCGGTCCGGTCGCGCAGGGGCTCCCACATGTCGACGAAGTCGATGTGGTTTTCCTCGCACCACGCCCGCAACGACTCCCGGAGGGTGAGCGCTCGTTGCCGTGTGAAACACAGGCCCTCGTAGTCGCCGGTGCGCTCTTCGTCGAGCCAGATGGGGCCCAGAACGACCAGGCGCGCATTGTGCGCATGGGCCGTGGCGGCCAGTGCGTCGAGACCGTCCTCGATGCCGGCCAGTCCATCGGCATCGGGCGTCGCCAGGGGCACGGCGGAGTCGTTGATGCCTGCCGCGAGCACGATCGTGTCAGGCAGGCGGGGAGGCAGGAGGGCGGGTGTCTGCTCGCTGACGGCTGCCAACGTGGAACCGGGGATGGCCAGGTTGAAGACCCGGTGCGCGGTCTCGTTCTCGGCTATGTGGACGGCTGCCAGCCGACCGGCCCATCCACCCTGCGGATCGCAACGCCCGTAGGCGATGCTGTCACCCACGATCACGATCCGCGCCGCCGGCCTCAGCGGCTTCGCGTCCAGGTAGGCCCAGGCGCTCTCCCCAGAAGCGAGGACCACCCGTCGGCGGGTGTAGTCGTCGACCTCGTAGTCGTCGGCTGCGGCGAGTTCCTCATCGGTGAGGTGGAGGACGGCTCCCTCGACCGCACTGCCGAGCTTGCGCTCCAGGATCAGGTGAACGTCCAGGCCACTGGCAGCGATCACGTCCGGGTCGGTGATCTTCAGCGGCCTGGTCGTGTACCCGGCCAGCGACGCGGGACGACTGGGCACGACCTGGCCGAAGAGGGCCTGCTGAACCTTCGGGTCCATCAGCGTGCCGAAGGAGAACAGGATGTGGGGGCGCGAATCGCTCACGATGACGCTTTCTTCAGAAATCGATCAGCTGTGTGATCAAGGTACCGACTCCCGTCTCGCCCCTTGGTACGGATATCGACTCCAGACGGCCGTCAGCCGCCGAGACGAGAGGAGCGCGTAGCGATCTGCCGCGCCCATCCGCTTCCCGTGCTGCTCTGTTCGTCATTTGGTGCAGGTATCAGCCCAAGACGGTCGCCGGACGCTGAACAGTGGGGAGCGCGTAGCGATCTGCTGCGCTTGGGTGGTCCGCAGGGGGCTCTGGTCGGCATGTGGTGGAGGTAGTCGGACCCTGGCCCGGAATCGGGACGCTGAGGGCCCGGATGCCCGGCGGGGCACGGCCCGGTCCCTCGCCTCATCGCCGAGAGACCCGTCCCTCCCACCATCGACCGTGCCGTTCTTTTGGGGGCTTCCCGGCAGTCCTTTGTCTTTCCGGGGCGGGACGGTCGGTCAAGGGTCGCCGAAGGCGATCGCGTAGCGACGCGACCGAAGGGAGCGCCCTTGAGGGACCGGCCCGACACGGAAGGACGATGGGACTGACGGGAAACCCCCAAACCAGCTGTGAGACCGCCCAGCCGGCACCCCGCTCCCCCGCCCCGCCCCGGGGGGCGAGGGGGAGAGACCGAGCCCCCCTTCACGCCGCCCCCACCCCCTCCCCACTAGGGTGACCCGAGGAACGAATACGGACGAAACTGCACCAACCGCACCCAAGGACCGCCCCCATGACCGAACAGCCCCAGGCCGGTGACACACCCACCCCCGCCCCCTACCCCATCGCCCCGCCCCGTCGGGGGGCCGACTGGATGTTCGGCGGGGTGTACGGGACCGTGCTGGCCAGTGGGCTGTTGGCCGCGTTGGACCAGCGGGGCGGGGAGTACACCCCGCTCGCCGACGCCGCCTGGATCCTGGTCACCGCCGCCGCCGGAGCCCTCGCGCACGGGTACGCGCACCACATGGCCGACCATCAGGCCGGCTCCGCCGCGCACCGGTGGCGGCTGCTGGGCCGGGCCCTGTGGAACGAGTGGCCGATGATCGCGGCCACCCTCCCCACCCTCCTCCTGCTCCTGTTCGCCGAGATCGCGCACTGGGAGCCGTACGGGGTGACGGCGGTCGGGCTCGGCCTGAACACGGCGCTGCTGTTCGCCTGGGGGGCCTTCGTGGCGCTGCGGGTCGGCTACCGGATCACCTCGGCGCTGCTCGTCGGCCTGGCCGACGCGGCGATCGGGCTGGTGATCATCGTGGCCAACGCCCTCATCAAGTAGGCCCTCATCAAGTAGGCCCCCATCAAGTAGGCAGCTGCCCTTCCGCCTCCGCCAGGATCTCCGTCAGCCGGGCCCCGAACTCCGCCCCGCGCGGGTCCGGCACCCCGGTCCGGGCGGCGTCGAGCACCGCGTCCAGGGCGCGCCCGTAGGCACCCGGTACGTCGCTCCAGTCCGGCAGCGCGAAGACGCCCTCGGCGCCGCGCAGTTCCAGCCCCACCCCGGCGGCCGCGCGCGGCGCGCCCAGGCTGAGCACGGCGGTGCTGGCGGCCCCGGAGGCGTGCCGCAGGGCCAGCTGGACCACGTCGGACGGGCCCCTGGTGGCGGCGACGGCGGTGACCTCGCCGAGCACCGGGATCAGCACGGACAGGGCGTGCGGGCCGACGTCCCACAGGCCGCCCTTGGCCTTGCGCCAGGGCGAGTCGGCGTACGCACTGGGCTCGCCGCCGGGCGGGAAGACCGCGCCGAGCCAGTGCGCGGAGGCGGTGAACCACCCGGAGCGCCCGGCCTGTTCGCGGACCCAGCCCGCCGTCGGCTCGGCGAAGCGCAGCGTCAGGAAGACGACGGACGCGACACCGTGCGCGGCGGCGGCGTCGGCGACGGCGCGGGCTTCCTCCACGGTCGTGGCGACGGGCTTGTCCAGCAGCAGGTGGCAGCCGGCGGCGGCCGCGCGTACGGCGAGCGGGGCCTGGACGTCGGGCGGCAGGGCGAAGGCCACGACGTCGCAGTCGGCGAACAGCGCGTCGGGGTCTTCGTACACCTTCACCCCGTACGCGTCGGCGAGCTCGGCCGCGGCTTCGGGGCGCCGGCCCCAGACTCCGGCGAACTCGGAGCCGGTGTGCGCGGCGAGGGCGGGGGCGTGGGTGCGGCGGGCCCAGGGGCCGGTGCCGAGCAGGCCGACGCGGGGGCGACCGTCACCGACGGAGTTCAAATCGTACGAAATGCTCACCCGCTCAGTGTGCCCCACCCGGACGGATGTACGGCGACCGACTCGATCAAGCCACCCGACCTGCGGTGTAAACCCCGGTAACACAGGGTTCACACATGGGCAACGGATGAGAAATCGCCACGGGGCACGCTGCGGTCAACACCGCAGCGTCCCGCAGCACCCGCAGAGTCAGGATGGTCCCGTGAGCTACAAGGCTGAGTACATCTGGATCGACGGCACCGCGCCGACGGCGAAGCTCCGCTCCAAGACGAAGATCCTCGCGGACGGTGCGGAGCTGCCGATCTGGGGCTTCGACGGTTCGAGCACGAACCAGGCCGAGGGCCACGCCTCGGACCGGGTCCTCCAGCCGGTCTTCTCCTGCCCGGACCCGATCCGCGGCGGGAACGACATCCTCGTCCTGTGCGAGGTCCTCAACATCGACATGACCCCGCACGAGTCGAACACCCGCGCGCTGCTGCGTCCGGTCGCGGAGAAGTTCGCCCCGCAGGAGGCCATCTTCGGCATCGAGCAGGAGTACACCTTCTTCGACGGCACCCGCCCGCTCGGCTTCCCGGTGGGCGGCTTCCCGGCGGCGCAGGGCGGCTACTACTGCGGTGTCGGCGCGGACGAGATCTTCGGCCGCGACATCGTCGAGAAGCACCTGGACCACTGCCTCGCCGCCGGGCTGGAGATCTCCGGCATCAACGCCGAGGTCATGCCCGGCCAGTGGGAGTTCCAGGTCGGCCCGCTGGGCCCGCTGGAGGTCTCCGACCAGCTGTGGATCGCGCGCTGGCTGCTGTACCGCACGGCCGAGGACTTCAACGTGTCGGCGACGCTGAACCCGAAGCCGGTGAAGGGCGACTGGAACGGCGCGGGCGCGCACACCAACTTCTCCACGAGGGCGATGCGCGAGGACTACCGCGCGATCATCTCGGCGTGCGAGGCGCTGGGCGAGGGCAGCAAGCCGCTGGACCACGTCAAGAACTACGGCGCGGGCATCGACGAGCGCCTGACGGGTCTGCACGAGACGGCCCCGTGGAACGAGTTCAGCTACGGCGTCTCGGACCGCGGCGCGTCGGTCCGCATCCCCTGGCAGGTGGAGAAGGACGGCAAGGGCTACATCGAGGACCGCCGCCCGAACGCGAACGTGGACCCGTACGTGGTGACCCGCCTGATCACGGACACCTGCTGCACGGGCCTGGAGAAGGACGGCCTGGTCTGACCGGCCCCTGAAGCGACCGCACCGCGCAGCGGCACCGGTGGCGCCCGCACTCCCCTCCCGGAGGCGGGCGCCGCCGTTGTCAGTGGCGCCTGTCACCGTGTCCTCATGAACACCGAGCGCACCGGACCCGCCGACATGATCCAGCCCGTCAGGGTCCACACCGAACCCGGCCGCCACCACGACCTCTCCGGCCCCGGGAGCCGTGAGCCGCTGTCCGCCCTCGTGGCGGGCATAGGCGGGGAGGGAGACCGGTTCCTCGTCGTGAACCGGGTCCCGGACGACCCGGACGTCTACGTGCAGGTCTGGCACGAGACCGGCGGCGACTACCAGTTGGAGCACCGCGCGGGCGCGCCCGACCGGCACTTCCAGGCGTTCGTCGGCACCGCGCAGGAGGTGGTGGAGGTGATGCTCCGCTGGGCGGCCCGGGAGAAGGACTGGGACCGCGGGCCGGCCTGGGAGCGGCTGGACTTCCCGGTCGAGGAGGTGGCGCCGCTGGACCCGGAGGTGGAGGAGGAGCTGACCGAGGCCGTGCGGGGGTGGCTGCGCTGCGGGTACGGAGACCGGGCGGCGCTGACGGAGGACGCCGAGGAGTACCTGGTGTCCGGCGACGACCGGCCGGTGTCCCGGGCGCAGGCGGCGGACCTGGTGGACCGGCTGTGGCGGGAGCGGGTCGCGGAGCAGGCCGGCTGGGCGGGCGAGACGGATCCCGAGCGGCTGGCCCGGGCGTTCGGGGCGCTCGACGCGAGCGGTATCACCGCGCGGGAGAACTTCACCTGTTGCCGCACCTGCGGCCTCGGCGAGATCCACGCCGACGGCGAGGAGGACGCCCGCGGCTTCGTCTTCTTCCACTCGCAGTGCACGGAGGGGGCGGCCGAGGGCGGGGACCTGTACCTGCTCTACGGGGGTTTCGAGTCCGGCGAGGAACTGACGGCCTCCGTGGGGCGGGAGGTGGTGGCGGCGCTGGACGGCGTGGGGCTGTCGTGGGCGTGGGACGGATCGGCCCACGATGCGATACGCGTGACGGGACTGGACTGGCGGAAGCGGCTTTCAGGCTGACGGTATGTCGGGATTATGACGGCCTGACGAAGACTTGACGACGGAATATGAGATTCCGATCCACCAGGTGAGACGCAACCTGCCCCGGGCCCCGTGTTTCTGCTTCAATGGCGCCCATGGCCAGCCATTCGTACTTCCCGACAGGTCGCAGCGACCTGGAGCCGTTCTGGCCGTCCCGTCAGGATCACGACTTCGACCGGGTGTGTTGCCGCGCCGAGAACGCGCCGGCCCTCTAAAGCCTCCGGGACCCTCTCACCAGACCCGCCCCGGGGCCTTCGGTCTGCGCGGTACGCAACGACTACGTGCACTCGCACATGCACACGTACGTCTTCTGCCGATCACTCCGCGTGAAAGAGCTGACCACTCATGACGAACACCCGTTCCTTCGCTTCTGCCGCCTCCGCTGCGACCTCTGCTCCCCTGCCCTTCCCGCCCGCTCCGCGCCACCGGCTCCGCGCCGTGGACCGGGACGAGGTGGCCCGGGTGGTGGACCTGCTCCCGCCGGGCGCCACCTGGCTGCCCGCGCCCCAGCACGCCGTTCCCACGCTGCCGGGCCAGCCTCCGATGATCGGCTACCTGGTCCTCGTACCGGCCGACCAGCAGCAGATCGCCTTCGCCCCGCAGTCCGTTCCCGTGCCCGTCGCCGGACCGGTCCCGCACGCCCAGCCTGCGTCCGAGCCGTCGACGGCCACTGGAGACGCGCTCGTGCGGATCGACTCCGCGCAGCGCACGGCCGAGGTCGACGGCGAGCAGCTGGACCTGACCTACCTGGAGTTCGAGCTGCTCGCCCACCTGGTGGCCCACCCGCACCGGGTGCACAGCCGGGACCAGCTGGTGACCACGGTGTGGGGCTACGGGCACGTCGGCGACGGCCGGACCGTCGACGTCCACATCGCCCGGCTGCGCCGCAAGCTGGGCGCGGCGCACCGCGGCGCGATCCAGACCGTCCGCCGCGTGGGGTACAAGTACACGCCCTGACGCCCGGCGCCCGGCCTCCGATGCCCGATGCCTGACATGGAGGTGGGGGGGGGGGGGGGGGGGGGGGGGGGGGGGGGGGGGGGGGGGGGGGGGGGGGGGGGGGGGGGGGGGGGGGGGGGCGGGAGAGGGGGGGAGAGGGAGGGAA